>NZ_JH114153.1:30138-87427 GCF_000224595.1 Prevotella sp. C561 | reverse complement strand
TTGCTCTGTGACGGTGAGGTTCCAACAGCAGTTCCAGCAGGCTTTTCAAGCAAGAGCTGATCAAACTTTCCGAAGACCTCCATATTGACATAATAGTGGCGCACTATCCCCCGTACACGTCGAAGTGGAACCCCATTGAACACAGGCTTTTCTCTCAAATCACCAGAGTATGGAGTGGTATTTCCTTCGAGAGCGTTGAGCAGGCATGCGAACTTGCCGCAGAGGCCAGAACGAAATCCGGCCTTTGTGTCTTCACCAACATCAACAGAAAGAAGTACGACACTTCTCGTTGTGTGGATAGCAATTATGATGATGTCTGTCAACGGCATATTACCTTTGATGAAGAGCTACCGAAATGGAACTACAAGGTTTCATGGAGAGACAAAAAATACCAAGTTATTTTTTAAACGTTACTAAGTAGGCTCATTGACTATGGAGTACTGGTAGAAACAGGCAGTTCTCTTGAAATAGAGAGCGACTATCTTAATTTCTTCGAGGAGGTTCTGAATGTGAACGAAGAGATAAGTGTGCTAAGCGTACAGGAATGTATCAACACACTAAAGGAACATATCACTTACTTCCTACAAGAGACAAACGTAAACAGAAGGGCTGGTTACCAAGATAGTGTGCGCCAACTCTTGAAGAAAACAGGCTTTAGGACATTGAAGAATGTGGTGGACTTGAAACGAAACATGGACAACACCTATAAGCAAGAACCCAACTATCTCAACAAGAAAACGAAACTACAGCACCTTGATGAGAAAAGCCATAGTATTCGTTCGATGATACGTGAATGTGAGAAGCTAATGGACAACGAGCAAGCTTTCTTCATTATGGCCAATGACCCACACATGGCTAAGACCTGTAGCACCGTGAGGCACGATTTTGTTGAAGCTTATCATGCACTGATGGAGATAGACAGGCAGATTATTGTCTATATCAATCAAATAGACCAACAGAACCAACTATACAAGAAGATACGCAAATTAAAGTATCTAAAAGACCAACTTCTCATCAAGACAGAGACTAATATAACACAAGTATTAGAAGACAACAATCCACTATGGATGGAGTCTCGACAATATAGTAAGATACGTCTTTCATTGGAGGCACTGAGAGAGAATGATGAGATAGGGCAGGTTTTAAGAAGGATAGCAGAACGTAACGGCATACAGAAGACGTCACGAATAGAAGCAGAACCGCTGACACAGGAAGACTTACAAGAGCAAGTACAACTTTTGAAAGAGATTGACCCTACTGAAGTATGGAATGCCTTTGCAGCATCAAGCTACAATCTATTTGAATTCATCCTCAGATATAACTACACAACAAAACGTGAGATAGAAGATCATGCGACCCTATTTTGCCAACTTGTCATTCTACATCCTGATGAATGTAAACTGACA
Organism: Prevotella sp. C561; assembly: GCF_000224595.1. Taxonomy (NCBI): domain Bacteria; kingdom Pseudomonadati; phylum Bacteroidota; class Bacteroidia; order Bacteroidales; family Prevotellaceae; genus Prevotella; species Prevotella sp. C561. The sequence continues at coordinate 86,021 of NZ_JH114153.1, read as the reverse complement.
GGAGAATACGCAACTTACCAAAACATTGAATATCCTATTATATATGCGAAATAATACTCAACGAATATATGAACGTTTAATCCGTGGAGAGTTCCTCTCTGTGGATAGTGCTGACAACTCTATCCGACATCTATATGATGACCTGGAAGAGAACTTTGAAGACTATGCTGACTACTTTAAGGAGATTGGTCTACAATTAGTACAAGGCAACGGGTACTTTTACTTCTCTCGTATAGGAGAAGGAAAGCAAGCGATAGAACAAAAGTTAGAGAGCTTCTCTAAGTGGCTTGACTATCTTGACTTCCTTAAATGCTACAATCAAGCATTCTCAGCTGGCTACCAGTTTCGCAAAGGTCATCTGATAGAACAAATCAGTCTGGACATCGAACTAAAGGAGAAAGCCAACCACTTGTTTAAGAAGTATGGCGCAGGTTCAAATCAAGAGATAGTGAACAAACTACTCCAAGAGATGCAAAACATGGGCTTTGCTGAGTGTGTCAACATCCAAGATGAGACTTTTAAGATTACCTCTGCATTCCGTTATGCCGAGGAATTGGTTAACATGATTCAAATAGCTAACGAAGATGAAATACCTGAATAGAATCATATTTATCAATAGTGCGAATATTCCATACGCTGAAATATCAGTAGATGGTAACGTGCACTTCACTGGAACACAGGGTGTTGGAAAGAGCACAGTACTAAGGGCTCTTCTGTTCTTCTACAATGCCGACAAACATAAGTTGGGTATTCAACAAGGCCAGAAGTCGTTTGATGAGTTCTATTTCCGCCAATCTAACTCGCATATCCTCTATGAGGTAATGCGCGACAATGGCGCATATACCATATTAGTCAACCGATACCAAGGACGTGCTTCTTGGCGGTTTATTGATGCTCCCTACCAAAGGGAGTGGCTCATTGACAATGGGAAACAAGTGTTGAGCGACTGGGTGAAGATACGTGAACGCATTGATAAGAATGTGAGTGTGTCGGCAAGAATCGACTCTGGGGTGATGTTTAAGGATATTATCTTTGGTAATACGCATGACCATAAGTTTACTCGCTATGCCTTAGTACAGAGTGCTCACTATCAGAACATACCTCGAAGTATTCAGAATGTATTCCTTAATACGAAGCTGGATGCCGACTTTGTGAAGAATACTATTATCCAATCAATGGCTGACGAAGACCATCCTATTGATTTACAAACGTATAGAAGACTGGTAACAGACTTTGAAAGAGAATACGATGAGATAGACTGTTGGTTCCAACAAACGCGTGACGGAATCTATCCTGTACGTCAACAAGCACTGAAAATAGCTGAACAGGGCCGTAAGATACTTGCGTTCGACCAGCAACTACTTGATGTCTGGCACATGCTCAACTATGTTGTAGCAGATGATGAACAACAGATACCACTATTAGAAAGTAAACTTGTAGATGTAAGAAACAATATTGAGAAAGAGAGTAGACGTCAGAAGGAACTAAAAACAGACTATGACAAGGAGAAAGACACTCTCAATCAAGACCTTGGAGGGAAGAATAGTAAACTGAAAGAGATTGCTGAGAAGCGGAAGTATTTTGATGCTATCAATATAAAAGAAAAGGTTGCACTTAACGCTCGTGAGAAGTCTTTAAAGCACGAGGTGGCTGAGAAACAAATGCTATTGGACGATTTACTCAAAACGAATGCTTCGATAGCTGATAAATATAACATCGCTAAAGAGAAACTTGAAAATGCTCATCAAACATTTATCAATGGGCAGAAGGAGACTTTATATGCAAAGCAAACAGAGCTACAACAAGAACGTAATCGCTACGAAGAAGAGCGTTCTAAGAGTAGAAACCAGGTTATGAGCGTGTATCGTACTTGGATACATGAGTCTAACGAACGCCTTCAATCACTTATTACAGAGCAACATAGGGCGGATAGTAGACTTAAAGAACTGCGCCAATGGCACCCTAAAGAGGAGGATATCAAGTTAGTGAAGGAACAACTGGTACAATTAGATATCAATGAAAAGGATAATGAGGCACAGCAGACAACTGTAAGAATTCAAATAGAAAAGCTGACTAACGAATTCGAAATGAAAGAGGCTGAATTGAAACAGGCCTCTTTGCAGGAACAAAAGCGATTGGAAGACGAACGCACGATATGCCGTAATGAGATTGCAAGAATCAACGACTTGCTGTCACATTTAGATGATTCGCTTTATCATTGGTTATGTGAGAACGCTGAAGGATGGGAGGATACAATTGGAAAAGTTGTAGATGAAGAACGGATACTCTATGCCCAAGGACTTGAGCCAACTTTAGACAATAAAACAGACAACCTATTTGGAGTAAAACTCAACTTGGATAACATTGAGTCAACTCACCGTACTCCTGATGAGTATCGGGCAGAGAAAAAGAAATTAGAAGACCAACTTCAGCTATTAAATAGACAGTTATCACAACTGCCTATAACCCTTCAAGAGGATATTTCCAAACTCGGGAAGAAATATGGTAATCTACTTAAACCATTACGTCAGGATGCTACTCGCCTTAGAGTGGAAGCTGAACAAATACCAACGAAGAGACAGAACCTGCAAAACCAACAGCATAAATTAGAGATGGAAGAGCAGGAAATAATTTCAAGCGAACAAGAGTTACGTATGCATGCATTCAATGATGCCACTCTTAAAGTTGAGGTTGAGAAAGAAAGACAAGCAAAGAATGATGCTAAGAACGAAAAGGACTTGAAAGAACTCGACACTGCTTTCAATAGGTATGTAAGGGCACTTAATAATGAGCTTCATGCTTTCCAAAAGCAACAAAAGATTGAAGCAGAAGCGCATAATCAAGAGTTTGAAAATCAAAAGACTCAACTCGACAAACAACAAAGGGCTGAGCTTGAAGGCAAAGGAGTAGACATAAAACTACTAAACGAATATCGCAAAGCACTTGATGAGCTTAACAAGCTACTTCAACAGATAGAAACTGACCGCAATGACGTTATTAAATACGAAGATGCGGTGGAGACTCTCTTCTCTAAAGAAGCTGATATTAGAAACAATATAAAGGAGATTGGACAGCGTCTTATTATGTTGCAACAACGTTACGAAGACAAGCGAATACGCATAGAAAAGAAGAAGCAAGCATGTGAAGACCAACAGAGGGCTTTCCAGAAAGACCTCACTCATAGACGAGATGGACTAAGCCAATATCATCAAGTTATAGAGAACGAACACTTAGTACCTACTGTCTATCTCGCTGATAACAAGGTGAAATCTACTCACTTAGACTGTTTACAGCTGTTAAGTCAGCTGAGAGGCACCATTAATCAGAAACGAGAAGCTATTGAAACATTAAAGGGAACCATTGTAAACTTCAATCGTAACTTTAAGCCACAGAATGCTTTTCACTTCAATACAACGCCTGTCACTGATGATGATTACATGCAGATAGCTGTTGATTTACAAGAGTTTATCGACAACAACAAGATAGAAGAGTACCGAAGACGTACCAGTGAACACTACAAAGATATCTTAGGTCGTATCTCAACAGAGGTTGGAGCGTTGATGAAACGTCGTTCTGATGTAGATGGAGTAATCCTTGACATCAATCGAGACTTTGTCGAGAAGAACTTTGCAGGGGTGATTAAAAGCATAGAATTAAGGGCAAATGAGTCGTCAGACAAGCTTATGCAGTTGCTTATATCAATCCATGATTACTGCGTAGAGAACGCCCTCTCTATAGGAGAACTGAACCTCTTCTCAAGTGATAATCGTGATGAAGTGAACCGAAAGGTTGTAGACTACTTGAAAAGCTTAGCTCATCAGTTGCAAAACGAACCTAATCGTAACATCGTTTCATTGGGAGATGCCTTCCGTCTACAGTTCCGTGTGAAGGAGAACGACAATGACACAAGCTGGGTAGAACGCATTAATAACGTTGGTTCAGACGGAACAGATATCTTAGTGAAAGCTATGGTTAACATCATGCTTATCAATGTTTTCAAGAAGAAGGCGGCACGCAAGAGTGGTGATTTCATCGTCCATTGTATGATGGATGAGATTGGTCGTCTACATCCAAACAACATTAAAGGCATCTTACAGTTTGCCAACTCACGTAATATCTATCTAATAAATAGTTCGCCAACATCCTACAATCCGTATGATTATCGGTACACCTACCTACTAAGCAAGCATGGTGTAAAGACGAAAGTAGAGAAGCTCTTGAAGAGAATATAACATCGAAAGACTATGGCAATAAGTGCATCTATACAAGCGTTGATAGCTGGTGAGACTGTTGCAGGCTCAAGGATAAGCAATAGACTACTGACAGAACTTATTCAGGAAGGTCTATTGCAAATCATTATACATGGATCGAGAAAGTCGTATCGTGCAAATAACATCGAAGCATTAAAGAGGTTTCTCATTGACAAGGATGAGAACTATCGTATTTTAGATATCGATAATTTCGACTCAAGAAGTTCTATGGCAAGCGAGACAGGAAACTCTAAGCTCGTGACTGTACGTTCGTGTCCTGGATTCCCAGTGAACACGTATGAGCCTATTGAATGTCGATTAAATGAAGAGCCATTTATCATCAATCCGCAAGAAGGATGTTTCTTATTTGTTTCTGATTGGAGAACTTTTACAATTCCAGAAGATGTAACTATCATTGGAATTGAGAACATGGAGAATTTCAGAAAAGTACGTCAACAAAGGCTCTTCTTCGATGAGTACCTACATAAACACAGCCTTTCACAAAAGGTACTGTTCGTCTCACGCTATCCACAATCAACTGATCTCAGAGAATGGCTGGCATCTATTCCCAATCTATATATCCACTTTGGCGACTTTGATTTGGCTGGTATTCATATATTCCTATCTGAGTTTCAGAAGCATTTAGGCATAGGACGCACATCTCTCTTAATCCCAGAAGATATCTCCTCACGGTTAAGCTATGGTTCAGCAAGGCGTTATAACGAACAATATGCTCGTTATAAAGATATTAAATCAGATAGAATAGAGATCCAACAATTGATAGACCTCATTCATCATGAGCGTAAAGGTTATGATCAAGAGGGTTATATCTCTCAATAAAAAAGAGTTACGATGCAACGTGGGTAAACTATCTTAAGCCCTTACTTACCAATACAAAAGTGCTTGAAGATATTTCCAAGTACTTCATGTGGGGTAATCTGGCCACCTGTGATATCAGCAAGTTGATAAAGGCAGATGCGTAAGTCCTCACTAACAAGGTCGCCACTAAGTCCAAAATCAAGTGCTTCTATCACTCTTAGGATAGACTCATCGGCATGAGTTAATGCTTCGTAATGACGCGCTGAAGTTATGATAACACTGTTCTCGTTTATCTCAGGGATATCAGCTGCTTGATAAATAGCTTCTTCTAAGGCTGTTATATTCTGCTTTAACTTTGCAGAGATATAGACAGTATGCAATCCTGCCCCTACTAACTTGGGCTCAACTACCTTATTATCAATTTTGTTAAAGATAGTAATCAAATGCTTCCCCCGTGTCAGACCTTGCATCTCTGCACATTCTTCTACTGTAGGTTGCTCGTCAAGAACCCATAAGACAATAGCAGCCTCATCCATCTTCTGATATGCACGTTCTATCCCTAACTTCTCTATTTGGTCGTCAGTATGGCGTATGCCTGCCGTATCTATAAAACGAAAAGTAACTCCTTTTATTTCTGTTGTATCTTCTATGACATCACGAGTCGTACCATGAATGTTCGACACGATGGCTTTCTCTTCGTGAAGGAGACAATTCAAAAGGGTCGACTTACCCACATTCGTCTTACCAACTATGGCTACAGGTACACCTTTCTTCAATGCTTTACCTGTTTCAAAGGAGTCTGTGAGTGTCCTAATCTTTTGATGTATCGTCTCTGCCAATGCTTTCAATTCTGTTCGATCAGCAAACTCAAGCTCCTCATGGTCGGAGAAGTCGAGCTCTAACTCTAACAAGGATGTCATCTTCAAAAGCTGTTCACGCAGGATTGATAGCTCCGAACTGAAATGACCTTTAAGTTGACTCAATGCTACCTTGTGCGTAGCACGGTTTGAAGCTGCAATGAGGTCGGCAACAGCTTCCGCCTGACTAAGGTCCATCTTACCATTCAGATAGGCCCGTTGGGTGTACTCTCCTGGTTGAGCCTGGCGACATCCAGCATCAATAAGTGCCTTAACAACCTGATTAAGAATATAAGCAGAACCATGACAAGATATCTCCGTACTGTTCTCACCCGTATAGCTATGAGGAGCACGGAAGACACTAACCAGAACATCATCAATGGTATTTCCCTCCTTATCAAGGATTTCGCCATAATATAAGGTATTCCCTTTTACATTTAGCAAATGCCGTCCACGTACACTACGAAAGACCTTATCCGTTATTTCTATAGCCTCATCGCCACTCACACGGATAACTCCTATAGCCCCGCCAGGCTGAGTGGCAAGAGAACACACCGTATCAGAAGTAGATAAAAATATACTCTTTGAATTCATTTTGTTATTGTTATATATCTATATCAAGTAAGAGAGGGACATTACATGAGCCTTCTACATCCTGTAATGGATAGCAGTCAACAACCTTATTGATTAATTGTTTGCTAATGAGAAACAAGTCTATTCTATACCCCTTCTTATTCTTTCTATACTCAGCCCCAAATGGGAAATAAGTAAATCCCTCACTTTCAGTATCTGAATACAGATAACGATAGACATCTACCAACTGTTCTTCCTGAACAAACTTTTCGACTTCTACACGTTCTTCAGCAGTAAAACAAGCCAAAGATGTGTTTATAGCAGCCTTATCCCAAGTATCTTCTTCATGTTGTACAACATTGAAATCACCACATATAATACATGGTTTATTTTGCTGTAATTGATGAATAAGACTTTGAAAACACTTATACCAACAGTGTCTATTATCTCTTGTTATACCCATTGCCCCTGCGTAAGGGACATAAACACATACAACATAAGTTTCCTTTAACTCAGCAACAATGACATTACCTTTGTCGTAATACACATCAAAGTTATCACTTGTAACAGCTACGAGAGAACTTGATTTTGAAAGAAGAGCAGTACCTAAATGTGCAAAGTCTGTTGACTCGTTCCAATACTGTTGATAGCCATTAAAGTCAAAATTGGCATATACATCTCTTATTTTAGTTTCTTGTAAACATACGACATCAGGAGTACAGCTTTTCAACATCATCTGAAGATTTGGCAAAGCTGTCCTAATACCAAAAGTATTCCAAGTAACTATCCTCATAAAGAGTTTTATATTCTCTCCAACACCTTCTCTATCAAGCCATCTATCGTATTCTTATAGCTTGCATTAGCTTCCTTAGCAAGGCGGTTGGCAATAACCATACAGACGGTTACAGCCTTGTGTCCCATGAGCGTTGCAAGGCCAGCAAGAGCCGAAGACTCCATTTCAAAGTTAGTTACTTGCATATTGTTATAAGAGAAGTTTTCTATCTTTTCATTCAATTTAGGGTCTTGCAATGGTAGACGAAGTTCACGCCCTTGTGGTCCAAAAAAGCCTCCACATGCAATCGTCACGCCACGCACCATATCATCAGACGCTATTCTATCCAATAACTCCTTATCCGCACAAGCCACATAAGGGTTACCCATCTGCAAGTCCCATCCCACCTGCTTCTTAAACTCAGCTTCAAACGTAAGGTCAGAAGCCTGATTACGACCAGCATAGAAATTCAACAAGCCGTCAAAACCAATACTCTTGGCAGATGCAATGTAGGTTCCAACAGGTGTATAAGGCTGCAGGCCACCACAAGTACCGATGCGCACGAATGTCAACTGGCGTAATGTCTCTTTCTCAGTACGTGTCTTAAAGTCGATGTTAGCAAGTGCATCGAGTTCGTTTACTACAATATCTATATTGTCACAACCAATACCCGTACTCAAGACGGTGATTCTTTTTCCACGAAAAGTACCAGTGATAGCACGGAACTCACGGTTGGATGCTTCACATTCTATATTCTCAAAGTGTGAAGCAACGAGTGCCACACGTCCTGGGTCACCAACGAGTATGACCTTATCTGCAAGGTCCTCTGGTTTCAAATGTAGGTGGAATACACTCCCATCTGCATTTATAATCAGTTCAGAAGGGGCAAAATATTTCTTCTCCATAGCCGAAAGATAATTTGGTAATAATATGATTGTTATGTTCAAAGAACAAAGGTAAATATAAAAGCAGAGATTACCAAACGTTGTAAAGGAAAAAACACAGAGTCTCTAAAGGCTTCGACTGTCATTTAACACAGGATTATCTTATTCTTTCTTAAGCTTCAGCCATTCCTTCTCCTACGATAGTCTATCTCCTGTTTTATGTTGTGTAACATACGAGATAAGCCTCTACACCTTGTGTGTCAATCCTCCGTATCCCAAGTACTAAGGCACCACTCCACTACAAGAACCAGTTGAATAGTATCATGGGGGGCATTGCCTAACCTACTATAAGGTGTTATCTCTGCCACCACATGCGTGTTGCATAATCATCAGGACCACCTAAGAGCTCCACAGCCCTGGTATAGTTTTGTCGATTATAGATTTGTTGATTCTTGTCGAAGGGTATTCTATTGGGCGTCAAGAGCGTATAGCCGTTTGTTGACTGGGGTAGAGCAAAAATATGAGGATAGCCCGTACGACGAATCTCGTTCCATGCCTCTTGCCCATTGGGGTATAGTGCTATCCACTTCTGAGTTATCAGCCGCTCCATCTTCTCAGCCATAGTGGCGTTATCATCCCATTTTATTGTTATCGTAGAGACCTTTCCTGCGTCTCCACCATAGCCCCCTATAGCATCAATATAATTAGCTTCTGTTGACGTATTATCCATTAGATAGGTTGCAACGCCATCTGCATCCCATTGACTAAACGAACGTCTGATACCTTCTTCATAATATTCTTTGGCCGTACCTCCGCCCATATTCCAACCTCGCAAGACTCCTTCCGCTTTACAAAAGGCCATTTCAGAGGCGATAAGCCATATCCCTGGTGTTGTTTGAGACACATTAACAGTGGAGTAAAGTCGCTTCGCAACAACATTACTCCCTATCGGAGCACCCGCACGACAGCCTATAAATCTACGTGCACCAGTAGAGATTGGCTGTAAGAAATACTTACTCATGCGTGGATCTTTGTATCCTGTCATATAACTCTCAATGTCAGCACAGATACGACTATCGCCCCACGAGACAGCAGTAGTCCATAAACCCGACTTATGATAACTTATCGTACAGTTGTCTTCATTCTCTTCTATGACGCCATCCCTCACCGCTTGTTCAGCCAAAGAGCGTGCCATGACAGGCTCTACACTACTTATACGCACAGCAATACGCAATTTGAGCGAATTAGCAAACTTACGCCATTGATTGAAATCACCCTTATAGACAAGGTCGTAGGACGCCAACGTCTCTCGTTCTTGCGCAAGATGTGTGTCTGAATCGATAAGAGTAGTTGCTTCATTCAGGTCTTTTATCAATTGTAAATAGATGTCACGCTGAGAAGAATAGACCTCGTCACTACCATTATTCATACTGAGCGGGAAGGGCCCATAGATATCTGTAAACCGCAGGAAAGCTTGTGCACGAAGTATCAAAGCCCATGCGTATGTTACATTCTCCTTACCATTCAGTTTAACAACCTCGTTAAAGGCCGACACAATAGGTGGAGCGTATGATGCAGGCCACGCACACCACGCATTACTGGCATTAAAGAGTGTATGGTTCTTCGGCAATTCCTTCGTGTAGGTTGTGTATCGTCCCAAATAATTACCCACAAAGTCTATCATCGTCTGATAGGCATTCTCCTGCTCTGGAAAAGCCACTCCCTGCATCTGAATAAGGAAGGAACCGACGGCATAGTTGTCCCGCTTTAACTCATCTGGCGACAGTTTACTACCTGGACGGTTGATATCAACAAAACGTCCCGTACATGAAGAGAAGATTGCTGGTAAACATAAGAAGAGGAGAAATAACTTTCTACTAACCATCATAACCTTAGAGTTTTACGTTGATACTAAATCCCAATGATCGTTGACTTGGCTGCATGAAATAATCGAAGCCTTGATAATAGATATCCGTGGAGGGAGTTGCCTCTGGATCAAAAGGTGCTTTACAATACAACATCAGAAGGTTTCTGGCCGTCAAAGCCACTGACACCTTTGCTCCACGTATCAGTTTGTCGAAGGTGTAACTAAGGTAGGCTTCCTTTATTCGGGCATTAGAAGCATCATAAACATACTCATCCCAAATAGGCGTCTCACCTCCCACGACAGTATAATACCTTTCTGTCGGAACATACTGACTGCCAACAACTACACCACCATTGTCTCTTTGCACTGCAGTCTTCTGTGACACGCCATACGAATCCATAAAGGCTTGTGTCTGTGAGACGCAGACTCCCCCCAAGCGGGCTGTTATCAGCAGTCTACACTCTAAGCCTTTCCATGAGAAAGTATTGTTCAGTCCAAGGTGAGCTTTCGGTAAGACAGAGCCTACTAAACGTGGTGTGGGTAGCTCTATCTGCATCACCTGTCCGTCAGCATTGACTTGGATGTCACCTTGCTGATTGCGCTTAAAACCTGTAAATGTATAGAGGTCGCCCATTGTCCCACCTTGTGTCAAGATAACTTCACATCCATTTAGTCCGCCTTGTCGCAGTGTCTCGTTTGGATTATCAAGTAATCTGACTATCCGATTATGGTTCATACTGTAACTCATGTTCACAGACCAGCGACTATCAGTCCATTTCTTATTATAACCAACAGTAAGTTCTAATCCTCTGTTCCGCACGTTTCCTGCCTGTATATACTCACGGTTATAAGCACCACCAAGTGTGATTTGCCGCAAGAAGGTCTGATTCTTTGTATTTGACTGGTAAAGCGTAAACTTCACAGACAGTGCTTCTTTAAACAGGGTTGCGGTCACGCCCGCCTCTAAGGAGTTCGTACGCTCTGGATAGAAATTGTCTGGAAACTTATAGGTGACTGTATGATACGTACCTGTTGAGGGTATATACTCATATCGCCAAGCTGAAGATATATTAGGTGAGATGGCTGAACCAACTGAAGCCCACGATGTTCTGAATTTCAAGAAATCAACGAACTCTGGGAGTTTCAGCATTTTTGAGAGGATAGCCGACATACCCACTGAGGGATAGAAGAAGGATTGTTGTGCTGTATTACTTAGTGATGAGTCCCAGTCATTACGTCCCGTCACAGTCAGATAGACTTTCTCCTGCCATCCTAACTCTACACTGCCGAGTACGGAATGGATTGCGTGTCGAGTCAAATCGAAGATAGGACGGTTGTCGCCCGACACTCTACTATAATCAATGGCATTGGGTGTGAAGAGGTTTGATGGTGGTTTCAATCCACCTTGAAAACCTGTTATATCATAGGATGTATGGGTGAAAGCACTACCAATATTGGCTATAAACGATAGATTGGTCCACCGTTTTGAGATGTTGGCCATCATGTCTGCATAGATAGAGCGGTCGTTCGCCCTACTATAACTATAATATCCGTAGGGCGAATGAGTGAAGATGTCAAGTGTTGAAGCATATCGTTTGTCTTCTAACTTATTGATAGCTTCATCCCAACGGAGTCTTCCTTCAAGTGAGAAATCCCTTGTTACATCATACTTTAAGCTAAGGTCTGTGAGGTAACGATTACGCTTTGTCGTCTTCACCATACGATTGGCAACCCAATAGGGGTTCTGCATCTTTAGGTCATCTCCATAGCTCCAATTCTGCAGATAGACATTACGTGCAACATCAAACACCTCAAATGATTTCACAGCATCAAAGCTTTCACCACGTGGAAAGAGATAAACTGAGGTGAGAGGGTTGAAATACTGTCCTTGAGCCAACATGTTCTTATCATTTTCTCGAATATACTTAAAAGAGAAGGTAAGCCTCAACTTATCACGGAAGGTTGAAAACACGTTCTTAAACGAGAAGTTATACCGGTGGAAATCATTGTTCGGTATAATGCCATGTACAGTGGTCGAACCCAATGACAGATATACTTGATTACGCTCAGTACCTGCTGTCAGAGCAACATTATGGGTTTGGTTCAATCCAGTTCGGAAGAAGTCGTTAGGTGTGTAATCCTCCTTTTGTGAGAGACGCTTCGTCCCCCATGACTTCATCTCATTACTTCTGTTGCCATACTCATTCTGAAATGCAGGTAAGACAAAGGGCGAAAGGAACTGAGTACTTGTAGAAAGCTCTACAGAGGTCTTCCCTACTCTACCCGACTTTGTCTTTATCATCACCGCTCCTTGCGCTGCTGCCGACCCATAAAGAGCCGCTGCAGCTGCACCGCTAAGTACGGACACACTTTCCACATCATCTGGATTGATGTCCGATATACCTTCTGAACTGGGCTGTAAAGAGTAGATACCACTCTTTATATCGTCATTACTTCGATTGTTGATAGGGATACCATCGACTACATAAAGGGGCTGGTTGCTCTGTGCCAAAGACTTTGGGCCACGCATGACAACCCTTGCCGCACCACCCATTCCTGCTGCTGACTCGTTAACAAACACACCGGCGACCCTTCCTGCTAAGGCATTAACAAAGTTAGCTGTCTTCACTTTATTAAGGTCTTCACCGTCCATCTGCTTGACATTGTAGTTCAGCGCAGGGCGAGAACGGCTTATACCCAAGGCAGTCACAAAGATATTGTCTAATTCATAAAGGCTCTCCTTTAAGACAAAGAGTTGGTTTTCTCGACTCTCAGCACGCTTCTCTATCGTTTCAAAACCTATGCAAGAAATCATCAACACAGGACTTGGACGTTCTGTTTTAAGTACAAACTTACCTTCTAAATCAGATACCGTACTCACCTTAGAACTGCCTTTTATCATTACAGTAGCACCGATGAGTGGGTTTCCCGATATGTCTTGTATCTGACCATAGTAAGTGTATATCGTAGGAGCAACAAATGGTTTTTCTACATGCTGACGCACTGTTGTCCCCTTTTCTTTAGTTTCTATACTTTGAACGGGTCGTTTTTCTTTCTTTAAATAAATGACGTTATCAATTATTTTATACGTTATCCCTGTACCCTCAAAAAGCCTGTCTAAAACAAACTCAATAGATAAATTACTGATAGAAACAGCATTAACTTTATGCTTTTTCAGTTCATCATCATAAAAGAAACGATATTTTGTCTTCGATTTTATACGCTGAATAACTGTCTTTAAGTTGGTTTGGTTTGTTGTTAGTGACACCTGCGCAGAACCACTATGTACACCTATCAACAAGAGAAAGGCACACATAATCACTCTGAGGGAAAGTAATACTTTCAGACGACTAACTATCACCATGTAAATCAGTTCAAATAGTATTAATATTACATTACACTAACAAAACATCAAGTTTACATACACAAAGATAGTCAATTATCTTTATTTAATAAGGTTGACATGCTCCCATTTCACATAAATTAACCCGTTCATTCGTCTTAACAAGCATAAATAGTGTATCTTTGTTCATAATTATTAGAATTCTCCTGCTATGACTATCGCAAAGAGGTAACTGTTGACAGGACTAAAACAGACTAAGTAGGGTTAAAGAATAAACAATGACATTACCAGAACAAAGGTTTCGACAGATATTTAGAGCACTATATCCTTCGCTCTCCTTCTATGCTACTCGTCTTGTACAAGATGATGAGGCAGAGGATATTGTACAAGAAGCCTTTATGGAACTATGGAAGCGCAAGGAGGATATTGACGATGAAAGCCATATTAAAGCCTTCTTATATCGTATCGTCTATACCAAGGCCCTTAACGTCATTAAGCATCGCACCGTTGTCAATAATCATGCTGATAGCGTAAAGAAGGTTACTCAGTTCAAGTTAGACTACTATAATCCAGAAACGAACGACGTGATGAATTATATCGAGGGGTTGGAGACAAGGAAGCAAATCAATGATGCTATCGGAGAACTACCAGCCAAATGTCGTGAGGTCTTCATACTGAGTTATCAGCATGACAAGAAGAATAAGGAGATTGCAGAACAGTTAGGTATCTCAATCCGAACGGTTGAAGTGCATCTTTACAAGGCTGTGAAGACGCTAAGAGCAAGGCTGAAACGTCATTCATAAAGTCTTTATCGTAGGAGAGAACATCTTCTTGCTGAAATTATTTTCATGAAAAAAAATATTTTTTGTCGTGAAGAAAAATATTTTTTGTCGTGAAGAAAAATATTTTTCATCATGAAAAGAAATCCACATTAACAATGGAAACACTATGGTAAACACGTATTCAAACTTACAAAACAGTAACTTCTATAACATTTTTTATTATTTACTATTACGTAAAAAGGGCTTTTAGGTTGTTATAACAATGACTGGTTGGAAAACTACCGACCAAAGTTTAAAGGCAACAAGCCTCATTTGAAAGAGAAAAAGAATGAATAAAATAAACAACAAAACCATCAAAGACTATCTTATTGGCAAGGCAACGGCCAAAGAGATGGAGCAGTTAGCCCAGTGGTTGGCAGACTCGGAGGAGAATCAAAAGGAACTCTTCGAGATGGAGTTGGCATTCCATTTAGGAAGGAATAGCTCTGTTGCCACCCCACAGAAGGTCGAAGAGGCTGAGAACAGATTATTTGCTCAGATTGATAAGCACGAGGAACATACAATAAAAAACAATAGATTACATTTCTTCCGTTATGCTGCAGCGATGATAGTAGCAGTTCTTTTGATTGGAGGAGGACTTTTTGCTTATCTTCGTCAGTCCACCGAAACGATCACTGTCGCTGCTTTGAACGAAGTGAAGAAGGTTGTCTTACCTGATAGTTCAACTGTATGGCTCAACAAAGGGGCTACCATTAGCTATGCTGAGAGCTTTGAAGGCAACGAAAGAAAGGTAAACTTGAAAGGCGAAGCCTTGTTCCATGTCACAAAGAATGCCGCAAAACCATTTATTGTTAGTAGTGAGGCTTCGTCTGCAAAGGTGTTAGGAACAACCTTCAATTTCAAAGACCAAGGGGCTAAAGGTAAAGATGTTATCAGCTTGATAGAAGGTAAACTTGAGGTGACTGGGCATAATGGCGAGGGAAAAGTTATCCTTCACCCTAACCAAAAAGCTACGATTAGCAAAGACTCTAAGACTATCACGAAAGAAGACAGCTACGCCCTTGCTGACGCAGTATGGCGTGATAACATGATACCGTTCAATAACATGCAACTCAAAGAGATTGCTCGTATCCTCGAGCAGCTCTATGACTACAAGATAACCATAGACTCTAAGTTAGACCACAAAAAGACTTATACAGGTGTGATTAAGAGGAATAAGGATATAGAAAACGTCTTAGACGGACTTTCTTATACCATTTCTTTCCATTACACCATCCACGACAAGGAGATAACACTTTCTAAATAGGGTATTTAGAGAGTGGTCTCTTTGCTGGGACTCGACTAAATCAACAGAAAACAAACACATTCCTAACATAAACATGAACAAACTTTATGCACTCCTCATTGGAGCGTTTACTCCACTGTGCATGTCTGCACAGACCACTTACCCAGAGTGGCAGAGTCAGTACACAACAGGTTTAAATAAGGTGGAACCGCATGCCTACGTCCTACCATACAGTTCTGTTGAAAAGTTACAACAACCAGGTGGATATGAGCAGTCGGCTTATTACATGACACTCAACGGCAAATGGAAATTCCATTGGACCAAGAATCCAGATAAAAGACCAAAGGATTTCTTCCAAAACGACTTTGCCGTGCAGGGTTGGAACGACATTAACGTACCAGGAAACTGGGAGCGTCAGGGCTATGGACTGCCTATCTATGTCAATGAAACCTACGAATTTGATGATAAACTCTTCCAGTTTAAGAAGAACCCTCCCCTCGTTCCATACGCACAAAACGAAGTTGGCTCCTACCGACGTACATTTACTATCCCTTCAACATGGAAGGGTCGCCGCATAGTCCTTTGTTGTGAGGGTGTTAAGTCGTTCTTCTATCTGTGGATTAACGGCACTTACGTTGGTTATAACATGGGTGCAAAGATGCCGTCAGAATGGGATATTACAAAGTATCTGCACGATGGAGAGAACACTATTGCTATGGAGGTCTATCGTTGGGCAGCAGGTTCTTACCTCGAATGTCAGGACTATTGGCGCATAAGTGGTATCGAACAGGATGTTTATCTCTATGCTACTCCAACCCAGTATATTGCTGATTACAACGTAGCAGCAGGTGTTGACAAGCAAGATAATGGTTCTTTCAAGGGTAATTTCAGCCTTTCTACTAATATTAAGGGGGCTGGCAATGGTACTATAAGCTATGTTCTGACTGACGAAAAAGGCAATACTGTACTCTCAGAGGACATGGCTGTCAATGGAAAGAACAACGATGAAATGGTGGATTTCACCCCAAAAACTGTTCAGAACGTTGCTGCTTGGAGTGCTGAACACCCTAACCTCTACACCTTACTTATTACATTAAAAGACCAGAACGGCAATATCACCGAGCAAACTGGCAGTAAGGTGGGCTTCAGAACGATTGAGATTAAGAACAAACAACTGTGCGTGAACGGTACACCTATCCTCGTGAAGGGTGCTAATAGACATGAACATTCACAGTTGGGACGCACCGTGAGCAAGGAACTCATGGAACAGGACATTCGCTTGATGAAGCAGAATAACATCAACCTCGTGCGCTGTTCGCACTATCCTAACGATGCTTATTGGTACCAACTATGTGATAAATACGGCTTGTATGTCATCGACGAGGCCAATATCGAGTCTCATGGAATGGGCTATGGTAAGGAGTCTTTGGCAAAAGACAGTACTTGGTTGAAGGCTCACATGGACAGAACACGTCGCATGTATGAGCGTTCTAAGAATCATCCAAGTATCATCATCTGGTCATTGGGTAATGAGGCTGGCAACGGAGTGAACTTTGAAAACACCTACCGCTGGCTGAAGAATGCTGATAAGACACGTCTTATTCAGTATGAGCGAGCTGAGGAGAATTTCAATACAGACATCTATTGTCCTATGTATCAGTCCCTCGACCACATGAAAGCATACGCAAAACGAACCGATATAACACGTCCTTACATCATGTGCGAGTATCTTCACGCGATGGGTAACAGCTGTGGAGGTATGAAGGACTACTGGGACTTAATCGAGTCGGAGCCTATCTTACAGGGTGGAAGTATTTGGGACTGGGTCGACCAGTCGTTCCGTGAGGTAGACAAGTACGGCAACTGGTACTGGAGCTACGGTGGTGACTACGGTCCAAAGGACGTACCAAGCTTTGACAATTTCTGTACTAATGGTCTTATCGCTGCCGACCGCACCCCTCACCCACATCTCTCTGAGGTAAAGAAAATCTATCAGAACATCAAGTCTAAGCTCGTTTCAACCGAGAAAGGGATTACGATAAAGGTTAAGAACTGGTTTGATTTCACCAATCTGAATGAATATCAACTTAACTGGCAGGTTGTAGATGAAAACGGTAATATCGTTTCAAAGGGTACACAACACGTAGACTGTGCGCCACACGAGTCAACGACAATCATGCTGCCATCTGTTGCTACTGGCACACAGAAGGAACTCTATCTCAATCTTGCATGGCAGCCTGTCAGCGATGCACTTATCATCACGAAGAATGACGTAGTGGCCTATGACCAGTTTGTACTGAAGAAAGCTAATGACTGCACCGCCTTCCTCCCACGTGAGAAGCAGCGCATGACCTACAAAGTAGATGAGACAACGGGCGAGTTGACCTCCTTAAAGAGTGGCAACCAAGAGTTCCTCGATACTCCATTGAGCCTAAGTCTATACCGACCAGCCACCGATAACGATGGTCGCGACCAACATGGCGTAAGAGTTTGGCGTAAGGATGGCATCGACTCTATCAGTCAGAAAGTTACAAAGATTAGTAGAAGTAAAGACATAACACGTGCTGAAACTGACGTGATAGGCAAGAATGGCAACATAATCGGTAAGGCAGTCTTCACCTATCAACCACAGAAGAACGGTGCATTAGCCGTGAAGGTAGACTTCACGCCAGATACTGCTGTCGTCAAGTCGCTTGCTCGCATCGGTCTTACCTTCCGTGTAAAGGACACGTTCGGCAAGGTTGAATACAATGGTCGTGGCGATATTGAGACTTATAACGACCGTAAGGAAGCTGGATTGATTGGGCACTACAAGACGACAGCTGAGGCTATGTTCCACTATTATGTGAAGCCACAAGCAACGGGTAATCGCACTGATGTGCGCTGGATGTCGCTCTCTGACACACGTAACCGCCTTATGGTAGCCGCAAAGACACCATTCCAATTCTCTGTGACTCCATTCTCTGACAGTGTTATCGACCGTGCAACGCATATCAACCAACTCTCACGTGATGGTCTGCTAACCGTACACTTAGATGCTAACCAGAGTGGTGTTGGTACTGCTACATGTGGTCCTGGCGTTGCTGAGAAGTATCGTGTACCAGTTAAGCCAACAAGTTTCGCGTTCGTACTCTACCCTTCTATGGCTAAATAACCAACATATAACAAGACTAAAAAACTAAGCCCTGTTCCCCTTTGCTTACTATCTATAAGACAAAAAGGAACAGGGCTTTTTGCGTTTAATAAGTATTAAGTAGAAAGATAACTACCTATAAACCAATCACTAAAAGGCATAACAAGCTAAGGAGGTAGGCCTTTACTCCACAGCTACCTCACCTTATTATATTAATAAAAGACAGAAGAGTCGAGGCTAAATGGGCTCGGCAAAGGAATTATTTTCATGAAAGAAAAGATTTACTTTCATGAAAAAAATAATTATTTACGTGAGAAAAAATATTTCTTCTCACGTAAATAATTCCTTACTGACTGTCTAAAGGACGTGTGAACCAGTCAAAGCCCAATAGGCAAAAGCAAGAATTGCAAGCGTAATAACGATGCGAAAGATGCAACCAGTTATCTTCTTAATAAGGATAAGACCGATAACTAATACGGCAAGGAGGGCTATGAAATACTGTAAATTCTCCATTCAAGCATGCTTTATTTGAACAAGTGTCTGAACATAGCAGGTACTGGCGTCTCGAACTCCATACGTTGATGGGTGATAGGATGGTAGAAACAGAGTACGTAGGCATGTAGACAGAGACGATGAAGAGGATCGTCTCCGTTACCATACTTAACGTCGCCACACACAGGATGACCCATATCGGCAGAATGAACACGTATCTGATTCTTACGTCCAGTCTCCAATCGATATTCTACAAGACTGTGTGAGACTGTGCGATCGAGCACATGGAAATGTGTCACAGCATACTTTCCCCCATTATCTACTGGTGAGCTATAAGTGACATAGGACTTATTATCCTTCAACCAATTGGCTATCGTGCCCTCATCCTGCTCCATCTCGCCACTGACTACAGCAACGTAACGACGATCGTAGACAATGTTATGCCAGTCATGTTCCAGTAGTTGCTCTGTCTGGATATCCTTAGCATAGATCATCAGTCCTGATGTGTCACGGTCGAGACGATGGACTACATGCGCCGAACACTTCTGTTTTGTCTTATGAAAATAGTCGTCGAGAACTGTCTTCACATTCAATGAAGAGTGGCCAGCAGCCATCGAAAGAATACCGATATTCTTCTCTATTACAACCAAGAAACGGTCTTCGTAGACGATTTTAACGTAGCGGCTGCGGAAGAGGTCGTTCTTCTTACTTTTACTGACAGAAATCTTGTCGCCTACTTTCAACGGATGGTCGAACTGCGTAACACACTTACCGTTCACCTTGATACCACGGTTCTGTAGTGTAGCCTTCACCTTACTCTTACTTTCCTTAAGATTAGCAAGTAGCCACTCAAGCAACGGAGCCGACTCTGTCACCCGATAATGATTATATTTCTCCTCTGTATATGGATTCTTTCTTATCATACTACAAAAGTACAAAGAAATAATGATTAAAACTATTATGCGTATATTAAATCAGCTGAATAAGCGTAGGTCATAGACGAAACAACTGCTATTTTCCCTGCATGGAATGACTCTAAGAGGCGGTCAAAAACTGTTTTAGAACATCTTGACCCACTCTCGAAAGCGTTCAACTCCCTCTTCTCCAAACTTAGAAAGACTCGCAATAGCTTGTTCAACAGTCTTTTCTTTATCAAGATGAGTCTTTGAGAAGAACTTATCAGCATAACAGATAACTTTTTCTTCCATCGTTTCTGGTAAGAAGTCTTGGGCTGGTAAAGGAAGCTGTTGAGCTATAATCTGACTACGAGTAATCCCCGCCCCCGTATGTCGTTCACAGACACGAGCATGACGAGGGAAGCCCTCGGCACGTAACATTTCAGCACCGATACGCCCATGACAGATGTAAGGCTCGGTACCAAAGCACTGTATACCAGGTGCATTACAACGGATAATACCGATATCATGTAGCATGGCAGCCTCCTCAAGAAACTGTTTATCGAGGGAGAGTTCAGGGTGTTGGTCGGCTATGGCAAGTGCCTTATCTGCTACAGAACGACTATGAACAAGGAGGATATGACGCAACTCATTATCCTCTGGATAATACTTCTGAATGATTGCTTGATAGTCCATACAACAAAAAAGAGCCACGCCTCCCCACTCAGACAGCTCGTGCCGCCATGAACGAAGAACCGTAGCTCAGTCATTATGATATTGTTTCTTTATGCGTCGTGCTCTCTTTCGATGTAAGCAATAACGTCGCCCTTATTAACCTTAGCACCCTGCTTAGCGTTGATTTCAACCAACTTACCACCGAGGGCAGCAGGAACAGTTACGAACTCACCCCATGGAGCCTGAACATAACAGAATGCTTCGCCTTCCTTATATTCCTTACCAATGAATGGTTCGATGGCTGGAGCAGCCTCACCATCACCCTGGAACTCCCAGAAGAGCTGTCCCTTAACAGGAGAAACGATGGCGTCTGCCTTAGCATGCTTGAACGCTGCAGCCTCTTCAGGACTTACCTTTGCACCGAGTTTAGCATCCTTTGCAGCCTGAAGGTCGGCCAAGAAGTTCTTCTTAGCCTGTCCGCTCTTGTAGTTACGATACTGCTCTGGGTGCATAGCCAACTCGAAGAGCTCCTCATCATCCTGTCCGTAATCCCATCCGTTCTCGTCCATTTCCTTGCGGAAGTCGTCGAGAGCGTTAGGAAGAAGTGTGTGTGGGTCAGCATCAGTGAACTCGAAACCTTTCTGCTTAGCAAGGTCTTTCAACTCCTGACATATCTCACCAGGAACACGACCACTCTTACCAAGAATCATACCCCACATAGAATCGTCCATCATTACGAAGCGTCCCTTACCCTGCTCAAGGGTGAGAAGGTTCATAAGAGCGATGTTCTTAGTGTATTGTGAGAATGGAGTTACCAATGGAGGATAACCAACACGTGGCCATACGTATGCTACCTCATCGAATAACTTAACGAGCATATCATCTACTGAAAGCTCTGGCTCGCCCTTCTTCTTACGTAGATTGTTAATCGTTGAACGGATACCACCGAGGTCGGCCATCATAGATCCCATCATACCACCAGGTAGACCACACTCAAGAAGCAGTGAACTCATGATCTTATTCTGTGGATTGATGAAATAACCTAACCACTCATCAATAAACTCCTGAGTCATAGCACGAGCCTTCATGTAGGCATCCATGTTGATTTCTGGTACGTCGAAACCAGCGTTCTTCAACATGCTTTGTACAGAGATAACGTCTGGATGCACCTTACCCCATGACAGTGGCTCAATAGCAACATCAAGGATGTCGATACCGTTCTTGGCTACCTCAAGCATAGAAGCCATTGACAAACCTGGACCAGAGTGGCCATGATACTCAAGAATAACGTCTGGATGCTTCTCCTTAATACGACGTGTCAACTCACCAAGGAATGCTGGCTGACCAATACCAGCCATATCCTTCAAACAAAGCTCCTCTGCACCAGCTGCAATCTCCTCGTCGGCTAACTTGCAGTAGTACTCAATTGTATGAACAGGAGAGGTAGTAATACAGAGTGTACCCTGTGGAGTCATACCTGCTTCCTTAGCCCACTTCAATGCAGGAGCTATATTACGAATGTCGTTCAGACCATCGAAGAGACGAGTGATATCCACACCCTGTGCATGCTTTACACGATACATCATCGCACGAACATCATCAGGTACAGGATACATACGCAATGCGTTCAGACCGCGGTCAAGCATGTGCGTCTTGATACCAGCTTCATGCAGAATCTTGGTGTAGGCACGTACAGACTCGTTTGGGTTCTCACCAGCTAAAAGATTAACTTGCTCAAATGCACCACCATTGGTCTCTACACGTGCAAAACAGCCCATCTCAACGAAGACTGGTGCGATACGAACTAACTCATCCTTACGTGGCTGGAACTTACCAGAGCTCTGCCACATGTCTCGATAAATGAGACTGAACTCAATTTTCTTTCCCATATATGTTTCAATAATTATCTAATTGAAGAGATTACCACTTGCAATCTGACTTGCAAAATTAGATAAAAATTTCCAAAAAACGGCTGACTACTAATATTTTTTGCAATAATTGACTATCTTTGCAGTCTAAAAGTAAATACATGAAGAAATTGTTTTTTCCTCTCTTAAGCTCTGTACTGTTCCTTCTCACGGCATGTTATAACCAAGTATCGACTGGCGATCATGGTGCTATAGACGTCGAGGTACAATTGAAAGGAGACAGTACACGCTATGGATTGGCATGTGATGGCTGTTCTGACTCAGTGATTGTTCTCTTACCTAACGAGGGAGGCGACCCCATAAAGTTTGACATTGTAACGGCAAAGCGCAATGGCATGGTTTATGGCACACCTCAGATTGGTGATGCTCTGGCAATTGTTCCTAATCCCATAGACCCTCTCGAGGCTGAAATGGTGATTGATCTCGAACAGATGAAAGGTACATGGACATTCCAAGTATTGCCTAAGTTAAAGCCAAACCCTACCAAAACGGAGGAAGAGATATTAGCAGGAATGAGCGACTCCATGAAGGCTGCGTTGTTTATCCCACGTGAGTATGGCTTTACTCTGAAGAGTTATAACCAGGCTTCACCCGTGGGTTATGTCATGAAAGCCAACTCCTTGGAAGATGAAAGCCCTGTTGAATACCCGAAGGTGACGGTTTATACAAGCTGGCATATCTTCAATGGCAGACTATACATCTATAAAGATACCGTTGATGAGCAAGGGCACCGCATCCCACAGGACTCTGTTGGCTTCGACTCTGGCTCTATGCGCTATCTTTCAGCTGACTCAATGGCGGCATTGTTTGGCAAGAAAGTCATGCAATATCACCGTAAAAAGAATGCATTAGAAGCTAATAAAGAGGCACAAAAAGCCGAAGAACACAACGCAACTATATCTGATGACAAGAAATAACGACTGACGACATTAGCGTAACATGAAAACCTGTTTGTCCTTACATAATACCAATAACAAACAGGTTTTCCATAGCTATGACTAAAATAGATGGCATCTTCTGAGCTTCATCACCGCTTTCTTGACATGACAAACTAATATCCTATTCCCTTAAAAAGTTCGACGAATAAGCTATCCAACGTCAGAAACACTTAGATGTAACGGTTTTGAGTCTTTTCAAGTACAAAGATTTGGCTGTTATTACAATTTTATATACCTTTGCGCAGACAATCAGAGAGACTATTCAACCTCCTCTTTTCAAGGCTGGAACCTCTCATAAACAGGGGCAGCAATGCCTTTATTATAATAAGGAGAACCACTACAGGTTATACAATTATGAAGAAATTAATAGCGTTGTTTTCATTCATAACAATTCTTGCATTCACTTGTTCGACCATTGTTATCGCTCAAGAACCAACAAAAACAGCGACGGTTGCTACAGCTGACACGCTCTCTGACGATGCTTTGAATGAGACTGGTGTGGCAGACACTACGACCGCAAAGACCCCAGCAGCAAAGGATGCGGGTTTCCATCAGTCGTTGAAAAGGAAGTTTATCGAGGGTAATGCGGGCTTTATGTCGCTGGTAGCATTAGCATTAGTATTGGGTTTAGCGTTCTGTATAGAGCGCATCATCTACCTTAGTCTTTCTGAGATAGATGCCAAACGATTTGTTGGAAAGCTCGAAGATATGATTGATGCAGGCGAGATTGAGCAAGCCAAGGAATTGAGCCGAGACACACGTGGTCCGGTGGCCTCCATCTGTTATCAGGGACTACTCCGTATCGACGATTCTATAGAGAACATCGAACGCAGCGTGACCTCCTACGGTAGTGTTCAAAGTGCCAACCTTGAAAAGGGTTGTTCATGGATTACACTCTTCATCGCAATGGCTCCTTCACTTGGATTCCTTGGAACAGTTATCGGTATGGTCATGGCTTTCGACCAAATTCAAGAGGCTGGCGACATTAGTCCTACAATTGTAGCAGCAGGTATGAAGGTGGCTTTGATTACGACCATCTTCGGTATCATCGTTGCCCTTGTACTACAAGTATTCTACAATTACATCCTCTCTAAGATTGAACATATCACAGCTCAAATGGAGGAATCAGCCATTTCATTATTAGATTCGATAATGAAATATAAATTGAAACGTAATTGATAATTTATTATTCATGTAACTCGCTATCACTCAAGAGCGTTCTCCTCAACTCATCCTCTGTATGATTACCGATGTATCAGACTTCCATCAGAAAGAGAGAAAAGGACATCAGGATGTCTCCGAGAACTTATTTAAGTTGGGCGAATAGAAACATGAATATCCTAATTATTCGTTATGTACAACATAGAGTAATATGAAGAAAATAAAAGGAATAGCAAAGATGGACGAGGAACGCATATCACAACGCATCCTCTATGTCATAGTAGCCTTGTCAGTCATCGTCTTTTTAGCGTTCTATCTCATTGGATATGACATGCCTTTTGCCGATAACACGGCTTTCAATGCACCTATGCTTACCGACGTATTACTTGGTTTTATGTGGGGATTACTCGCTCTCACCACGTTAGCCTCCGTCTTTGCTGTAGTCCGTGGCATACAACGAGCTAACCGAAGTGAAGGAGTTACGAATGGTATTCCTGCACGAAAGATTACTTATACGACATACGGTGTGACCGCTCTCATCCTCGTCTTGACTTTTATCTTTGGTTCAACGCAAGCGATGATAGTCAATGGACAGAACTTCACAGACGGCTTTTGGCTTCGAATGACTGATATGTTTGTCAACAGCTCACTCCTTCTTCTTGTCCTTGCAGCAGGAGTTGTCGTCTTTGGGGCCACTCGTTATTACAGAAAGGAACGTATGAAATGATGTTTCGAAAGAAAGAACGGAGGAAAGTTCCTGGCTTAAACACCACATCAACAGCTGACATTTCGTTTATGCTGTTGATTCTCTTTCTCGTTGCCTCCTCTATGGACCTCGACAAAGGGGTGTCACGTAGACTGGCTGCTATCGACAAGACGAAGACTCCACCAGCTGCAGTAGACAGCAAGCGGGTCATACGTATCGCTATCAATGCCGAGAATCAAGTGACACTTGATGGTAAACCTGCCTCGATGAATGAGATTAAGCAGCGTACGATGCAGCTTGTTGAGTCGGCTGGTAAGGGCCACCTTATCCAATTACAAAGCGACCGCAACGCCTCATACGATACTTATCTCCACGTACAAAATCAGTTAGTAGCGGCTTATAACACTATCCGTAACCAAAAGTCAATGAACCTCTTTGGTAAGGAGTTCGACCTGTGTAGTAATGAGCAACAAACGCAGATTGCTGACGAAGTACCCATTCGAATTACGGAGGTATATGTGGCTTCTAACAGTAACGACGTAAAGAAAGGAGATACAAAATGAAGTTCTATCGCAGTAGAAATCATGAGATTCCAGCATTAAACACGGCTTCTCTCCCCGACCTCATCTTCTCCATCCTCTTCTTCTTTATGTTAGTCGTACACATGAGGAAGGCAACTGTACACGTGAAGTATCAAGTCCCAATGGCTACCGAGCTTTCACGCTTATATAACAAGTCGAACATACAATACATTTATGTCGGTCGACCCATCAACAACCTTGGTAAGGTAGAGGGCAACGAGATGGTTGTACAGCTCAATAACAACATCACAACCGTCCCAGAGATTAAACGGTATCTTATCCAACTCTCCGCTGCCTTACCCCCAGAACAGCGTAAGCAGCTTAGTGTCAGCATTAAGGCAGACCGCCATGCAGACATGGGTACGATCATGGACATCAAACAAGCGCTAAGAGAAGCTAACGTATTGAATGTCAACTTTTCGGCTACCATGAGTAGAAATAACAAACAGAAATAAGGTAGAAAGTTGTAATTTGTTGTAGAAAAGGAACTCGCTATTTTGATAATTCAAAGTTTTTTCATACCTTTGTAAGCAAAAACAATAGAATAATAAATGGCACATAGAAGTTTAGATCGTCTTGATAAAAAGATTCTGCACCTCATCTCTGAGGATGCACGAATTCCTTTCCTTGAGGTTGCACGTGCGTGTAATGTCAGCGGTGCAGCCATTCATCAGCGTATTCAGAAGTTAACAAACCTTGGTGTTATAAAGGGTTCTCAGTTTATTATCGACCCAGAACGTATTGGTTATGAGACCTGTGCTTTCATCGGACTGAACCTTAAAAACCCAGAGAAATTCGATGATGTTGTTGAGGCTTTGCGCCAGATTCCAGAGATTGTAGAGTGTCACTACACCACAGGTGAGTATGACCTCTTCTTGAAAATCTACGCATATAACAACCATCACCTTATGTCTGTTATCCATGACAAGCTGATGCCACTGGGTCTGTCACGCAGTGAGAGTTCTATCTCTTACAATGCTGTTATCGACCGTACCTTGCCTATTGAGGGCATGAAGGTGGCTGATGTCGTTCTGGAAGACGATGAAGAGGAAGAAGAGTAACAAGATTGTCTACGCTATACGAATAGCGTAGAGTAACTGTAAAACTATCCCGAAAGGATAAAGCAATACAAGAAGACCCGTACAAACGTTGTGCGGGTTTCTTCGTTTTCAGACTTCTTATCTCTAATATACACCATTCTCTATCACCGCAACTTGCACCTCTTCATCTCTTATTCACCTATCCGCTAAACACGAAATATCCTTACAAAACAGTATCATAACGAACTACTATAACGTTCGAAATATCCACGCATTACTCACAGATAACCTATTGATAATTAAGCTGTTGCAATACATCACTGCAGAAGATGCTTAGTTAGAATCAAGAAGGGCCTTAACAACGTCCTTAAAGGGCGTGTTCTTGAGGCTTGAAAGGCGTCTTCTCAAAGCTTATTAGGCGTCTTTCAAATTGGAGATATGTATTTTCTTTACAAATAAGAAGAGTTTTATGTTTATATAAAGAAGATAATTACAGATTCACGGAATGCTTCTTATGTATAGAGTTCAGCCACGTAACTTAGTATTTAGCGTCTTATTTCTTCTTACGAGTATATCCCTTTCAGGTCATAGCTTCAACCTTCGCTTGCTGTGTTAATGCGTAGTAAGATTATGTACGCATGGTCAATACGTAGGGCGCAGGGGGAAGAAGCGAATGGTGCAATGTACTTTATACATAATAAGAGACTATTGGCACATGAACAAACTGT
This sequence comes from Prevotella sp. C561, assembly GCF_000224595.1. NCBI lineage: Bacteria > Pseudomonadati > Bacteroidota > Bacteroidia > Bacteroidales > Prevotellaceae > Prevotella > Prevotella sp. C561. The sequence goes on along the minus strand of NZ_JH114153.1, from coordinate 58,311 downwards.
CGCTTTAGATGAACTTCACGAGGGAAGAGACTATCCATTACACAACCACACACAGTCATTGTAACGTATTATTCTACAAGAAGAGAAGCTCAAAAATAACTCTACAAAAGTTCGTCTAATATTAGTGAAGGCTATCACTGCATTCTCATGAAAGACAAAAGAAAAGTCCTCACAAGCATAAACTGCTCATGAGGGCTTTTCTGTATATTATCTACTTAATCGTAGGATGGATAATGAAAGTTCAATGATACAACGTATCCATAAACCCTCCAAGCGTCATCCTATTATCTTATTCCTTGATATTAGGCTCTTCCAAACCGAGGTGACGCTTCTTATCTACTACCTTCAAGATAAGACCGATGATAAGTGCAATCACTCCTAAACCTGCAAGCATAATCAATGGAGCGGTGTAGTTGAGCTGTGTTGGGTCAGTAACACCAACATTTGTCTTGTCGAGAACCTTACCGATAAGCAATGGGAACAACCACAAACCAATGTTCTGAATCCAGAAGATGAGAGCGTAAGCAGAACCGATAATCTTTGCATCTACCAACTTTGGAACACTTGGCCATAATGATGCTGGTACGAGTGAGAAAGAGGCACCAAGGACGAGGATGGTTACGTATGCTACAATAACACCACCTACCTGACTTGACTTAAACTGTGGAAGAATGAAGGCAAATGTGAGGTGACAAACAATCAGAAGCAATGAACCTAACACAAGCATAGATGCTGCCTTACCCTTATGGTCGACATAGCTACCAAGGATTGGTGTAATACCTACTGCGAGCAATGGGAATACAGCAAAGATAGACTCGGCTGACTGACGCATATAACCCATGTAACAATAGAAAACAAGGCACAAAACAGACACGAGGAGCATAATGTTCTTCATAGCCTTGTTCTTCATGAAGTTGAACATGAAAGCGGTTGCTGCAACAACAAGCATGATAGCGTACTGAATGATTGTCACACTTGATGAAGCCCAGAACGAGTTCGCTGGAAGCTCATGGAAGGTAAGATTACACTGAAGCATATTTACAGCATACTTCTGGAATGGGAAGATAGCTGAATAATAAAGTACACAGAGTAAAGCTACAAGCCAGAAGCCCATACTGGTAAGTATCTTTCCAAGGTCGCTAATCTTAAATGGATCGTCTTTCTCCTCTGCCTCACCAGTCTGTGAGTCAAGTTTCTTATCCATGAAGAAATAAACAACAAACATCATCAATGCAATGCAAATAAGAACAACACCAAAGGCTACTGAACGAGATACGTCAATGTTGCCACCTAACTTTGCAAAGAAAGGAGAGAATATCATACAGGTTGCAACGCCAAGACGTGCCAAAGCCATCTCTGAACCCATTGCCAAGGCCATCTCACGACCCTTAAACCATTTTACAATACCACGAGAAACGGTGATACCAGCCATCTCTGTTCCACAACCAAATATCATGAAGCCACAAGCGGCTACCTTGGCTGACGCAGGCATGCCCTCATAGAAAGGCGACACACCCAACTGCTCGAAGACAGGAATGTGGTTTAGATTATTGGTAAACCATACTTCAAGTCCACTACCAGCAAAGCTATCACTGATAGCATAATACTTAATCAAAGCACCAGTTAACATCACTGCACCAGAGAGAATAGCAGTGAAACGAACGCCCATCTTGTCGAGGATGATACCTGCAAAGATAAGGAAAAAAACGAAGACATTAAGGAATGTCTCTGAACCCTGCATCGTACCGAAAGCGGTTGAGTCCCAACCTCTCTGCTCCTGCATCAACTCCTTGATAGGAGAAAGGATGTCGACAAAGATATAGGCACAGAACATTGCCAGGGATAAAAGTAGGAGAGCCGTCCAACGCATTGCCGCTGAATCTCTCAATGTAGTTTGAATTTTATCTGTCATGATGATATTTATTAGTTAACAAGTTTACGAGTTGACAAGTAAACAAGTTATTTGTTAGATTATAAATTATAAGTGAATGAGTTGATGAGTGAATAAGTTTACAAGTTGACGAGTTAACAAGTTGACAAGTAAACGAGTTAATACTATCAAGCAACTTGTCTACTTGTTGACTTGTCGACATGTTAACAAGTAAACGAGTTAATACTATCAAGCAACTTGTCTACTTGTTGACTTGTTGACTTGTCAACATATTAACAAGTAAACGAGTTAATACTATCAAGCAACTTGTTGACTTATTGACTTGTTGACTTGTCGACTTGTTAACAAGTAAACGAGTTAATACTATCAAGCAACTTGTTGACTTATTGACTTGTTGACTTGTCTACTTATCTACTTGTAAACTCGTTCACTTGTCATCTAATCACCTACTTCTTCAACCAACGGTCAAGCCAATTGAAGAATGTACGCTGCCAGAGAATAGCATTCTGTGGCTTCAATACCCAGTGGTTCTCATCTGGATAGAGAAGTAACTCGGCTGGGATACCACGCAGACGAGCCGCATTGAATGCTCCCATTCCCTGATTGGCATTGATACGATAGTCCTTCTCACCGTGGATACAAAGGATTGGAGTATCCCACTTATCAACGTTAAGATGAGGACTATTAGCGTATGTGCGTTTCGCAGCCTCACTCTTATCCTTGTTCCAATAAGCATCATCATACTCCCAGTTACTAAACCAAGCCTCCTCAGTATCAGTGTACATGCTCTCAAGGTTGAAGGCTCCATCATGTGAGATAAAGCACTTGAAACGCTTGTTATGAATACCAGCAAGATAGTAAACAGAGAAACCTCCAAATGAAGCACCAACTGCTCCTAAGCGGTCTTTGTCTACGAATGGGAGATTGTTAGCTGCATCATCAATTGCAGAGAGGTAGTCGTTCATACACTGACCAGTCCAATCAGTACTCACCTCCTCGTTCCATGCGCTACCAAAACCAGGTAGTCCACGACGGTTTGGAGCTATGATAACGTATCCATTAGCAGCCATTATCTGAAAGTTCCAACGGAAACTCCAGAACTGAGAGACAGGACTCTGTGGACCTCCCTCACAGAAGAGTAAGGTTGGATACTTCTTGTTTGGATCGAAATGTGGTGGTGTTATCACCCACTCCATCATCTCTTTACCATCGGTTGTCTTTACCCAACGAGACTTTACATCACCCATAGCCAACTGGTCATAGAGATGTTTGTTCTCAAAGCTAAGCTGTGTCTGTACACTTGTCTTCTCCTTCTTGGCTGGAGTGACAGCGTAGATTTCATTAGCTTGAGAGATACTCTGACGTATAGCAAGCAATTTCTTATCACCTAAGAGTGAGACACTTACATAGTTATGGTCGCCCTCTGTGAGTTGCTTCACCTCTCCCTTAAGGTTAGTCTGATAGATATTCACTGTCGCATGCCATACCCCAATGAAATAAAGGTCCTTTGAGTTAACGGCCCAAGTATAGTCATCTACATTTGAGTCAAAGCTCTCAGTGACGTATGTCTTCTTCCCTGTTGCCAAGTCATAGACGCAAAGACGATTGCGATCACTCTCATAACCATCGTTCTTCATGCTCTGCCAAGCAATATACTTGCCGTCAGGAGAGAACTTAGGGTTCACATCGTAACCTACATTCATATCACCAGCTTGATGGTTGACAGCCTGATTACGTAGGCTCTTTGTTGCATCACACTTTGGCTCAACATAGTCGGCTGGCTTACAGAGGTTCTTTGTCTGACGCGTTTCCACATTATATATATATATGTCGGCATCAGTAGAGATGGCGTATTGTGTACCTTCCTTCTTACGACAGGTATAGGCAACAAGTTTTGAGTCCTTGCTCCAATCAATTTGCTCGATACCTCCGAAAGGAGCCAACGGACTCTCGTATGGTTCGCCATCAAGTACGTCAACGCCTGCGCCAACACCCTCTGCTGTAACATCAGCCACGAAAGGATGCGCATTGGTTGTTACGTAATGATCCCAATGACGATAGTTCATATCGGTAATAACCATACCCGTAGCCTTCGGTAAGTCGCTTGGATTCTGCTTGATAGTACCATAGTAAGGAATACTCTTGATGAGCACTACACGCTTACGGTCGGGTGAGAAACGGAAGCCTTCAATATCAATATCAGACTGTGTAAGCTGCTTTCGGTTGGAACCATCGGCAGACATCGTCCACAACTGGCCTCCTGAAAGGAATGCTAAGGTGTTGTTGTCAAGCCACGCTGCGTCACTCTCGCTCTTTGAAGAGGTGGTGAGTAGACGGTCGTTCTTGCCATCAGCATCCATAACACGCAACACTTGATGTCCTTTGTTCTCTTTTACACTGTAGTAACCCACCTGATAGACAATCCTCTTGCCGTCAGGTGAGGCCTGTGCAGCACCGATACGCCCCATAGCCCAAAGCGCCTCTGGAGTCATGAGGTCGCTCTTCAGCGTGATGTTGTTGCGTCCGATGTTCACATCCTGCGCTTGTGCAACACCGCCACTCATCATTAGAGCGGCAGTCATTGCAATGGTTAAGTTTTTGTTCATAGCTTATAGACTTTTCTTTTTGTTATTAAGTGCTTCTTGTTTCCGACGTAGTTCTTCTTGCTGCTGTTGCTGCATCTCCTGCAAAGCCTGCAGACGAGCGAAGAGTCCACCACCCTTATTAGATGGGTTATTCTTCCTCTCTTCTCTATGAGCCTCAAGGATTGCGAGGAGCTTCTCTTCGTTAGTTGTCTTGCGCAATGTCCACATGATAGCTGCAGAGAAGAAGAGTGATATGAAGTAATAGAAGTTAAGACCTGATGAATAGTCATTGAACATGAAGAAGAAGAACAATGGCATAGCAAACATCATCCACTGCATCATCTTCATCTGATCTGCTTGCTGGCCCACCATCTGGTCTTTCTGCTGCTGCATGGTAAACCATGTATAAAGTAAGTTAGCGCCACAGAAGAGGATACAGGTCAATGAGATGTGATCACCTACGAGCCAAACATCATGGCCCCATGAGAAGATTGGATCGTAAGTACTTAAGTCATCCATCCAAAGGAAGCTCTGGCCACGAAGCTGAATAGCATTCGGTACGAAATTGAACATCGCAATCCAGATAGGCATCTGTATCAACATTGGAAGACATCCAGACAATGGGCTGACACCATATTCAGCGTATTTCTGCATCATAGCCTGCTGTTTCTGCATCTGCTCCTCTGGCTTATTAAATTGCTTAGTAGCCTCATCCAATTTTGGTTTGAGCACGCGCATCTTTGCAGAACTCATATAACTCTTCTTCACCATAGGGAAGGTAATGAGCTTTAACAGCAAGGTAATGAGTATCAACACCACTCCCATTGGGAATACTTGCCTCAACCAATCGAATACATAAAGCGTGAACCAGCGGTTGATGATACGGAACAATGGCCAACCAAGATATACAAGGCGTTCCATATCAAGCTCTTTACCGAAGTGACTCTGCTTTTCTACAGATTGAAGTAGGCGGAAGTCATTAGGACCAAAGTAGAATTCAAACTCTGAAGGACGCTTACCTGTTGGGTCAAAGCCTGCCTTCATGTTAGCTTCATAGTGCTTTAAGTAATGAGAAGATTTCTCAAGTGGAGTACTCTTAAGCTTAGCACCTGTAGAGAAGTTATCCTTTGAAATCATTACTGCAGAGAAGAACTGGTTTTTGAAAGCCACCCAGTCCATTGGATCCTCCGTAGTCTCTTCCTTTTCAGCAGTCTCACTTAAATAGTCAGTACCGCCATCATGCTTCTTAAAGGTAAGCGTTGCGTATCTATTCTCAAATGTAAAGCCACGTTCTTGTTGCCTACAACGATCCTGCCAGTTGATATCCATCTGGTTGTAATTCGGTGCAAACAGTCCATTCATACCCGTAGTCTGTAATGACATACGAAGCAGATAACCATCACTAAGGGTATAGTTTAAGGTAAGCATCTTACCTTTTCCTGCAGCTGCAGTAAATGTAACAGTAGAGTCAGTCACGTTTGATGGCGTGAAGACAAGGTCTTTTGTCTCGATGTTACTATTCTTTGTAGCCAACATAAAGTTAAGACTTTGGTCGTCACCACTAAACAAGGTAACATCCTTCTGGTCCTTCGAACCATCCTTAACAGCGATATTATGACCGACATAGTTCTTGATAACAGCCTTCTTAACGACACCACCTTTAGAGCTCAAGGTCAATTCCACCTTATTATTCTTCAGTGTAATATCCTGTGCCTTACCATTCAATGCAGAATAGAACAGTGCTGTTGTATCCACTGCCGCAGCCTCCTTCTGTTGTGCTTGCTTCTCTGCAGCAAGCTTAGCAGTTTGTGCTTTCTTGGCAGCAGCGATAGAATCCTTTACAAACTCAGCTCTCTGCTTAGCTTTCTGTTCTGCTGATGGCTGCTGCCACCATGCAAAACCAAAGAGAATCAGGGCTATGAGTACAAACCCTGTGATTGTTTTTTTATCCATTTATTTGCTTTTCTGATTTTCAATTGAAGTCTTAACGAAGTCGAGGAAGAGCGGATGTGGACCGAGTACTGTTGATTGATACTCTGGATGGAACTGTGTTCCTATATACCACTTCAGGCTTGGTATCTCAACAATCTCAACCAAGTCGCTCTCTGGGTTACGCCCAACGCACATCATGCCATGCTTCTCGTATTCTTTCTCATAGTCATTATTGAATTCATAACGATGGCGATGACGCTCCTGAATATGCTCATTCTTATAGATATTAAAGGTATGTGACCCTTGACGCAACACACATTCGTATGCACCAAGACGCATAGTACCACCCATATTCGTGATATTCTTCTGTTCTTCCATGATATCTATCACGTTATGCGTAGTCTTCTCATCTATCTCACGAGAGTTAGCATCCTTATAACCAAGGACGTTACGAGCAAACTCAATCACCATCATCTGCATACCAAGACAGATACCGAAGGTTGGGATATCATGTGTACGAGTATAGTGAGCGGCCACTATCTTACCCTCAATACCACGCTGACCAAACCCTGGACATATCACAATACCATCTTGCCCCTTAAGTTTCTCGGCTACATTCTCGTCCGTTAAGTCTTCAGAATTGATAAAGGTAATGACCGTCTTACGGTCGTTGTAGGTTCCAGCCTGCATCAATCCTTCACGAATACTCTTATAAGCATCCTGCAAGTCGTATTTTCCAACAAGTCCGATGTGTACCTCCTTCGTTGCTTTACGCTGTCGATCAAGGAACTCCTTCCAAGGACCAAGAGCAGGCTTAGGACCAACTTCCTCCCCACACTTACGTAAGATAGCAGCATCCAAGCCCTGTTCTAACATATTTACAGGGACATCATAGATACTTGGGAGGTCCTCACTCTGTACAACACAATCGAAATCAACATTACAGAAAGCTGCCACCTTCTTACGGATATCATCATCAAGATGCTTCTCAGTACGCAAGACAAGGACATCTGGCTGTATACCTACACTCTGCAATTCCTTCACACTATGCTGTGTTGGCTTAGTCTTCAGCTCTCCAGCAGCTCTCAGGTAAGGAACGTATGTCAAGTGAAGATTAATAGCACGTTTGCCCAACTCCCACTTCAACTGGCGTATTGCTTCAAGGAATGGAGCTGACTCAATATCACCAATAGTACCGCCAATCTCAGTAATCACAAAGTCATAGTGATACTTCTGACCCAACAGTTTGATATTACGCTTAATCTCATCCGTGATATGCGGTACTACCTGAATGGTCTTACCCAGGTAGTCACCACGACGTTCCTTGTCGATGACACTCTTATAAATACGTCCCGTAGTCATTGAGTTGGCCTTCGTGGTCTTAATACCCGTAAAGCGCTCGTAGTGACCGAGGTCGAGGTCGGTCTCCATACCATCCTCCGTCACGTAGCACTCACCGTGCTCGTAAGGGTTTAGCGTACCTGGATCGATGTTGATGTACGGATCAAACTTCTGAATGGTAATGTTGTAACCTCTTGCTTGAAGAAGCTTACCGATTGATGACGAGATAATTCCTTTACCAAGTGAAGAAACTACTCCGCCCGTAACGAAAATGTACTTTGTTTCAGCCACGATGTATGTTATGTTTAATTATTATCTTTCTAAACTAAATTAGTTGGTTATAAACTAATGTGCAAAGATACTAATTTTATGTGAATTAGACGGGTCATTAAGTAATAAAAATAGCATCAAATATTCCATTTAACTACAACAAGTCCCAAACTAAGTGCTATCATTAGGGATAACAACGTGCTTGTCAGCTCATATTCAGCCTTGATACAACAGCATACATGATATTAAACGTTTATTTCAGACATATTAACCTGTCTTATAGAGTTACAAGTGTATTTATTTGTTTTGACTTATTACAAGTGTATTCGCTCACAAACAAAACGATGAATTGCACAAAACTAACAGAAAGGAAAAGACCGTCAAAAGCCTTAAAGAAATTTAAAAGAAGTTTTACTATCGCTTTATTGTAAAACTAAAGTTCTATTTTTGCAAACCAGTTTGGGTTCGATAGACAAGCTATATGCTTCAGAATCCACAAGGAAAGATGCTCGAGTGGTTGAAGAGGCACGCCTGGAAAGCGTGTATACCCCTAAAGGGTATCGGGGGTTCGAATCCCCCTCTTTCCGCAAAAGAGGTGTAAACCAACGGATTACGTGGCTTACACCTTTCTCTTTTTCAGCATATTAAGACAACTTTCCAACCAATCTTAAGATACCTTATCAACACAGCTTAAGATAGCTGTCCTGCACAGCTTAAACTGCTTTCCATCCTATCTTAAACAGTTTCTCAACGTATCTTAAACAACTTCCCAACACATCTTAAGACTACTTTTCAGCATATCTTAATCAGCCTTTTAGCATCTTAAGACAGAAAGGAAAATATCTCTTCAGCCACAACTCCACCTCCTTACACAAATCACGCATTTTCTTCTCCATTGCTTGTTATACTGCTTTATTTTCCTAACTTTGCAAAAGAATAGAATAAGAAACGATATTGTATCCACGCAATAACATTCAAATCAACAGAAGAAATGATAGAACTCGACACTACAAATATGTGTTCACACCTGCAGAAGAAACTCTTTAACGAGGATGGTGTTTACTATCCTATATGGCAGGCGATGCAAACTGATGACGAGATAACAGCTGTGATACGTTCACGACAGTTACATATCTATCGCAAAGGGAAGAAGATTTTAGTTCTTCCTGGCAAGGCTGCACCTAAGATTATACGTGAGGATAGCCTCAACGAACTACTCCCTAAAGAACTACTAAAATGAAGAAAGCTATCGTATTAGGTGCCAGCAGTGGTATCGGACATGAGGTGGCACGATTGTTCATAGCCCAGGGATGGGTAGTTGGTGTGGCAGCCCGTCGTATTGACAAGCTGACAGACCTACAAAACCTCGCACCAGAGCGTGTCTTCACAGCGCAGATTGACGTGACAGACGAAGCTGCGGAAGCATCCCTACAACAACTTATTGAACGCATGGGAGGGCTCGATCTCTATTTCCATGCGGCAGGTATCGGTTGGCAAAACCCAAGTCTTGAAGCCGAGAAAGAGCTCAAGACGATGGAAACAAATGCTGTTGGCTTCACAAGATTGGTTGGTTGTGCCTATCGCTACTTTGCTAACAATGGCGGAGGACACATCGCTTGCATCACTTCTATCGCTGGAACAAAGGGGCTCGGACCTGCTCCTGCTTACAGTGCAAGTAAGGCTATGCAGAACACCTACCTACAGGCATTGGAGCAGCTTGCTATCTCCAAGCATCATAACATCCATTTCACAGATATTCGTCCGGGCTTTGTCGACACTCCCCTACTCGCTGGCAGTTCTCGTCTCCCTATGTTGATGACTACAGAAAAGGTGGCACGCAGCATTCTAAAAGCTGTCAACTGTCGTCGTCATGTCTGTGTCATCGACACACGATGGGCCGTCCTCACCTTCCTCTGGCGCCTTATCCCTAATTGGATATGGCGACGAATGAAGCTGTGTTGACCTATTTCGACAATAAACGCAACAACTTACTACATCTTATTATATAAATAATCACTTATTCGCTCTACGCTCATTAAACCTTCCAAGGTTGTAAGCATCTAAGAAAATAAGTCTCAAAAGCCATCTTAAACGAAAGGGATAGCAAAAGGATAACAGCTTACAAACAAGAAACGAAAACAATAATTATATAAGAAATGAGAAAACTCTGTCTAAAAATACACCGATGGTTAGCATTACCACTTGGAGTGGTGATGACCGTATTATGCTTCAGTGGACTTGCGCTACTACTATTCAAAGACCTCGCACCGCTGTTTGATATGAATGCAAAAGAGATTCCACTCTATACAGACATAGTACGCTTACACCGCTGGCTATTCATGAAACCAGAGAATGCACACGATGGTGGGCTCTCGTTAGGACGAATTTTAACGGCAGTGACGTCCATGTGTATGGTACTTGTATTGCTCTCCGGCGTCGTCGTCTGGTGGCCTAAGAGTAAGAAAGCACTGAAAAGTAGACTAACAGTCAGCACCAACAAAGGTTTTCGCAGATTTGTTTACGACTCACATGTGTCGTTAGGTATCTATGTATTCATCTTCCTTTTCCTCATGGCACTCACTGGTCCTGTATTCTCCTTCGGCTGGTACAGACAGGGAATGTCTAAACTCTTTGGTCAACCAATACCTCCCAAGGAAATGAAGGCACAGCTGTCGAAAGACGGAGCAAAGCAGGGTGAGACAAACGAGAAAGCCTTTGCACAGCCAGACACAAGTAAGATGAAGGGGCAACCACAGGCACAGAAAGATGGGACAAAATATATGAAAGGCGACCAGCAAGGCAAGAAGCCAAAGGGAGGAAAACTGTTTAAGAAGTTGCATACAGGTTCTTGGGGCGGATGGTTCTCACGCATTCTCTATGCCATCGCAGCATTTATCGGGGGATTCCTACCTATTAGTGGTTACTATCTATGGTGGAAGAGAAGGAGTACTAAGAAGCGAAAGGCTTAAAACCTACGATCATCTGTCGTAAACCCATTGAACGTGTACGGTTGTATTATACAACTCTACACGGTCAATGGGTATTTTTATTTACTTTACAATAGCCTTATCTGAAACTCAGAATATACCAATCTGGTTTATAGTTCACCCAACATGTATACTTGTGTAATAGTCCTTATACTTATTCATTATTATATTCTACAAACTTATTGGCAAAGAAATACATTCTCAACTAAGCTTCGTCTAATCACTATTTTATCTGTTCTTGGATGAACATATTAACACGTACAAACACAGCACACTATGGAACTGGACCTAAACTATCCACCTTATCACCCATACCCACCAACTATTATGTAAAAGAAATTCACATCCTTAAAACTAACCTATGCCTGATTAGCTTCAAGACAAGGCCTTTCAACCTTCAAGAACATGCCCTTCTTCGTCGTTGTCAACGCCCTTCTTGAAGCTTAAAGATGCCCTTCTCCAATAGAGTATATAACTCACTGTTTATCTGTTAGTTATATAGTACGACTAACAAGATACTTTATAGTAATCAAGAAGGTTATAGAATACTCATTCTGTAATGATATTTTACGAGCATCAAAACAAACAAACAACTATTGAGAAAGCATAATCTCTCATCTTAATTAGGGATAAGAGGACACATCAATACAAAGAAACAAGCATAAATTCCTAATAAATAGGTATTGTCACATCCGTAGGAAGCCACTACCTTTGCACCCGATATTTTTACAGGCCGTGATAAATATGGATTTAATTAGTATGACATTTAAGGTGACAGACTTGGCAGAAGTCGTCAAGAAACTATTATTCAATTCAAAAGAGGAGCACAAGAAGGGATATTCCCATTCGTTGACATCCACTTTCATGATAAATATAAATAACATAAGGTTAGTTTCTTTTAACCTAATCAGCTTGTTTTTATTCTCATTAAATCCTATTTTTGTAAAAGAAAACCTCACCTTAATATAAATTAAGACAAAGGCCACGTAGTCAATATCTTACCGAGAATATGAATACAAAAAACAAATCACAACCCCTCGAATTGAGTCTGAATCAATATATTTATTATCTTATAAAACCCTTAAAGAGTATGGAATTAAAAAAGACACTCTACTCCCTAATGTTAGGTGGTATCCTTCTTTGCCTGTTTTCATGTGCTAAGGAAGACGAGTTTGAGATGCCAACACTGGTCCTTTCAGAAAACAACATCACCTTTGACAAAGGCGTAAGTGAAAGGAACATTAGTGTGACAACCAATCAAAACAGCTGGATTGCATCGTCTCCACAGGAAGGCGAATGGCTCTCGCTGGTTCAGGACGGTAACGTGCTGAAGGTGAAGGTAACTGAAAATAAGATGGGTGCAGAGCGCACAAGTTATGTTCTTGTAAATGCCAATGGCGCTACTGGCAAGATTGCTGTGACCCAGAGTGCAGCCGACGTGACGCTCGACGTGGTTCCGAATGCTATCTATCTCCCACAGACAGGTGGCGAGAAGACGATTGACATCACCACTAACTCAGCTGTCTATGACGTAACAACGAGCGAAGAAGTTAGTTGGTTGAAGATTGTTAAGGCTGAGGAAGAAATCAAACTGATAGCTGAACGCAACGATAGCTACCAGACCCGTGAGGTGAAACTATATGCCAAGAGTGGCAGTGTCATCCGTGAGATTGTCGTGTCACAACCTGGTATTCAGCGTTATCTCTTGCCTATCAACCCTGGTGTACCACAGGATGAGCACAAGATTATGGACTTCGAGTTAGGGCGTGGTAGCTATCTGCGCGAGTATCAAGCTGCCATGCCTGCTTACGGACTTGAGGAGACTTACACCTTTATCACCCCATCTCCTATCTTTACCTTAGTTCAATATTGCAGTTCTGATGGTATCAATCCATCACAGATCATCATGATTGGCGATGGCAGAAAGGCCATCGACGCCGTGAAAGACAAGGCTTTCGATAAGTTCTTGACAGACAATGGCTATGTACGCAGCAACTCTCAGTCTGACAGAGAATACACGAATGAGAAGGAGCTATTGTCTTTGAAGGTCTATATATCAGAGAAGGAGAACAACGAAGGAGTTAATCTTACCTTCACTCCTATCATGAAGCAGACTGGTGAATACAAGACTTTCAATAAGCTACCATTCTATCCTCTTGAGTTACTACAGAAGGACAACGTGAAGTTAGCACAAGTAGAACAATACGAGCAGAGGGCTGGTAGCACGGAAGAAGAACGCACCGTCAACGAGCACAAGACCTCAGAGGTGTCACAGCTTCAATATAAGCTGAAGGCAAGCACAGACCCTTCTGCAGCATACGGACGTATTCACATCTTCTATACAACGGATAAGGATGGTGACGCACCAGACAATCTTGGTAGCGTACAGATTGGTGCTTTGCTCTTCAAAGACACTAACCTCGGTGTGTGGAAGTATGGTAGTAAATGGGTTGCAACCAAGGAGCTCAAGAAACTACTTGGTGATGAGGGCTTCTCATTCCTCCGTACATCAGGCAATAACCACTTCTTCGTGCGCGAAAGCGACCACTTAGTGATTGATGTTACATGCGTGTTAGACAATGACGCACCAGTGCTCGCACTGCTTTATAGCTATGACCCATCCGTATCAGGTGTAAGTAGTAAGGGCTTAACAGCACAGACGAAGATGGTTAAAAACTTCTCTGCTGCTAAGAAAGCATTGAAGTTCTAATCAGATTATTATACCTTATTAAATTATTACATGATATGCGTATAATCAATATACATAAGCTGATGCAGTTCTCTCTGCTATGCCTATTATTGGGAATGGCGGTTGGATGTGCTGACAATGACAGCTTCGAACAGCCCTATCTGAATGTTTCAGAGAAGGAGATAAGCTTTTCTAATCAGGTAGGTGAGAAGACGATTACAGTGAACACGAACTGTAAAGAATGGGTTACAACGACTCCTAAGTCGTGGGTACACCTTACACAGAGCGGAAACGAGATTGCTGTACAAGTAGACCCGAACACAACTGGGGCAGAGAGAAGCAGCTATATCCTTGTTGATGGTGGTTTGGCAATACAGAAAATCATGGTCAGCCAGAGTGCTGCTGATATCTCTTTGGATATTACCAAAGGTGAGATTGTCCTACCACAGGCGGGTGGTACGACCACTGTCGACTTGAAGTTAGAGGGCATGTCGTATGACCTTACACAGAACGAAAAGCCTGACTGGCTGCAAGTTATTCAGAAGAAGCATGGATTGAAGTTTATTTCTAAGCCAAACTATAGTGCTACTGAAAGAACTACGAAACTTACGGTAACCATCGCTGGGAAGAACAATGACGTCGTTGTCAAGCAACCAGGCGTGGCAACCTTCATCTTGGCTTGTAACCCAGGTAATCCTTTCAGTCTGCATAAGATGATGGATTACGAGTATCGCCGAGGGAGTATTCTTACAGAATATGGCGGACCTGACGAGGTAAACGGCATCTATGAAGAGAGTTACTTCTTCCGAACACCATCGCCATTATTCAAGGATGTGGTCTATGTAAACGACACTAAATATGGTGTACCGACCCGTGTCTACACGCGTTCACTAACAAGAGAAGGTGTTAACGCCGTTAAGACACAAGCTTTCCAGGACTTTATGAGAGCCAATGGATATACAAGAGACGAGAAGGACACCAATCATTACGTCAATATCAAAGAGGCTTATACAATGGATGTTGACATCAGAGAGGAGAATAACAGTGTTGTATTGTTCTTCTATCAGATGCATACACAGGACCGCAGCTACCCTACTTTTAGTAGTCTTGACCTTGGTCCTATCGACCTTCTGAACAAGTCTGACAAGAAGATAAGCGATGTTGAGAAATATGAACAGGGTAAGAACAGTGAGGAGATGAAGCGTCAAACGACTAAGAACAACGAGATTGAGGCTCTTCTCTACAAGACAAACGACCCTACACTGATTGCACGTACTTATTTCTTCTTCCTTCGCAGTGATGCTACGACCCCACAAGACAAGGTCGGAAGCATTGAGCAGTACAGCCTGTTCTACGGTCAGCCTAATTTAGGTATATGGCAGTATGGCAACGAGTGGTTTGTCACCCACGAGTTTGATAAGCTCCTTACCGCAAACAACTTCGAGTTTGTTGGCTACAATGGTAAGCATCATGTCTATGCGCGTCGTTCTGACTATCTAACCTTGGCCATCTCAGGTGGCGAGTATGCCGACGTCAACAACGGTAAGGCAGTCATGCAGATTACCGTCCTGTACAAGCCTACCGTCTTTGCAGGAAGTAAAGAACAGCGTCTGGCTAAGGTGGAACGTATGCTCAAACAAACCAATCAAAAGAAATAAATAAAAGGTACATTGATGAGAAAATCTATTATATATCTATGTGCGTGTGCGCTCTCTGGCATGATGGTTACGGCCTCATGCCAGGACAGTCAAGACTTAGATGCGACCGCATCCGACACACGCTCGGTCAATATTGACAAAGACCTCTTTGCGGTAAAAGGCTGCATTAATGTGAAACTGGCAAAGGGTACGAATCAAGCTATCCCTACAACCCGCAGCGGAAGTGTTGAGATGCAAAGCGTCCCATCGGCTATGACCTCTGCAATGCAATACTCTGGTGCGTATAAGATGGAACGAGTATTTAAGCCAGCTGGCATCTATGAAGCACGAACCATTGCTGAGGGACTCGACCGTTGGTACACTATCTACTTCGACAAGAGCAAGGATGTGGCAGCAGTATTAGACCAATTCAAGAAAGCTGACGGTGTTGAATGTGCAGAACGAGTACTACCAATGGCCAGACCAACGGTTAAGATGACTCCTTATAGTCCTTTTGAAGCAAGTACACAGGGAGGTGCCAGCAATTTCGACGACCCCCTCCTCGCTAAACAGTGGCATTACTATAACGACGGAACCATCAGCCCTCATGCTAAGCGTGGGGCCGATTGTAATGTTAAACCTGTCTGGGAGAAATACACAACAGGTAAGAAGAATGTCATCGTAGCCGTTGTCGATGGTGGTATTGATATCACACACGAGGACTTGAAAGACAATCTTTATGTCAACGAAAAGGAGAAGAACGGTCAACCTAACGTTGATGATGACGGCAACGGATTTGTTGACGATATCTATGGCTATAACTTTGTGACAGCTAAAGACGTTGTTGGCGGTACTATCGAACCCGATGATGGCGGACACGGTACCCACGTTGCAGGTACTGTTGCAGCTCGCAACAATAATGGAAAGGGTGTAGCTGGTATCGCTGGTGGCGATGGCTCGGCCGATAGTGGCGTACGTCTGTTGAGTTGTCAGATATTCAGAAACAAAGACGAACAGGGCGATGCGGCAGCTGCCATTAAGTATGCTGCTGACAACGGGGCTGTCATTTGTCAGAACTCTTGGGGCTACTCGTCAACAGCAGGCGTCACCTCCATGCCTCAACTACTGAAGGAAGCCATCGACTACTTCATCAAGATGGCGGGTTGTGACGCTAACGGCAACCAGCGGCCAGACTCCCCAATGAAGGGTGGTGTGGTAATGTTCGCTGCTGGTAATGAGAATAAAGAGTTCTCTGCTTACCCTGCTTGCTATGCTCCGACGGTTTCAGTGTCTGCTATGGCATGGGATTTCAGCAAAGCAAGTTATAGTAATTATGCGAAATGGGTGACGATTACGGCACCAGGTGGCGACCAAGACCGCTTCGGAACATCGGCAGGTGTGTTGAGCACCGTACCCAAAAAGAAGGTAGCATCGGGTTATGCTTACTTCCAAGGTACCTCTATGGCCTGCCCACATGTGTCAGGTATTGCGGCACTCATCGCTTCTTACTTCGGTCGTCAAGGCTTTACTAATGAAGAACTAAAGACACGCCTGACCACTGCCTACCGTCCTTATAATATCGACGAACAAAATCCTACGTATAAGGGGAAATTAGGTAAGGGTTATATCGACGCTGAGGCGGCCTTCGAAACAGATAAGAAAATTGCCCCTGAGAAGGTAAGAACACTGACGCTCAAACCTGATTTCGTAGACATTAATGCGGAGTGGAGTATCGCAAAGGACGAGGATAAGACTGCAGCCTTCTATCGACTCTATATTGCTCAGGGTGATCTGACAGCTGATAAGCTCAAGGATATGACTTACAGAGAAATCAATGGTATGGGACATAGCTTGGGTGAGACACTTAAGTATGACTTTGATGACCTGAAAGATAACACTACCTATAGCGTTGCAGTAGTGGCAGTAGACCGTTGGGGCAACCTCTCTGAACCTATGATTCAGAAGTGTACAACCCGACTCAACCATGCTCCTGAGGCTACAGGATTCCCAACAGAGGCCATAGAGGTCATGGAGAACGATCGTAAGTCATTCTCTTTCAACGTTGCCGACCCTGATGGTCACAACTGGGACATCAAGGCTACGGGTGAGACAAAGGGTGTTTCCTACACCGTGAAGGACAATACTGTGACCGTCAACCTCGTTCCTGTGCTCGAAGCTGGTAGTTACAACTGCACCTTTATACTCTCAGATGACTTAGGAGCAAAGGCAGAGAAGAGTTTTACATTTAAGATTGTCAAGTATATACCACCACAGCTAACGAAGCCTTTCGAGAACTACATCATAGGTATGGACGAAGGCGTCGTTACGATACCATTAGCTGGTCATTATACACACAGCAGTAACACACAGCTTACCTATAAAGCGAATGTTACGAATGGGGGTGTTGCTTCGGCTACTATCAGCAATGACAATCTTCAGTTGAAACCAACGAGTAAGGGTATCACACGCATCAGCATCATTGCTTCTGACGGTCGCAAGACATCATCTGATGCCTCTTTCCAAGTTCGTGTGGTCGAAAAGAAGGCAGCTCCAGTCTATGCTGTCTACCCTATCCCAGTACAGAAGGATATTCATACCTTGCTCAATCCTGAAGTAAAACAGGCTGAACTCGTTATTAGTTCTACTGTGGGCGAGCGTCTGATGAAGGCTACCGTGATACCAGACAAGTACAACGTGGCTACACTCGACCTTTCTAAACTGAACCCTGGGACGTATAAACTAACCGTCTATACCAACAAGGGTAACCATACCCAGCTATTCATTAAACGATAAACACAACAAGTATGAATACAAAACATATAATTCTCATGGCTTGCGCAGCATTTCTCGGTGCTGCGCAGGCTAATGCTCAGGGACAAGACCTCTCTATTCTGACGGTCAACACCGATGCTAAGACGGCCGCTATGGGTAATGCTTCGGTTGCAGCCGAGGGTATGTACCTATATAACAATCCTGCTGCTTTCTTCGCAACAGATAAGACGTTCACTGCTGATGTGGCTGCTTCTGTTTTTGAAAAGGCTGAGGGTGCTGACGGCACCTTCGGACTTTACGCTGCTACTGCAGGTTATAAGTTTGCTAAACGTCATGCTGTTTTTGCTGGTTTCCGCTATGCTGGAGGCTTGAAGTTAAAGGGCTACGACGCTTCGGGCAATCCAACCAAGGACTATCAGCCCTATAACTGGACAATCGACTTGGGTTACACCTATTTATTAGGTAAGGGTTTCGCTGCATACGCGACGGGAAGTCTTATCTATAGTCACCTATCAAAGAATGCTATGGGTGCTGCTTTCAATGTGGGTGGTTCGTATCAGAATAACGAGTTGACCCTTGCCAACAAACCTGCCAACCTCATGCTCGATGCGAAGGTGGGTGCAATTGGTCCACAACTCAACTATGGTAACAAGCATAAAACAACACTTCCTACCTATTTTGCCGTAGGGGGTGCATTGTCAGTGGATGTTGCTGAGAAGCATCAAGCGGCTGCTGCCTTATCTTCTCGTTATTTCTTCCAACCTACAGAGGCAAAGCTCTTTATGCTTGGTGGCGGACTTGAATACACCTACGATAAGATGGTTTCTGTACGTGCTGGCTATGAGTATGGTGACCACGACCTTAGTCATGTCACTATGGGAGCAGGCTTCAAGTATCAAGGACTGCGTCTAAACGGAGCTTATAATCTGAAGACTGCAAACGCAGGAAGCAGCTATTGTACCATTGGCATTGGTTATGACTTCTAAAAAAGACAAACAATACAATTTCAACTAATATAAAGTAATAAGATATGAAAAGAACTTTATTCTCAATTTGTGCATTAGTTCTGAGCCTTACGGCATCCGCTCAGATAATAAAGGACACGCCAAAAGGTAAGCTGATGGAAAACCTATACCGCTCAAGTAAGTCTTGGGTTAAGAAGGGTTGGACAGGTGTTCAGCAAGGCAGATATGAAGGTTTAGTGTCTAAGATTGTTATCGGCGAGGATGGCTGTATTTACATTTACAATCCACTATCAGGCCTCGACAGCAAGTCATGGTTAAAGCTTGAGAAGCAAGCGGATGGCAAGTATAGAGCAAAGCTACCACAGGCGATACTTACAGATGACCTCGGTGGGGACGATGAAGAAGAGGAAAGTAGCGAGCGTACTATCACCCTTAATCGTATGGTTTCTAATGATGATGGAAAGAGTTACGAGCCTGTTGGTACAGCTTTTAACTATGTTGATTTCACTTGGGAGAACAATAAACTCGTGATGAAAGGTATGGGTCAGAAGAAGCAAATATGGGCTGCTGCCTATGAAAATAGCTGGCAAAACAACTATGGTGGCGACTGGGCTCTTACGATTGAGCCACTTGGCGAACAGCTAATTACGCCTCCTTCTACAGCTGTGAAGGCTCAGTATATTGTTTCATCTAAGTCTGAACCTTCGCCACGTATTGTTGAAGCGATGACAGATAATAACGATATCTACATCAAGGGGTTGTTCAAGGCTGAGAAACTCGCAAACGTTTGGGTGAGACTAACCAAGCAGGGCGACAAGGCTGTCATGTCTACTAATCAGTATTTGGGTATTACCAAGAAGACAGACTTTAAGAAATACGATAGCGATAAGTCGGAATATCACACCTTTGCCGCAGCTTTCGAGAATGAAACCAAGGCTGCAGATAACCTTGAGTTCAGCATTGATGCAACTGGTAAACTGACTGCTTCTAAGATTCTTAGAACTTCTTTAGGTAGAGCAAGTGATGACAACATTACTGGTGAAGACTATATAGAGAGCTATGAGGGTCTTACCTTGACACCTTACATTCAGAAGGAGGTTGGAGCACCAGCGACACCTGAATACTTCTATTTCACATCTACTCCAGACTACGATAACACTTCTAATGAGATTAAATTAGCGTTCTATGTTAAGAACGCAGATGTTGACGGCAACTATCTCGACCCAGAGAAGATGTACTACAATGTCTATGTAAATGATAGCACAGAACCTTTCAAGTTCAAGAAGAGTGCAAGTCAATACAATTACATGCATGAGGACGAAATGACTAATATTCCTTTCAACTATCAGGACAACAGAAACTATGACTTCAAGGTCATCGATAACCTTCGTATTCTTCACTTCTATGACAATTCAATCACTACCGCCAAGGTCGTAATGGTTTATGAGGCTGACAGCAAGAAGTATTCAAGCGAACCATTGGTTGCCTCACTTCCTCCCACCGGTATCGAGAGTGCAAACTTCAATAAGGCCACAACAGAAAAGTATTACACCATTGATGGTCGTCAAATTCAGAAGCTTCAGAAGGGTCTGAACATCGTTAAGTCTTCTGATGGAACAACACGCAAGGTGATTGTTAAGTAAGTTGACAAGATAACAAGTTAATTAGATAATAGCATTGTTGGCAAGTGAACGAGAAGTTTGTTATAGCTGTTATAACTTATAACTCGCTTACTTGCCAACTCTGTTACTACATCTTCTCATTACTATACCCGCATGCCATCCATCCTTGACAACCACTTTCTTATATACTCTTTTCGTACACTTCAAATGAAGACAAAACAATAATATGAAGCTTAAGCACAATGATAAGATACAAGTAAGTACCTAACTACTTACCAACAAATATTTAGAAACGAAAGATAATACTAAGGTTACTGACTTAACAAAACTACATAAAGGACAAAAAACATTATAAAGTATGACAAGAGTATCTTGGAAAGAGAATCGAGTCTTGAATGTCGAAACACGTAAAGGAGTATTTGTTATCGGACAGATGCTTAAACATCCTTATATTAGGTTTTACAACATGTTCAGTACAGAAAGTACCCTTCACAATGTGAATACAATGGAGCTATCAGTCTTATTTACCGCAGCTGTCACCAGACAGTACCTCCGCTGTAGCCAGATATCTATATTAAAAGACGCTATACCAGATATTAGAAAGATAGATTCTGACACGTGGATAAACCAATATCCTGGCAGTAGAAAAGTAGTTGCATATCAAGGGGACGACCAAGAAATTAACTGTGTAATATTAGGTCATAAGCCTGGAGGTATGTTAGTAAAGAAAGATTTATGGTGGAGCCCAACACCCGAACAACCACTCCGCACACATATTAGTGGTGTCTTTGATGAGGTTATTTGTGCTGATATTCCATTAGAAGCTAATGACATCATAGACAGATATGAATTAACAGGCATGTGTGTTTTCCCATACACCAATGAACGGTTATATTTATGTTCCTTATATAATAAGAGCGTAGATCCCTATAAGGATTTAGTCTTTAATAGGAGTTTGCCTAAGGAATACAGCTTAGCTATTAAGATTATTTCCGGTTGTACTGATGACAAACAGCGCAAAGAGATATTAAACACGTACTTTACAGATTCAACAGAACTAAATTTCAAATAGCGACAAGAGCCCCGCTTGGTTCGGTTGCACAGAACAGCTTTGATAAAAGCAGATAGCTTTGTCATGTAACAGCACCCTGTGATAGCGTAATCGACTTGGCCGTGGTCCTCGTAATGTGACTCTGAAACAAAGTGTGATGTGTCTATCCAATGATGCAAAACCTACGCCCCCTCTACCCTACTTTACGAGGTCTTTGGACTGACAACAGTATAAACAATAAAGATAAAACTATGGTTTCATTCACAGATAATAAATTACTATATGAAGGTAGAACATCTCTACTTTCTGAAAAGGAGATAAGACGACAGTTAGGAATAGATTGTGATGAAATGAGAAGTTTTATCCAATTATATCTAACTTACGATGGTGTCTTTTTCCCAATGCAAGCTATGATGTTCAGACACACCTTTTACCCTATTGAAAAAGGTGATTGGGATAAGATAGAAATAGGGTTCTTCTTAAAATTTGAAGATATCATTAAATATCGGACCCCTCAATTACAAAATGATTCTGAGATGGATTCTTTAGTCAAGACTCACATCCCCTTTGCTGATGATGGGTGTGGTAATGATATTTGGATAGAAGTATCAACAGGAGTTATTAAAGTATTTTATCATGAGTATCCAATGGAAGAAGGCTTGATAGAAATAGCTCCTAACTTTGAAGATTTCTGTTCTTCATTGGAGAATTGGACACTTAGATAGTTCTTGCTATTAATCGAATTATAACACTTCAACCAATATCAGATAGCACAATCGTGAACTACAAGAACAGTCAGTATATGCAACGAATAACATTACAAATAATAGTTTACTGATTTATGAATAATTATTATGATAACATCTTAATAAAGAGTGCAGAAGAGCAGAAGATAAATTACACTGTTATTCCCAACCTTTCTAATTACATAGGAAATCTAAAAAAACATATCCCCATCATCGGAGAGCAGCTTGAACTTAGTAAATTAAATAATTATAAGTATATAAAAGCCGAGCAAAGAGACGTCTCTTTTGAAGCCATTAATCTTATTAAAGGGTTAATAGAAGCGAGAGTATATCGTAAGGATGATACGATTATATATATTGGAGATAGCTTGACGGAGAATGGATATGAGTTCTACTTGAATGATTTATTAAAGATAATCCCCTTATTAATAGAAGACATACCTCAACATCACTATTTCCTATCTCAAGATTATACGAAGATCATTTATATATCATTTGAGAATGAAATTGAATTTGGTGAGATTTCCAGTAATATTCATGATTAGTAGACATAATAGTAGTCGTTAAGTTACTTTTCAGAAACTTGGTGTACGAGTATTAAAATAGTGGGACTACACAGCTACTTAATATTACTTTCGCGTACCAACAGTATGTCTTCGATGGATAGCCTACATCTCAAAATGTATTCTGTGACAATAAGACAGGTTCCTACAATAACCCATTCTGGCATAATAAATCGATAACAGATAATTACATCACCAATACCCTATAAGCTTAACAGGAAATAATTCAACTCAAAATGGATATATAACAAAAGCTAATCTTCAATATAATAGAGGTGGCGCAACGCAATACTTTAGAAGATTATAATGAAAAGCTAACACCTTATGAAGCCCCAATAGAATTAGAATCAAGCAAATTTAATAGATGTATATGCAAATAGAAAACATCAAAGTCTGTAATCCTATAACAACACTAATTCAATATTTAGAGAATAAAGGGTTCAGAATAGTCGAATTCAAGATTACTGATTATCATTTTCACGAAGTATATATAAAGATGTCAGGAGAAAGAACTGATGATATAGAGACCATCAATATAAATAATATCCAACGATATTCTGAGCGCACCTTTGTTTGTTCTTGCCATTGGTCAACGATTGAACTTGTTTATGATAAAGACACATGTCAATCACCTTAAATCGAGAAGCTCGCTCCAACAGGTTGCTCATAACGTTTTGAATTCCTCTTGTATCAAATTAGGTAAACCTGCTTTTTTCGCTTAGCTTGTTTATAAAACAGACTGACAAAAATCCTGACGTATCAGGTCTCTAAGTAGACATAAGATGGAAAGAACACAAGATATAAGTTGAAAGATAAATCTTATATCAAATTATGTTTACTATATCCTCATATCCAATCACAAAGTCGGATATAGGACTCTAAGAGCTTTCCACGAATACTTAATACAATAAATGTCAGAAGTGTACGTTATGATTTATGACATCTTCGGTTCTCTATTTGTATGATATTCGATATAAAGGCGTAACGCTTTTAGAGGATTTACAGAAGCTAAAAAACGTTATACTATAAAACAATGATATATTTTTCAACAAATAAAGAATGAAAAAAAGAATACTATCAGTCGAAAGTTATGGCATCTATGTTGTTTGTATAGCTTCCTTGAAGAGGTTTCTTACAAGAAAACAAATAAAGAGTAAAAATCTCTTGAAGGTCTTTCAAGACGATAATGACTTATATATTGATTCACTGAAGGAAGGAGTGTGGATTCCTATCTTACCCATTGATTCAATAGATTATGAGATTCTAATAGGTCACGATGACATTATAAAAGACCATTGGAATGAAATTTTTACCTATGATGGATTTAATCTAAATGTAGAAGACGATAACGTTTGGATTGGCTCTTTGGGGAGTTTAGCTAATTTTAGAGTAAGTTTATTTAAGGATCCTGCACAGGACTGTTTATCCTATCAGACTTTAGATGGTCAAACACTATATAAAGGTTTCAGAGTAAGACTCGGCAAAGGCAAGTATCGTGTGGCTATATCTGGCTATAAAAAAAGAGTAATGTCCAAGAGTACTATTTATGGTTACGGGTTTAACTTTGAACCTACTGATGAGTTTACGAGTTATGATGACCCACGTGATGATGCACAATACAACTTTAATATGACACCTTAAGACAATCCAAAAATTGGTGTCATGGACAAAGTTATGGCATGTGGCTGAATCAGATACTACGTTTCATCCATTGCAGTAGACTATTATTCGTTTTACAATACCACACAAATAACAATGGAATTAAATGTTCGAAGAAAGATTGATAGAAACATTTTAAATTTATATTAATATATACCAATGTCTCAAGATTTACGAAACTCTAGAAATAAATATGGTAATGTGTATGAAATATCATTACCTAATGGGAAGTATGTATATGTGTGTTGGATAAAACAATTTAGTTTTGGTATCTTCAACTATATATCAGAAATACCTCTGACAAACATAAACCAATTATTATCTTTAGGCTTTAAGGCATATAAAGATTGTAAAGAAACGGCAGTTAGAAAGAAGATTTGGAAGATGGTAGGACACATTGATTTGAACAAAGAAAATATAATTTACCCAGACCAGGTCATTTTTCTACCTTATAATAAAGAACTTTTTATCACTCAATCACAAGCTATTCACCATGACAACCTAATCCAAATACCTACTGATGAATACTTAACACTATTGAAAAAAGGGTATATTTATGGATTCTTTGATAACTATCAGACTTTTGAATTATGGCTGTCTGCTAATATAGAAGATTATCCTAAGAACCAGGATATATTCCCTTTGCCAGACCTATATAATAAAAAATGATCTAATGGGCCATTCGTAACCTACAAAATGAGGCGATATTTTAGTCGAACATACTATTTCTCGTGACATGGCTTTAATGAGATAATAATAAGCTACACTTTCATCTGCAACTATAAAGATTATTCTGTGAAAGCATACCTCAGTTAAGCCATTGCTGTTTTGTATGCTGGCTATGATAGCTTCAATAACTTGCGTAAGCGGAAGAGTATTCATGACTACATCCCCTCCCATCGACTAAGTCGATACATGGACAATGAGACGAGACCTCCTACAAACACTTCCGAGATGACAACGCAAGAATAGATTATTATAAAGCAAAACACTTGTGTAATCTCTAAAATAAGCATACCTTTGCCTTATGGGTAAAGGGTTAGCGTACTACTCATACCTTTCAAGCAATCCTTAATGGTAATAAAAAAACTCTGACAACTATCAACAGTAATAAAGATATCAAGTCAACATTAGAAAGATGTAGCAATTAACGGAGTCAACCGTTTCTAAAGACAAGACATCAAAGTAGTCTACCAAAGTCAAAAACAACCAGAGGCATAGAAATAAACAAAAAGATTATGGAAATATCTAAACAAGAAATTGAGGCTATAATACGATTATCTCCTGAAAAACGTTATGCATATTTCATCAAACGAATATGTGATTGGGAGTGTATATGGACATTATTTGATGATGATTCTATCATTCTAAATGAAGGAAAAAACGGCGACTTATATGTTATTTTGTTCCCATTCAATGATTTTGCATCATATTATATAAACCAAACAAAAGCAATGTCTGGCTCTCTATGTAAATGCTTTGAGTTAGCAGAATTCCTTCATACGACTATAGGGAAACTACAAGCACATAACATAAACAAGGCGTTAATATTCCCTGTCCACGATGGATTTGGGCTGAATGTTTCTATAAGCACTCTCATTGATGACATAAATGAAGAATTAGAAAATTACAAGTAGAATGATAAAAACACACACATATTCCACCTTACATAGTATCGAGTAGAACTCAATTCTGCCACTCTTCTAATTCGCTCTTCCCATGAATAAAGTCATGGTATGACACCTTGTCTTGCTTTGCAATCTTTGTTATACGTCATAGAATCGCATTATTATTATTTAGTACCATAAAATGTATGACGTTACTACAGATTAAAGAACTTTGAGGAAATCACCATTCATCAGAAACAAATAGAAACTACTATCAATAAATTACGTATTTCGTTGAATGACTAAAGAGAAGAAGAAGAGAAGTAGATGATTATCTTTTACTTTAACCTTAGTGCTATTTTGTAATGAATTATCGCACACATCATATCCTCTACATGCCCTTCATGGATTAAGAAGAGGCTCTTCTTCATTCAAGAACACGCCCTTCTTGATGCTTGTTAAGGCTCTTCTTGTGTCTTAATAAGCACCTTCTCCTCCACTGCTCACAACACACTGATTTAATACAGATTATAGACGTGAACCATGTATATAACCTTCGTCATTAACTCCTACCTTTCATTACATTTTTGTTGAGACTTTTCATACTCACACCGAGTTCCACAGACATACAAATACGGCGGTTTAATTGAGTGGTACAAAGACGGACTATCCATAAATAGAATGACATATTAAAAGATGATATAATGCCACATGGGAATAAGACTGGTATGGACTATACTATACAACTATCTACAAAGAACTACGAATTACGCAAATTGCACTAAGACAGAGGGGACAGAATGGACTATGCTTTTAATGTTCTCAGACAGAATGACATAATGACATAGAGTGACCGAAAGCTCTGAACAATTGGAGATTTTAATGTTCTCAGACAGAAGGACATAATGACAAGAAGAGACTGAAAACTCTGAACAATTGGAGATTTTAATGTTCTCAGACAGAAGGATATAATGACATAGAGAGACAGAGGGCACAGAAGGAACAACGCTTTAAATGTTCTCAGACAGAATGACATAATGACATAGAGAGACTGAAAGCTCAGAACTATTGGAGATTTTAATATTCTCAGACAGAATGACATAATGACATAGAGTGACTGAAAGCTCTTACGTAGACAGAAGGATATAATGACAAAGAGTGGATGAGGGGCAGAATGAAGATGACTTTGAATGTGTATAAGATATTAAACCTTTGTTATTTAGTGTTGTATCAATTGCTTTTATGAAATTATATGATTACTTTTAACAACAAAAATGACAACAGATTGCAAATCTTCCTCTTCTTCCAAAGAGCAAGACTGTTTTACAGCCACACGCAGAGGAGACTTCAAAACGTTGTTAGGGGGTTTTCTCTTTTTTGTTTCTCATACGTGAGGGAAATTAAGATGACCTCGTTTTCTTATTTTTCTAACTACTTTAAAATTATCTATCATGAGTTCATTTAGAGCAACATTGGAATTAGGTGGCAAGGAGTACGACGTACTCTATTCTAACTACGAGTTCAGTCGTACGACTGACAAGAAGGGTCAGCCTGCATCAAGTATCTCTGGCGGGCGTATCAGCGTCACTATCGAGTCTACTGATGACACTTCTACTATCGAGGCTATGCTCAACAGTCAGTTCAAACCTGTTGAGGGTAAGATTGTTTACAAGAAGAGTGAGGAGGATGCTAAGATGAAGGAGATTTCTTTCAAGAATGCTTACATCGTTCATTACAAGGAGACACTCGACGTAAACAACGAGGCGCCGATGACCATCGCGATGACCTTCTCTGCTGAGAATATCACCGTGGGTAATGCCGAGCTCGATAACCGCTGGCCTGTTCATAGGTCTAAG
>NZ_JH114153.1:24593-29810 GCF_000224595.1 Prevotella sp. C561 | reverse complement strand
CCTGTTGAGGGTAAGATTGTTTACAAGAAGAGTGAGGAGGATGCTAAGATGAAGGAGATTTCTTTCAAGAATGCTTACATCGTTCATTACAAGGAGACACTCGACGTAAACAACGAGGCGCCGATGACCATCGCGATGACCTTCTCTGCTGAGAATATCACCGTGGGTAATGCCGAGCTCGATAACCGCTGGCCTCGTTCATAGGTCTAAGAAACTTAAGGACCGTGTCGGGCTACGTGCTTGACATGGTCCTTTTAGCTTTCTATTTAGGTCTCACCGCAGTAGGACATACCTATAAGCAGCTGAGGTCGCCACCTTATTATATATAGGGCACAAATCTTATCAAATAGCTTTTCAGCCTTAATTACCTCAAAAAATATATTCAATGGCAATACCTTTTAATCCCATCTCCATCACTATAGGAAAGGATGGACTTTCTTCTTTTAAATCACTTCGTATAGACCAAAGTACTGGTGCACACCATCACTTTGACCTCACTGTTGACCTTGAGTCGGGAGGCAACAGACAGGTGCATAACATCAGTAGCAGTAAAGAGTGGCTCGGCAAAGATATCATAGTGAAAGCTGCGAACAAACCATTCTTCTGTGGCATAGTGACGAACATTGAGTTGCATCGCGATGGCAGCGACTTCGGGTGTATACAGGTGTCTGGATACTCCTCCACTTATCGTATGGAGACGGCACCGAGCTGTTACTCATGGAACGATAGGTCGATTGGTGATGTCGTAAAGAGATTGTGCAGTGATGGTAAGGTGCAATTGGCATTGAATGCAGCACACAAGAAACAGTTGGATTACATCTGCCAATACGAGGAATCTGACTTCGATTTCGTTCGTCGTCTCGCCTTGCAGTATCAAGAGTGGATGTACTATGATGGTCTGAAACTTGTCTTCGGTAAGCCAAGACGATTGCCAGACCCTATCAAGATGGAATTTGGTACGTCACTAAGTTCCCTCAATATTGGCCTACAAACATTAGCTCGTCCAGAACAGGTGTTCACCTTCCATTCTGGTGCAAACCGTGAGATGGACCGCAAGACGCCTGATAAGGCTTACGGACATGACAGGATGGCGGGTGATGCGTTCCGTGCTGCGCTTCCCTCCTACCCTAAGGCGGCTCGCCAGTACTCCATACAGCGTGTCAGCTCTATCAATGATCTTGAGAATTATGTACTCCTAAAACAGGCCGCCGAGACGGCTGAGACACATTATGTTACAGCCGAAAGTCAGGACCCAAGGCTACATGTGGGTTCAGTGATTAGCTTGTATAGTTCTTTCTTAAAGGGAGTTGGCAATCTCTCCCAAGAGAGCTTAGGCGATTTCATCATCATCGAGATGACCCATGAAGTGAGCGAGAGCTGTTATTACAAAAACCGTTTCAAAGCCATTCCTGGTACTGTAATGAGTCTGCCTAACCCAAAGGTTGAAATGCCTCTGGCTGAAACGCAGATGGCAACGGTACTCAGCAATGCCGACCCACACGGAGCAGGTCGTGTGCAGGTGCGCATGAATTGGCAGACCGACAACATGCGAACAAGTTGGGTGCGTGTGATGACACCAGATGGTGGCGGCAGCAAAGACGTAAAGAGCAACCGTGGCTTCGTGTTCATCCCGGAGGTAGGCGACCAAGTCCTCCTCGGCTTCCGCCATGGTGACCCAGCCCGTCCCTACGTTATGGGTAGCCTATTTAATGGAACAACAGGTGGTGGCGGTGGCCAAGGCAACAACTGCAAAAGCCTCACCAGTCGCCGAGGTAGTTCCTTAAAACTTGATGATTCTGTAGGTAGTGTCACATTGCACGATAAGGGCGGTGTAAGCATGACTTTTGATGGTGCAGGTAATGCCACTACAAATGCAAAATCTTCTAATTTTGTCAATGCTGGAACTAATAATGTTATTAATGTTGGTAATGGCAGTTCCGTTATATCTTCAGACTCAGACGGTAATATAACGTTAAAAGGAAACACAGCTATTACTTTGGTTGTAGGAGAAAATCAAATAAAGGTTTGCACGAGTGGTATCTTTATTAATGGTAAACAGCAGATTGCCATCGGAACAGATGAAATGATGTCCTTAGAGGCTAAGCAGGATTTGACGATGTCAAGCAAGGCTAATCTTAATATGTCAGGTTCTACAACCGCCACTCTTGGTAGCAAAGATATTTCAATTACAGGAGGAAGTAAGGTCGTTGTAGATGGCCCAGATGTTAATATAAATAGCTAAAGAGGAATAGGTATTTTATGGAAATCAACGAAGAAGAATACTTCAGACGATACAAAGTAGGAGAGACGTTTGTGTATGATTTAACGGCTGAGGGACACTCCAAAGCTATGGTCATTGACAGTGACTTTAAGATGACGAGTCGGCATGAACTTACGTTCCTTGAAGTAGACAAGGAACAGCAATGGTGGCGTTTCCGCCTGCGTGAGTTATCAAATAAGTTAGTGAAATATGATGACGCTACTGTGGCTCAGATTATTGAGGCAACGAATGAGATTAGTGCTATCTATGAAGAATTGGATTTCTGGGTCAGCGACCACGGGATTCTCCGCAAGATTAATAATAGGGATCAAGTCTATTCCAAGTGGGAGAAAGTCCGTGAGTATCTTACCTATAAGTACCCAATGAGCTCGTATGAGATTATCCTTGCAAAGGAAAAGGAACTTGCCAATGAGCCGTTATTTATGAACAATATTCGCTATATGCACTTCATGTATGCTTATTTTCTTCAATTTGGAAAATATATGAGCGAAGAACATTTTAAGCATCGTGACATTGACCGGTTTGGCTCTTGTGCCCCAATAGAACTTGCTTGTACGTACAAAACAAGTAAGGGTGTTATGTTTGACGGTAAGACTGACCGCCACTTTAAGGGCGATATGATCTACGATGGAGAGTCTGTAGATAAGATTCTTAAGAACGTTAATGCAAAAGGCTCGAACATGGACTATCAGATGCGTGCAGACTTTCATAATGACGGCGAGATATTGGAAGAAGCCAATCTCAGCCTGAGTGAGACTGTCGGCAAGGATTATTCTTTGTACACTCACCTTCATCTAAAACTTCACGAAGATGGCGAATGAACAGTATCTGACAGAAGCTCATTATCTGACCTGTTCAAAGGGTGCAAAGCCTGTACGCGTGAGTGTAGACAGTCAGAAGAGTATTAAATTCAGCGGGGCGCTGGCAGCAACGAGTAAAGATATTCAAAGGAAGGCTAATTTTGTTTGTGCAGGGGCAGTTGCCTTTGGAGCCGGTGCTGTAGCAGGTGTTGCAACCTTTGCAGTCGGAGCCTGTATGTGTGTGCCTGGTCCAGGTTGGGTAACCGCAGCTATCATTGCTGCCGTTGTTGTGGGTGCATTGATTTTTGCCGGCTGCAAATGTGCGAGTGCTGCAGCAACACGTTCCTGGCTTCCTACCACGACATCACAGCGTTCCAAATTAAACGGTGCTCCTCTGCTGACATTAACTTCCCAGATGACCTGCCCAGCAGAAGGTGGAATCATCACAGCACAAGAAACTTTTTGGGAAGCCTGGGGCACACAGACTATAACAAATCTCGGTCATATATCTAACTTTGCCTTTGGTTTCCTTGTCGGACGAGGTGGTGCCTCTATGGTGGCTGAAGCAGGTACGGCAGCAGCAGGTGCCTCGTCAGCGGGACAGGCTGCAACAACCTTTGCCCGCACGTTCGGCAAGAGTTTTCTCAATACTGCTAAGAAGAACCTCGTTCAGCAGTTCACGGGTTGGAAGCAGGGAGGCATGTTCTGTCGTTTCATGAAAGGATTTGGTCTTTATGGTGAATTCAAGGCTCATTATGACATCTGGACAGATGACGAAATGAGCACTTGGGAAAAAGTCAAGGCAAGCGGTATGTCGCTCATCCTTGATGTCTTTGCAGCCAAGGGTACGACAACTGTCTGTTTCCCTGCTGGTACGAAGGTGCATACACAGTGGGGACTGGCTGATATAGAAAAACTGGAAGTTGGCGTACCTGTTTTAACCTACAATGAGGAAACAGGTGAGCAGGAATACAAGAAGGTAAAGAAGGTCATGCGTCGTATGACACGACGTATGTGCGCCTTGGAACTTTCAAACGGTACGATACTTGAGGTAACACCTGAACACCGCTTCTTCAGCAATGGCGAATGGACACCGATAGAGGAACTAAATGTTAATGACACTCTTCAACTGAAAGATAATTCCATCGTTGTCATTGAGAATAAGATTATTTTCCCTACCTTTGTAGAGGTCTATAATCTGGAGATTGAGGACAATGAGAACTATTATGTCACAGAAGAGGGAGTGCTGGTGCATAATGGGTATGCTGATGCAAATGAATTAAAGAAAATAGAGGAAAGAGGCTTTCATGACGTTAAAGCTACGAAAAATGGAGGACTTGATTATGCCGATAGTGATGCTTTATATCCTATAAAGGAAGGACAAAAAAATTTTATATCAATAGAGTACTCTGGGATATATAGTACAGATTTTGAAAATGCAAGTCTATCAGCACTTGGCCAGAAAAGTACACCTAAGGGATATGTATGGCATCATTTGGGTGATTATGATCCTAAAACAAATAGAGGAACTATGCAGTTAGTCAAACAAGAAGCACATTCTGGCATTTCTCATATTGGTGGTTGCAGCCAATACAAACAAGCAACAGGAAAATCTTATATTTTAAAACTTGGTAATATGGAATTTGAACAATCAGAACAACAGTTGACAATCACAGAGTTAATAACTTTTGAAAAGTCTTTTAGAAGAAATATCCCGACGCAAGTTCAACATAGAACTGCAATCCCAAGTGCTGGTGTAGCTTAATAATCTATACCTGAAAACACCGAGGGGTTTGGGGGCGAGAAGCCCCCATGAGAAGAAAATCAACAAGCAATGCATAAAAATAAGAAAGGGAGACCTCTGTCTCCCAAAGATTAATTAATTTTGCATTGCAATGTACAAACAATTAACCTCGGAGCAAAGGTACACAATTTCTGTGCTACTCCAAAATAGAACGAAACAAAAAGATATTGCCAAGGCGATAAATGTAAGTGCAAGTACAGTGTCTCGTGAGATAAGACGTAATAGTGGAGTCAGAAGACACTATAATTGGGAAACTGCCCAAGCAAATGCAGTACAAACAAGGCGCAGAAAGCCAGGCAATCGTTCAGTCGACAAGGATGTCATGGAAGAGG
>NZ_JH114153.1:8144-24263 GCF_000224595.1 Prevotella sp. C561 | reverse complement strand
AAGCTGACGGCAAACGCTTTGGGGGACTTCGAGATGGACACGATTGTTGGAAGAGGAAACCATGGTGCCATCGTAACACTGATAGAGCGTAGTACAAACATGTTGTTTATGAGAAAACTTAAGAAGGGGAAAAATGCCAAAGAACTGGCACGAACTGTAATACACTTACTATCTCCTTTCAAAGACCATATCAAGTCTATTACAACTGACAATGGTACAGAATTCGCTTGTCATGAAATGATAGCCAAAAGCCTTGGTGTTACCATATATTTTGCTGACCCATACGCTTCATGGCAGAAAGGGGCTATAGAAAATGCTAACGGACTAATTAGGCAATACGTGCCAAAAAAAGAAACCTTTGAGCATATCAGCCAGCAACAAATCACGAAGTATTCAAAGAAAATTAACATGAGGCCAAGAAAGAAATTAGATTTTAAAACACCACAGGACTGCTTTTACGAACTAATTAAGTAAATTTGCACTTGCTTGTTGAATTCACGCGATAGATTTCAAAGAGCATTATCTTAAATATAACGGAGGATATCCTCCATACGAGAATTTGAAAGGATTACAGAATCTTTTCACAATAAACGGATTCTATCCTATTAAATATGGTCGTCTTCCCATTGAGAAAATAATTAAAGATTATAAAAACAGTGGAATTGAATTTATCGATAAAATACCCTTTGCTTATGACAATGGTGGGAATATCTACCTTATATCAATAGAAACAAATACATACGGATATGTATATATTTTAGAGGTGGACTTCTTAGAAGAAAAGAATTACATATTAGTGTCAAAGTCTTTTTCGGATTTTCTTAATTCATTTTATTAATTTTCCATATCAGAGTTTACATTCGATTAGATATTTCCGGCTCTATAACGAATCGTGTGGAGAGGGAGGAATGATTACGGCCAAGGCTCATTATGACATCTGGACGGATGAGGAAATGAGCACTGCATCATGCGCAAATATGACCGTACAGGACGCCACGTGCACACCGCGAGCAGTCTTGGTGCAAATATTGACTATTCCCACGATAAGGATGGCAACCTCAGTGAGATGAACAGCGGAGGATGGTCAGCCAGATGGCAGCGTGACAGGGTAGGACTGGAGACGGAACGTGAACTTACAGGCGGAGTGCATGTAAAGACACATCATGACAGCCTTGGACGTGAGACCTACAAGTCGGTGGGTGCACGCAATATCGAACAGTTCCGTCGCAGCTATACCTGGGGCATCGGCAACCGTCTTCATGCAACCGAGGACGGTCTTACGGGGCGCCGGGTACGCTATGACTACGACGAGTTTGACAATCTCCTTTCTGCAGAGTACAAGCAGGGGAATGACGTTGAGCTCATCTACCGTATTCCTGACCGTATCGGCAACCTCTTTGAGACACGTGAGAAGGATGACCGTAAGTATGGTGCGGGCAGCCGGCTGGCGGAAGACCGTGACTACTTCTATCACTATGACTGCGAGGGCAATCTCGTTTTCAAGGAGTTCAGGACGCTGGACTGGGCTGGCGTATCCGTTCCGCTTGGCGTACAGAAGGCACATCTGGAGGAGGAGCTCGGCATAACCTTCCGTGCCTTTGGTGCTGGCTGGCGTTATGACTGGCAGAGTGACGGTATGCTGTCGAGGGTTGTTCGTCCCGACAGCAAGGAAGTGTCATTCTCATACGATGCGCTGGGTAGGCGGACCGAGAAGACCTATGAGGGTGTAACCACCCACTTCGTGTGGGATGGTAATGTTCCGCTGCACGAGTGGCAGGAGGTCTCTTCTGATACCGGAAGGACAGATGTCACTACCTGGCTCTTCGAGCAGGACACGTTCATTCCTGCTGCCAAGCTCGCTGCCAACGGCGAGAGCTTCTCCATCGTGTCTGACTACCTCGGCACTCCCCTGCAGGCATTTGACAATAACGGCAACAAGGTTTGGGAGCAAGAGCTTGACATCTTCGGCAGAAAGAGAAGGAAGGGTAACAATAATTCCTCCTTCATTCCGTTTAAGTATCAGGGTCAGTATGAGGATGTTGAGACGGGGCTGTATTATAACAGATTTCGTTACTACGAGCCGAATAAAGGAACCTACATTAGCCAGGATCCGATAAGGTTAGCGAGTAATTCGGTAAACTTGTATAGTTATATATCCGATTCAAACTCTTGGCTAGACATATTTGGTTTGTTTGGCTCGGGTAAGGGAACACATACAGCAACTATCAATATATACAATAGTGATGGTGGCTTGAAGCCGGAAAGTCCTATTAGTATAAAAAGTGGAGATATGACGGATGCTGAACGTTCTTTGGGATTTCCTCAATCAACTCTGGCAACTCATACAGAAGCTCGGTCTGTTAAAAGGTATCCATTAACAGATGGTGAACGAATGGAAATCATCGGACAATATCCGCCATGTAATAGTTGTAGAGGGAAAATGAGAAGGGCAACTGAGAGTGGTGGCATTATTGATTATAAATGGATAAATGACAAGACAGGTAATCAAGAATGGATTAGATATGAGGGAAACAAAAAACAATAGATTCAACAAGTAAAAACAAGAAGTTACATCCTAAGAATATACACTAAAAATTATATATTATGTTTAAATTAGAATTTAAAGCAAATACTATCGTAGCTACAAAGAATAGTAAGGACAATTATTATATGGTTGGTTTTGCAGATGACAAGTATAATTATAAGAATTATATATTGTTTCAAAGACCAATTATGTTGGATGATGACGACGATCCAGATGCAGACTTAAATGGACTATATGCTGAATGTAATGGTGATATATGTTATAATGCTTGTAAGTCAGTACGAGTGACAAGTAAGAGTTGTGTTTTTATGGTTCAAGATAGTACTATCATCGTAGATATGGAAAATATAAAGATAAACAAACGTTTTATAGAATATAGCAAGAGTATTTTTAAGGACTTATTGGTTCTTGACCTTTAACCCTTTTTGTTCCTATTATTTAGTACAATATTCTTTTGTTTAGGAGCTTAGGGGAAGGATGACCGTAAGTACGGTACGGGTAGCCGGCTGATAGAAGATCGTGACTACTTCTATCACTATGACTGCGAGGGCAACCTCGTGTTCAAGGAGTTCAGAACGCTGGACTGGGCTGGCGTATCCGTTCCGCTTGGCGTACAGAAGGCACATCTGGAGGAGGAGCTCGGCATAACCTTCCGTGCCTTTGGTGCAGGCTGGCGTTATGATTGGCAGAGTGACGGTATGCTGTCGAGGGTTGTTCGTCCCGACAGCAAGGAAGTGTCATTCGCATACGATGCGCTGGGTAGACGAACCGAGAAGACTTATGAGGACGTCGCTACTCACTTCGTGTGGGATGGCAATGTGCCTTTGCATGAGTGGCAGGAGGTTTCGTCTGATACTGAAAAGGCAGACATCACAACCTGGCTCTTCGAGCAGAACACGTTCATTCCTGCTGCCAAACTTGCTGGCAATGGCGAGAGCTTCTCCATCGTGTCTGATTACCTTGGTACTCCCCTGCAGGCATTTGACAATAACGGCAACAAGGTATGGGAGCAGGAACTTGACATCTTCGACAGGAAGAAAAGGAAGAACAGCAATAAATCCTCCTTCATTCCGTTTAAGTATCAGGGTCAGTATGAGGACATTGAGACTGGACTGTATTACAACCGCTTCCGCTACTATGACTCAAGGACGGGTAATTACATCAGCCAGGATCCGATAAAATTATTAGGTGGATTATCTTTATACTCGTATGTTGAGAATACTAATACTTTTATTGACGAGTTTGGGCTAAGAAAAGGTGGAGGATATAGTGGTGTTCGTTCATCTAATGTGGGTGGTGAAGTAAATCATATTCCTGCTTGGAATTCTATCGAAATTGCAAGTAAAATGAATCCTGAACTTCAAAACCTCCCAACTCATGGCACAACTCCCACTATATATATGGATCGTCCCGATCATAGAGCAATGAGTAGCACAGGAAGTTCAAGAAATGCAAAACTATGGAGAAAAAACAAGCAGAATTAATCAATCAAAGTAAATTTAAAGAGGCTATGGAAATGGATATAGACGAAATTATCAGTAAGCATGGCACTAAGTATAATGACAATATGAAAGAAATGATAGATTACGCTTATAGTAAGGGATATATAGATGAAGATAGTAAAACAAAATTAAAGAACAAAATAGACCATTAAATATGAAAAGAACAATAGAAATTATTCCCTTGAAAGGAATAAAAATGGATAGTATAGACGTCATCTTAGGAGACGACTTGGAGTCAATTACCAACATCATAGGTAAACCAGATTATCAAGAAGAATCCCAATTATACTATGATAGATATGAGTTCAGACTGGATTTTGACCTTAACAAGAAACTGGAATTTATTGAGTTGCAGGGACCGTATACAAATAGGGTAATCCCTTTGATATATGGTGTAAACCCTTTTGAACTAGAAGCAGCAGAATTAGTAACTCTTTTGAAAGAAAAGAATGGGAGTAACATCGATGATGCGGAAGCACCATATTGTTACTGCTTTCGTAATATCTCCATCGGTGTCTGGCGACAAAATATTCCAGAAGATATTTCACAATCTGAAATAAGAGATGCAACAGATGAAGAAAGAAAAATTTGGATAATAGAACAAAATAAAGCAAAACACTTTTGGACAATAGGAGTTGGAAATATCGGCTATTATGACATTTAGATTTATGGAAATAGAATAATTTGTAGCATAAATACTCTTGGGCATGCTACATGAGGTGGAGTTCGGCTACGGCATGCGTTGGTCGTCCCGACGGTAGTTTACATACGGACGCCCTTGGCAGGCGTATACGCAGGAACAACCACCCACTTCGTGTGGGACGACAATGTGCCGTTGCACGAGTGGCAGGAGGTCTCTTCTGATGCCGGAAGAGCAGATGTCACTACCTGGCTCTTCGAGCAGGACACGTTCATTCCTGCTGCCAAGTTCGCTGGCAACGGCGAGAGCTTCTCCATCGTGTCTGACTACCTCGGCACTCCCCTGCAGGCATTTGACAACAACGGCAACAAGGTATGGGAGCAAGAGATTGACATCTTCGGCAGGAAGAAAAGGAAGAACAGCAATAATTCCTCCTTCATTCCGTTTAAGTATCAGGGTCAGTATGAGGATGTTGAGACTGGGCTCTATTACAACCGCTTTCGCTACTATGACTCAAGGACGGGTAATTACATCAGCCAGGATCCGCTTTCTACTACAGGTGGATTAAATCTATATGCTTATGTTCACGATTCCAACAGTTGGATAGACCCACTAGGCTTAAGAGGAAAAGATAGTTTTCCATCCTGGATGTCTACAAAACAAGGATATGAACGTCATCACATTATTCCATATGAACATAGAAATCACGAAATTTTTAAAGTTACAGGAATGAATGTAAATAATGCAACTAATATGGTTTATTTGCCAGTAAAAGAATCTATACATCCAACAAAAGCGGTACATTATAAGTTCAAATTAAATGGAAAGCCTCATGCCAAATATAATGCTCTAATGAAGCGAAAGTTAGATGATTTACTTGAACGTGCAAATATAGAAGGATGGATGTCTGAACGGACAAGAAAAGAATTATTGAATCTCGAACATGATACGAGAATGAGATTGAACAATGCAAGAAATAGTCATCATTAAATTATTTTTATGTGGTATTTTTTAACAACTGTAGTAAATAAAAAAGAAATGCTCATAGAGCTGAATGGTTCTTATAACAAGATGGCAAAATATTTTTTCTCTGATATTGAGGATAAGAAGTATTTTGACAATGTAAAATTCAGCGGAATAGCTCAAAAAGGATTTACACATAGACTACTTTCTCAAACAGATTATTTAATAAATGCCCGTTTTGGCGGTATTCCTGTGTTTTCAGAAAGATTTATGGAGAGAACAAAGCTATATCTGTCCGATAAAATTAGTTTTTACCCATGTCAGATACTACTGAATGATAAACCATATAACTTTCTCCTATGCAGAGTAAAGCATATTATGCCTGTGATTGATTATGAAAAATCAGGTTATAGGATGTTATCAGATGGAAATAAAATAGTGGACGAACCTATTATTATTAAAGAAAATGTTAATGAAGATTTATTAATAGTACGAGATTCTACGTATAAATCTAAAATTATAGTAAGCGATTTGTTTAAAGAGATTGTTGAAAAAGAACAATTGAAAGTAGGGTTTTATCATACCTCTCAATCTTTTTTGTAACATCTTACCCCCATAGCTGAATTAAATTAGAAACATGGGCAATACCCCCTAAATAAGAAAGGAGCTGGAGTTGGGCAGAATAGATTAGATTTCAACAATTGGCGAAAAGAATATTGACAGGACAGAGCAAGGCAAGAACTAAAGAAAAGAAAGAAAGGTATCTCGCATCACTAGAATATAAATACTTCAACATAACAAAAATGGAAAAGAGTACAATAGAAAAGATTAACGATTTCTTCACAAATAATATGATTGCAAAAGGAACGCCATCTAATTTGGAGGAAATAGTCCATGCAGAGAAAGAGTTAGGCATTGAGTTCGATAAAGACTATGTTTATTTCTTGCTTAACTATGGAGGATCTCTGATAAAAAATAAAGAAATATACGGCCTCCACAATTCTGAACTGATGGGAGAAGATTCAATAATTAGTTTAACCAAAAGATTTCGGGAAGAAGAAAGTGAACATCTGGACTGGCTTATTATAGGTACTGATTATGCTGGTAATCCAATTGGTATAAGTAAAGAAGGAAAAGTATTACTACAAGATTACGATTATGGTGAATTAAATGTTCTTAGCGAATCCTTTGAGGATTATATTCTTAAAGCATTAGAAAGCTAAAGCTACACGCAGACATAATATAACCTCCCATTTCGGTTGGAGTGATGGTATGCTCTGTGTGAATGGACAGAACAGGAAGGACAACGATAATTTCTCCTTCATTCCGTTTAAGTACCAGGGTCAGTATGAAGACGTTGAGACAGGGCTGTATTATAATCGCTTCCGCTATTATGAGCCGAATACAGGAACCTATATCAGCCAGGATCCGATAGGGTTGGTGGGCGGAAACCCGACACTATATGCGTATGTCGGAAGTCCTAACAACTGGTATGATATATTTGGCTTACGACCATTCGGACATGCTGTGGGAGATATTGGTGAGAAAGCTGTAATTAATGACCTTAAAAAGAACAATTATGAAATTATAGACGTAAAATACGGCTCTAACAATGGCATTGATGTGCTTGCCAAGAATCCAAGTACAGGAAAATATGATGCCTTTGAGGTAAAATCCTCTACGGTAGGAAAATTCAATCTTTCTAAAGCTCAGCTGAAGCCGGAGAACTTTGTTAAGACACGAGTGAATAATGCTGTAGCAAATGGCAAAATTAATAAGAGAACTCGCAGGGATATCATGACTAATTTAGGGGATAGAAAAGTAGCCTATGTGGGTATAAAGCGTGGTGAAAAAGGGAAATTGTATGCAGATTCCATCAGGTATGAGAATTGGGATACAGAAGCAAAAAGACAACAAAAACTTAAAACAGGAGGACATCATTAATGAAAAAGAAAGTATTTGATCGACTTGTGGAAAAGGAACTGAAAAAATTCAAGAACTATGTGCTAGACGATGATGAATTCATGATAGAATTTCTTTCAAATATGTCTATTGATTTTGATAATTACATTACGCACGACACAGTATTTGGAGATTACTTTGGCATGCACTTCTACCCTTTCTGGCATAATCCCAACCAAGAGGACTTTACTGGCATTATCGATTCCTATATGCTGGAATATATGGTTTGCACAATGTACACCCATGACCCAGAAAAGAAGTTTCGCTATATGCTGGTTGGTGCATCTTCTCTCTTTTTAGGAATCCTTATGTTTGGTGAAGAAAGAGAGAGGGATATCATGTTCCATTCCATGATAAATTTAATAAAGGGTGACATAGATAGAGATTATTCTATTGATTATCAAGATACAACACTCCAAGAAGCATTCTTGTTATATGACATCTATACGGGTGGTAAGAACCACGACTTGTGGACTCCATACGTCACCAAACCTTTGTCATCACTTTATCAGGACTGCATGGACAACATCCTTTCTGATGATGTAGAGAAGGTTAAGATGCTGCTGTCCGATATGTTGGAATATCATGTCAAGCAATCAAATAACGACAGCTTCGTAAGGAGCGAGTTTACTTTCGCTTCACAGCGAGTTTTCCCCACAGAGATCCTTGCTCTCATCCATTACCGTCACACGCAGGGGAAGTCCATCGACTTCATTGACGACAAGATTCTGAGCGTTTTCGTTCCCTACATAAAAGCTGGTATTTTTCGTCCCTCACCTGCTGTAGAAAAGGCAAGAAATGACATGTATGTCCTTCTTGGTATTGGATAAAATAGCAAGGTGGGATAATAAACTTACCAGTGTATGAGATGGCAAGGCGGCTGGTGACAAGCATTACCAGTCGCCTTTTTGTGTTTAATCTTATAGAAAATATAAATTCGCTTCGAAGCATGAATCGCAAAAAGTTGCTACAGATGCCGAAAAGGTAGGTATCATCATCTGATTCTTCAGGCTGAATATCTTTATCCTCCAAGTTATTCATCGTAATTTCTCACTACTTTAAGATGCTGAGATTTCCAACTACCCGATTCCCCTTTTGTAACAATAAAATCATATACGAAAAATAAAGACACTTATTTAACCTGCAAACAAGCCTTAATTAGGATACAGCCAAGGCCTAACTGTATGCTTAAAGGGCGTTGTCTTGAATATAAATAAGCGCTGTTAACTCCACCGTTTGTAATAGACTAACAATCTGATGGTTATACATCTGGATTTTATGGAGTCTTTCATGGCAGAAAGATTACTTTTCGATAATTTATGTAAATATATTTCTTATCGATAGTATTCGCATTTACTAATTGAATGTGCGGCTGTTTAAGACCCGTTTTCGTATTATTGAAAGGGTCTTTTAGTATTCACACATAGGGACGGATGCATGTACCATCCAATCATTTCTGACTACCTCGGTAGTCATCAACAGGTATTTGACAATAACAATAATAAGGTATGTGGGCAGAAACTGGACATCTTCGGAAGAAAGAGAAGGAAGGGTAACAATAATTCCTCCTTCATTCCGTTTAAGCATTAGGGTTAGTATGAGGACATTGAGACGGGGCTGTATTACAATCGCTTCCGCTATTACGAGCTAAGTATAAAACCCAACATCAGTTAGGGTCTAGAGGATTAGTGGGACGAAATACAACAAAGTATACTAATGTCAAGAATACAACTTGTTGTTTAGATATATTTGGATGGGCTGTGACAAATGGTAGAACAGCTCTCCAAAATGTTGAGAAATAGAATGATAAAGTAATCAATGATGATATAACACAACTAAGAAATGAGGGAGCAACAAATATTCGAAAAGACCAACAATAAGTTGATATTAATGGAAATACTATGGGAAAGAACAGGCTTGATGTCCAACTTGCCAAAGACGGCGTTCATTATAATATGGAATAGAACACAACTGTTAATAGGGGTGAAACATAAGGGAGAAATTCCATTAAATATTTCAAACTCAAGAAATACTTTTTGGGAGATAGACAAAGAAGTAAATAAAATAAAAGGGTATTAACAGTTTTATTGAGGGATCTATGTATATAAATAAGTTTAAGTATTTTACTTTTACATATCTTGAAACATCTTTGGGTCAAGTACAAAAATACATCCAGAAAAGGTGGGGAAGTGATGATAAGTACAGAATAACATGTACTCCATTTCAGTTTGACCTATACGCATCAAGCCCCCCTAAAGGAGGTGCACATCTTGAAAAGTTCTATTTTTTCACTCCCAAGTCATGTGAAGATAAATGTATAATGTTCTCAAACTATTCTGATGGTTTAAGTTCGTTGATATATCAAATCACAGCTTTCTTAAAGGTAAGAGCATATTGCTTTCAAATCAGTGCAAGTGATGTCCCTGATGCAATTAATGCTTTCAGCTGCATAGAAAATGGGGGAGAATTGCGAACGGTCTATGTGATGAAAGACCCTAAATGGAAATTTTAC
The DNA here is from genome assembly GCF_000224595.1 of Prevotella sp. C561. Lineage (NCBI taxonomy): Bacteria > Pseudomonadati > Bacteroidota > Bacteroidia > Bacteroidales > Prevotellaceae > Prevotella > Prevotella sp. C561. The sequence continues at coordinate 14,139 of NZ_JH114153.1, read as the reverse complement.
AGCCAAGGAGAAGTCCAATCATTTGAGAACACTGAGTTATATCTACAGAAAATGATAAAACGAAGATTAAATAAAGAAATTCTTGTCACCTACTGTGTTAAGTTGGGCATTGACATACGTGATGACTGCTTTTGGGAAAGCGAGCAATCCATATTGATAGAACGATTGTCATGGTAGTAATAAAAAAATGGAAAGATAACTCCGGCAGATAGACTATGGAAATTAAGAAAGTACAAGGGGTAAGTGATTTCTTTAGATGAGGAAAATCGGATCTTTTGCTAATCAACATCCGACTAATCCTGTAGATTGAGATATATTCATCAATTGAAAAAAGAACTTTGAATATATCGAGCGAAAACTGAGATGAAGAAAAGGTGATTAGCCTATCATTAAAAGTATTTTTATGAAAACAGATTTAATTGAAAGAATAAACAGTTATTTAAACAAGTATCAATCATTCAATCCACAACCGGCAAATGATAAAGATATTAAACAAGCAGAGGTAATGTTAAATGTAGTCTTTGATTCAGATTATAAGCAATTCATAAAAACCTTTGGAGCATGCTATGTTGGGGTGGATATTTATGGAATCAGAAGTTCAAATGACCTAAAAGAGGAGACAGTTGTTGATCTAACTAAGTTATACAAAGAAGCTGGTTGGGCTATTGCTGATGATTGTTATATTATTTCATTAGATTCATCAGGCAATCCTATCATGATGAATAAATCGGGAGAGGTTGTTCTTTTTGATCATGACAACGGAGACTCTGTTATTTTAGCAAACTCTTTTGAGGAATTAATTGAAGACAATCTTCCTGATTAAAATAAGATTACAGGCGACATTGCTATTAGAGTTGGATACCTTCGCATATGCCTATCAAGAGTATAACCAACGGAGAGATTTTCGTCTTCGTTTCCGACAACCTCGATACTACCCTGTAGGCATTTAATAACAATGACAAAAAGGGATGAGAGTAGGAACTTGACACCTTCGGCAGAAAGAGGAAAGGAAACAATAATTCCTCCTTCATTCCGTTTAAGTATCAAGGTCAGTATGAGGATGTTGAGAGGGAACTGTACTACAACCGCTTCCACTATTATGATCCGAATACAGGAACTTATATCAGCCAGGCTCCAATAGGATTGTGGGTGGAAATCCGACCCTTTATAGCTATGTGGGAGAACCAAATAAGTGGATAGACCTATTGGGGTTATCAAAAACTCCGACATCTACACAGCAAAAAAAGGGAAAATCATATCGGTTCTAAGCATATACATTCTGATATACATCATGGTTTTCCAGAGGAATTTTCAAGAAGATTTAAAAATATAGCAGATATTGATGTAAATAATCTGAAGTATTATTATAATCTGCCTAAATCTAAACATACTTGGAAGCCTGGTATCCACACAAATAGTTCACGTACAGGAAAAAATTGGAATAAAACATGGTCTGGTATTTTGGATTGGGTTGAAAAGATGAAATTATCTAAGAGTGAAGCCAAAATCTTTCTTGAGGCAAGGCTAAGGGATCTTGCACGGAAAGAACGGATCAGTAAATATAATTCGGAAGCTGTAAAAAGAATTGGTAACCATTAAACATTGAGTTTATTATGATTTTTAGGAAACTATCGGAATATGAAGTATTAGAAAGAATGGAACAAAGAAAGGTAGTACTTCGGAAATTGGATAAGCTACCCCTATTAGACAAATTCTACCTTTCTTTCGTCTCAAAATACGAAGGCATAGAAATTACACCTGACATTGAAATGTTTGGTTATGAGAAAGCGTTATGCGAAAATCGCTATTTGGCAACTAATTATGGCTATATAAGTGAAAAGGTTTGGCTAGTTGGCATTTCTGGACAAGGCGATGAATGGTTTATAAACAGGGAAAACAACTTTGTGTTATTTTATGATCATAATCAAGGGCAATATTCTAACATTAGCCAGTTTACATGTTTAAACATTTCATTTTGCAATTTTCTACAAATGGCTTTTTTATACCTAGACTTAGAAGAATTGTTGGACAAACAAGAACCCGTAGATAAGACTCTGATTGATAATTTTATTAAAGAGGTTAATTCCATACACCCTGATCTATACACGGCCTACCCTTATAAGTATTTCTGATTTTATAGAGAAGGAGCAGGAGTTTGACATCCTCGGCAGAAAAAGAAGGAAGAACAGCAATAACTCCTCCTTCATTCCGTTTAAGTATCAAGGTCAGTATGAGGACATTGAGACGGGGCTGTACTATAACTGCTTCCGCTACTATGACTCGTGTACGGGTAATTACATTGGTCAAGTTTGATAGCGTTAGAGGGAGGTAACCCAACGATTTATGGCTATGTTTTTAATTCTAATATAGAGCTGGATATTTTAGGGCTCATAATTGTTTATAGGTCTCTAAACGGAAAACAGGAAGAGCAGGCATTAAATAATACATCCATTCAGCCAAAGAACAGCTCTGCTAATTACTCTATCCAAGAGCATATAGATAATGGAAACTTAGAAACGCAATATATCTCTACGACAAAACGACAAGAAATAGCAGAACGCTATGCGAGTCCAAACCCTAAAAGAGGGAAGACAGAGTCAAGTACTATTATAGAAATTGACACAGACAAATTAAACCCAAAGAAAGTATGTGATGTTTCTAATGGGATAAATCCAGAAACAGGAGTCCCTCTTAATAATCCAGCAAGAAAGTGGGCAAGGAAAGACTCAGAAGTTCTTATTCATGGAGATATTCCTAATGACGCATATAAAATTCATAAAAAAGGAGGAAATCATTAGAATGGAAGAGACGTGTTATCAAAAAGAGATTGAAAGAATAAAATCTATGTTAGAAGATTATTATAACAAAGACTTTAATTCAGAAGAGGAGGATTTTCGTGTAAACAAGTTCAACAAGGAACTAATAGAGAAACTGATCGTTAATGTAAAACATGATGATACAATGGCTGTTTCCAATAAAAACTCTCTAATCAAGGAAGCACTTGTACTCTTAGCAAAGAATACCGGGTGCGCAGAAGATGAGGTGATTTCTGAAGAAATACTAAATCATCTGTTAGTTACACAGACTATCGTACAGCAGGATATTGATTATTATTCTAATCTGAAATCAACTAGAAGATGGATTTAATATTATCGGACGGTAGTATTTTATTGATGTACAACTAATCTTTATTTGAAGGCTTAAAGGGCATGTTAGTTGAAAATTCCGGCTCTATATAGACTCTGGAGCTATTGCTTATGGATTTGACTTGGCAAGTGAAGCAGGAACTGCAGCACCCACTACTAGCAGGAGAGTTCAGCCTCCCAGCGTTCAAAGCTCAACAGAGTACACTTGCTCACTCTCTCTTCACACATGGTCTTCCCTACAGAGATAGGAATGATTACGGCCAAGGCTCATTATGACATCTGGACGGATGAGGAAATGAGCACTGCATCATGCGCAAGTATGACCGTACAGGACGCCACGTGCACACCGAGAGCAGTCTTGGTGCAAGTATTGACTATTCCCACGACAAGGATGGCAACCTCAGTGAGATGAACAGCGGAGGATGGTCAGCCAGATGGCAGCGTGACAGGGTCGGACTGGAGACGGAGCGTGAACTTACAGGCGGAGTGCATGTAAAGACACATCATGACAGCCTTGGACGTGAGACCTACAAATCGGTGGGTGCACGCAATGTCGAGCAGTTCCGCCGCAGCTATACCTGGGGCATCGGCAACCGTCTTCATGCAACCGAGGACGGTCTTACGGGGCGCCGGGTACGCTATGACTATGATGAGTTCGACAATCTCCTTTCTGCAGAGTACAAGCAGGGGAATGACGTTGAGCGTATCTACCGTATTCCTGACCGTATCGGCAATCTCTTTGAAACACGTGAGAAGGATGACCGTAAGTATGGTGCGGGCAGCCGGCTGGCGGAAGACCGTGACTACTTCTATCACTATGACTGCGAGGGCAACCTCGTTTTCAAGGAGTTCAGGACGCTGGACTGGGCCGGCGTGTCCGTTCCGCTCGGCGGGCAGAAGGCGCATCTGGAGGAGGAACTCGGCATAACCTTCCGTGCCTTTGGTGCAGGCTGGCGTTATGACTGGCAGAGTGACGGTATGCTGTCGAGGGTCGTCCGCCCTGATGGCAAGGAAGTATCATTCACATACGATGCGCTGGGTAGACGAACCGAGAAGACTTATGAGGGTATCACTACTCATTTCGTGTGGGATGGCAATGTGCCTTTGCATGAGTGGCAAGAAATTTCGTCTGATACTGAAAAGGCTGACATCATAACCTGGCTTTTCGAGCAGGACACGTTCATTCCTGCTGCCAAGCTCGCTGCCAACGGCGAGAGCTTCTCCATCGTGTCTGACTACCTCGGCACTCCCCTGCAGGCATTTGACAATAACGGCAACAAGGTCTGGGAGCAAGAGCTTGACATCTTCGACAGGAAGAAAAGGAAGAACAGCAATAATTCCTCCTTCATTCCGTTTAAGTATCAGGGTCAGTATGAGGATGTTGAGACGGGGCTATATTACAACCGCTTCCGCTACTATGACTCGTGTACGGGTAATTACATTAGTCAAGATCCGATTAGGTTAAATAGCCGTATGTATAATTTCTATTCATATGTTTCTAATACAAATCATACTATTGATATTTTTGGTCTTGACTGGAATTATGTCTTGGTAAATTCTAAAGAGGAAACATATTACCATGGAAGAGCCTCTGAACAGCAAAAGTTACAGGATGTTGCAAGAAGGCATGCAGGGACTCAAGGTAAAGACGGAGTAAGATTTGGCGAAGGTGATACATTGAAGAGGAAGACACCAATAAACACAGACTATGATATTGTAAGAGGTATTGAGCAACGAGGAATTAGTGAAAATAAATTATTAGGAAGAAGAAATGAAAATGTAAGAGGAAATAAAATTAACGGTATTTCTGAGGCAAGACAAAAGACTATAATTGGTAAAAAGCGATTGGCTAATGCTGATAATTATCTATCAGGGAAAAAACCAAGTGAATTGCCTACTTTGGACGAATTAAACTACGATGATTTTAAAGGACACCATTAACTATAAATAATATGGAACATGATGAATTGATTACCTTAATTCCGCAGCATAAATTCTTGTAAGAACTCCAAGTGTCTGAGAAACAAAGTTCTCAAAACACTTGGATATGTCAGAAATTTCACCTATCTTGGTGCTGCAAACATAATAAGTAAGCAAAAATCTGACATGACAAAGGTAGCAATTAAAAACGAGAATATCACTTCTTTCGGTGGAATTTATCATATTATGGACGTTTTCTCAAAGCTGGGCTTTGAAAAACTTACCGAATCTGTATTGGGCAAACGTGGAAGTAGCGGCAAGGCATTCAGCCATGGAAGTATTTTCGGCTCTCTCTTCTTCAGCTACCTTTGTGGTGGAGATTGCCTTGAGGACATCAATGCGCTTATAGGGCAGTTCAGGCAGAGACCTAATACGCTATTACCCGGTGCCGACACTGTGGGTCGCGGACTAAAGGAGCTTGCTGAAGAGAACATTGTCTACAAGAGCGAGACCTCCGGCAAGTCTTACAGTTTCAACACGGCAGAAAAGTTGAACACCTTACTATTACGGATGATACGGAGAATGGGGCTTATAAAGGAGGGCAGTCATGTTGACCTGGACTTTGACCACCAGTTCGTTCCAGCCACCAAGTTCGATGCAAAGTATTCTTACAAGCAGGACTTTGGTTATTTCCCTGGTTGGGCTTCCATTGGAGGAATCATAGTCGGAGGTGAGAATCGTGACGGAAACACCAATGTGAGATTCCATCAGGAAGACACGCTCCGTCGCATTATGGACCGTGTAACCTCAGAACTTGGTGTGGTAATAGAGCGTTTCCGTGCTGACTGCGGGTCGTTCTCAAAGGAAATCATACAAACCGTAGAGCAGCGCTGCAACACGTTCTACATTCGTGCTGCCAACTGCGGCAG
>NZ_JH114153.1:1272-8042 GCF_000224595.1 Prevotella sp. C561 | reverse complement strand
CGTAGTCCTTTGAAAGACAAGGATGGCAAGCAACGGACGGATATGTTCGGAGTAATATACACATACCGCTGTATCCTCACCAATGACTGGGTGTCTACCGAGAAGGACATCATTACATTCTATAATGAGCGTGGGGCAAGTGAAAAGAACTTCGACATACAGAACAATGACTTCGGATGGTCACATCTGCCATTTTCCTTTATGGCTGAGAACATGGTTTTCATGATGGTTACCGCTATGCTGAAGAACTTCTATCTCTATCTCGTCCGTCATATCAGCGAAAAGGTCAAGCCATTGAAAAAGACAAGTAGACTGAAAGCCTTTATCCTGCATTTTGTCAGCGTTCCAGCAAAATGGGTGAGAACGGGAAGGCAGAACGTTCTGAACCTATATACAAATAAAACATACTACTCTGAAGTATTCCTTGAATAAACAGTATTTCTTTGTGGATATCATATCCCCCATTGGGTTTGGGTGGGGGATTTTATGCCCATGCAAAACCAAGAACCCCAGAAAAATCCCAAATCAATGGATAAATACCAAAATGTCACGTCAATATATAAAAGTAGATCGCAAAGAATAATGCTGCGGAATTGAGGGATTAAATTAATATTTAAAGAATATAAGATGGCAGACAAGGATAAATATACAAATTTATTTCTATCAAGCCTTAGTACCCACTGCTTAGAATGGAGATGTGGACTTTCAGTCCTTGCAGTTATGCAAAGTTTTCCTTTTCATCATTTTCAAAGCCATCCTCTACCACCAAACTTTATATATTTAAGTGAGGAAGACAAGAATTTCGTAATAAAACGTACGCCTTGTATAATATGCTCTAACTATAAAGAAGAATTTGTCGATTCTAACAATCAAAATAGTAATGACTTTGGAGGCCTAATAGATTACAATCTATCTACATTTTATCAATATCTAAAGAAAACGAATACTATGGAGAATGTTCTTCCTAACGAAGATGACATTAATATTTTCCTACAGATATTGAGATACATACAGGAAATAGATTATAATGAGACTATCAAGAGAGGAATAACCTCTTTAATTAGTAAGATAAAAGGATTTGAAACCAATTTGTTTGAACTTCAACTACTTTTAGAGACCTTAGGATATTGTAGTATATTGGAAACAAAGGAACACAAAGGGCTGCTTCACCAATATACAAACTTATCAATAGCACCAAGAAAGAGACATAATTCAGACTGGCATTATCCTGTTGATTTTTGGACAGGAAAAGATGGTATAAATAAGAAAGCTTTGAATTATTGGTTTGGGCGTTATATATCGGTGCCCGAATGATAGTTTACTTGCGGCAATAAAGAAAAACTATTACTATAAAATTTTGAAACGATGTCATTTCAACTGTGTCAACGGCGAACACAATAAACTCATATAAACGCTGTTATATCAGCATAATTAGATTTAGCAAATGACACAAGACGAGTACGCCGAGATGTTGTCTTAGGCAAAAGAACAGTTCAAACAAGGTACTCCTTTGTTTGGTAAGGATGGTGCATTCCATCGTGTATTGGAAGATTTCCTCAATTCAGCTCTCGAGGGTGAGATGGACTCTCACCTTTATAACACAAAGACCTCCACAAAGAGTAATCGCCGTAACGGCAAGATGTCCAAGGAGGTTCAGACAGAGTATGGCCCTGTAGAAATAGATACTCCACGTGACAGAGAAGGGAGTTTTACTCCTGAGATTATCAAAAAACGACAGACGATATTAGCAGAAGGTTTGTCCGATAAGATTATCAGTCTTTATGCTACAGGTCAGAGCATGTCTGACATAAGTAAGTTCCTTGAAGAGAACTATGGTACCAAGATATCCAAAGAGACTATAAGTAACATTACGGATAAGGTCTGGCCTGAGATAAAAGCCTGGCGCACACGCTCTTTGGAAGAAGTCTATCCGATAGTTTGGATGGATGCTATCCATTACAAGGCGCATGACGATACGGGTGCTACAATAGCTCGTGCAATATATAATGTCATTGGTGTTGACAAGGAAGGATATAAAGATCTTCTGGGTATGTATGTATCTCATAGTGAGGGCGCTAACTTCTGGCTCAGCGTACTTACAGACCTTCAGAACAGAGGTGTCAAAGATATTCTTATAGCTTGTGTAGATGGCCTTACGGGCTTCCCAGATGCCATCCAGAGCGTATTTCCTAAGACGGATGTTCAGCTATGTATTGTACATCAAATCAGTCAACAAACGAATTGTTTCGTTAAGACATATAAATAATCTCAGTATAAGTGCCTGTTACAGGAGTTTTCGTTATAGATTTCAATGTGTTGTCAACATCGTATTGGAATGAATGGTATAAGGTAGCGCCCTCCTCCCAGCTCTCATCAAATTGCCTTATTTTAATTCTATCAAGACGAGGATATGGACAATAAGAATACTCTTCTATTCTTCCTCCTTGCTTACCTTTCGATATCATTCTTACGATATTCTTATTCACATCTAAAGTATAAAAACTAATATTCCTGAGGACCTTCCTGTTATTATAATTTAATATAGATATTTCTTTACTACCTTTGAATATGAACTCATAATTATAAGCTTCTGGAATGCCAAGACCTTCCTTTACTTCTATAATATTTCCGTTAACATCGAATCCATAACCAAAAATATTACGCATAGTTTTCAATCTTGCTATATCTTTAACCAGTCTTCCTTGTTGATAACCATACCTTTGATATGAGAAAGGAGTAATCTCATAAAATGGTCCACGATAATATTCCCATTTAACAATATGTTGTTCCACGTCATTTAATATCTTATTAAACAGAGGAGCATTTGTCTCATACTCTTTTTGTATTTCTTCTAGTGTCATAATATTCTCTTTACAATTAAATGTTTCAGCCCTAATATCAGTTGATATATTCTTCAGTTCTTTCTCGAATTATTCCGTAGTATTGTATCTTTCAAACGATTATATAGGTTTTAGTTGTATGTCTTTGTATGACTCTTGTTATGTGCTATCAATGTTGTAGCTGATTCTGTTTATGCTTCAAAGATGAAGGCAAATGTTCTTTTCTAAGACTTCTTTTGTTCAAAATCATCCTGCAAGTTGGACAAGTGACGTATTTGTGTCTATCTGGTACGGTAACCGTACCTCCTACAAACTACTGCTGCCATATCATTCATAGATATAGTCACTAGTCTGCAAGCAATATGCATGTCAGTTCACCTCCGATACCTCGTGGTTTGAATGTAGTGTCAGCTCACAATGCAGAGTTTTCTGTATGAGTTGCTGTCTACGTCATAGAGACAGTTATTGAGAATCTTGCATTCTTTTCAGTATTTCCTATCCCTGTGGTCACGATTGCGGACGACATCGCCCACAGCACGGGAATACGATAGTAGTTTGTCTTCATTAAAGCTGTTCTGTACGACCGAGCCAATTGAAATCCTTGTCCCTATATGATTTTCAAGGTCATCATAGACATTCTCTACCGTCGTTACCTTATCACCAAATGAAAACAGCTAACCACATGTCCACCTTCTTCGTGCTACATGGAAACATTTCTCGTGGTAATATCCTACACTGCTATGCTGAGGTCGCATTAAGCATTTATATCTTAATAGGATAGAGCTCACCTTTCTTTTCAGTATAAACAATTTCTTCATACATAGAGGTAGACTTTGTGATAGTATCTATACTGCCATCTGGACCATATTTAATGGTGTAAAACAGATTAGCAGCTTCCTGTCCTATTCTATCATACTGTTTTACCTCTATCTTTTGTAACTTGTCATCTTCATCATAGAAATAATACTCTTCTCTTCCTCCGAATCTTCCTTTGCCCAGTACTTTGTCAACAAGATTTCCTTTTTTTTGATAACAGTAACTGACATTCTGTAGAATTTTCCCATTATTATAAATTAATGACTTGAACATATCTTTCTCATAAAAGAGAAACTGATAGTCAAATTGATTCTCTATCTCACACCCTTCCCGAACTTCTATAATCTGTTTCTTGTCGTTAAAGCCATAGAAATAGAGGTTTTTCGTACTTTTCAAGCGATTAAACTGTTTCACAGGATTTCCCTTTCTCATCCCTACTCGCAGGAAAGAATAAGGGATAATCTCGTAATAGAATCCCTTATAGACCTCTGTTACTATTATCTGTGCCTCTACGCTCTCTTTAAGCGAGTCAAATATGCTTGAAGTATTATACTTGTCATATTCAACCTTTAATTCTTCCTGTGTCATGATTGTGCTATTGAAATTCTAAAAGTTTCCACGATAAGGTTATATCTATTATCATTAATTTTTCTTCAAATTGCGCTTCTATCTTAAAAGTGCGGTACGGTTGGAGAATACTTATCCTAAACCACTTCTCTATTGTTTTTCTCCTTTATCCAATAAACTTCTCATATCTGTACCTCATAACCATGGAGTTGAATAATTAAATTTCTAATAAATACTATGGAAAAAGATGGTAAATACTATCTTGAATCGAGGGACTGATAAGCATAGATGATAACTACATATTTTGTTTTATACGGTTTAGGAAGTCACTGAACGTCTCTGCCAAGAAGTATGTATTGCAATCATCATTAGATTGTTCAAAGGAATATGCATGATCATAAAAATATACTCCTTTATATGCTCCTTCAGAGATTAGGAGTAAGAATGCTCCATCTTGAAAGTCTCCTATAAGTAAAGAATGTTCTGGTATATCTTCCTTATACTCATGATTCCAAAACATAAGCGTAAGTGATCTATTCAACTTGTCATCAGTGCTAAAGAGGTTGTTGACAAGAATATCTTCGTTTAAGTCATTCACTTTGATATAATAATCCTCCATATTGACCCCATTATATTTGGTCAAGAATGACTTGTAATCCTCGGGAAAACAGAAAGAAAAGTTATCTTCTATTTCTTTGAAGGTTGCTTCTTTTGTAGACAACACATTATGAATCATAAACTTATATAAATAAAAAGTGTTCTGCAGAGGTTTTAATATAAAAGTCCTATTTCTATCCAAGAGTCCAAGAGAGTCCAAAAGTCAATACATAGCTTAGGTTGATCATTTGTCCACCAGACAAGCGACTTAGGGTTGGCAACATCTTCTGTGTTAATACATAGGAAGCCACCACCACCATTATGAAAAACATAGTAGGTCTTTGACAATTCTATTGATTGTAATATCTCCCTTGGAAGTCCCCATTCTGATTCATCTAGAAACTGTATTTTCTCTATAGGAAGCAGTCCTAACCCTCCACTAATAGCTTCAAACCACCCATTATGGATATGCATATAGAATTTACAGAGTTTTTCAGGAAGAAAGTCAATCTTAGTATCTGAACTCGGATAGTTACCTATGTATACAATATAGTCATCATCAATTAAAAACAGATAAACCATCTTTACTTGGTTATAATGTGATATGACAAATACGTCATCAAGATTCTCCTTAAATATTGTCATCGTCTTAGGGAGAAGAATGCTAAAAGGCTTCTAATAATCCAGTATGATATATTTACGTAAAACCTTACTATCTTCCTTTAGAAGAAAGTGCCAACTCTTAGGTACGGACATATAATCACAAGCTGATAATACCCTTGCCTCATGTAATCCATTAGATTCCAAAATCTTCTTAATGTTCATCTTTTAAAGAGTTATTAATTTATTTCTGTAAATTCTTTCTTAGGTTCTTTTATTTCTTAATCATTCTTGTCCTAATATTTTCATCTTGTAGTGTATTGATTTAGGTCGACAATCTTGGTATCTTATCCTTATAGAAAGTTGACTTAATCTCTTTATCAATGTTGTTAGTTGACAGAACTCCACTTATCACTGTCATGGATTGACTGAAGGACATAGCCCGAAAGACAACCCTTGACCCGCTGGCGAAGGTACATTTATTTTAGGTATTACGCAAGTATTATGCTTTACTTTTATTTGTCTTTCCCTATAACTGTATTATCTCTTTGTGATTTCTTCAGTAGGGAGTGTTGCTTCTTTTGGAGTTATCATTTCAATACTCATGTGTGGTTGCTCTTCGTTGTAGAGCTTCACATTCAGTCATATTTGCTTGTATGCGATGTTCCTTCCAATAGGATGCTGGTAACCGTAAACCTTGTAATGCATATACCACAGTTTAAGACCTTCTATATAAGTTTCCTCCTCCTTATTTCTTTTATATACGAGGCTTTATAATTTCATTCCTTTTACTTTTCTCCATACCGCTCCTTGAACTCTTCCTTACTCATCATATAAGTTAAGTATAGTTCTACAGCTCTTTTGTAATAAGCGGGTCTACTGAACGCATACTTAAATTGTTCCCCATAATAAGCATCTCTGAATTCTTGTAAATTATAATCAAAGTCTAACACTGGGACTGGGTTGGCTTTAGAACCATATCGAGGAGAGTTTAGTTCGTACTTGTTTATACGAGCTTTGATGGTCTTACGGTAGTCTATATCCTTTATAACTATCTCGCCTTGCCTAAATGTCTTCCGACTCTCTGGCTCAATGACGAATACACAGAAGTGTTTCTTATAAATACTATCATAAAAAAGAATACTATCAGTTCTTATCCTTTCTGTTGAGTTCATTAGGACACCTGTCATAATACTCTCAGGTCCATAGTCAACATCCATCTTCCCTTTTGGGATATGCAATGTAACATATTTCGACTCGTCAATATACTGCTGTGCATATTTCTCCCCATCATTCCGTGTACAGGTGTAAATCAGATTGCCCACTGCTAAGAGTATAGCAACAAGTCCT
>NZ_JH114153.1:0-1055 GCF_000224595.1 Prevotella sp. C561 | reverse complement strand
TCATTCCGTGTACAGGTGTAAATCAGATTGCCACTGCTAAGAGTATAGCAACAAGTCCTGTACCTAAAAACCACCCTAAACCGTCTCTTTCTCATAGTTTATTATCAATTAATTGAAACTCTCAAGGATTACTTCCCTCCATACCGCTCCTTGAACTCTTCCTTGCTCATCATATAGGTGAGATATAGTTCTACTGCTCTCTTGTAATAGGCAGGTCTGCTGAACGCATACTTAAATTGTTCCCCATAATAAGCATCTCTGAATTCTTGTAAATTATAATCAAAGTCTAACACTGGGACTGGGTTGGCTTTAGAACCATATCGAGGAGAGTTTAGTTCGTACTTGTTTATACGAGCTTTGATGGTCTTACGGTAGTCTATATCATTTACAACTATCATACCTTGCCTAACTGTCTCCCGACGCTCTGGCTCAATGACAAATACACAGAAGTGTTTCTTATAAATACTATCATAAAAAAGAATACTATCAGTTCTTATCCTTTCTGTTGAGTTCATTAGGACACCTGTCATAATACTCTCAGGTCCATAGTCAACATCCATCTTCCCTTTTGGGATATGCAATGTAACATATTTCGACTCGTCAATATACTGCTGTGCATATTTCTCCCCATCATTCCGTGTACAGGTGTAAATCAGATTGCCCACTGCTAAGAGTATAGCAACAAGTCCTGTACCTAAAAACCACCCTAAACCGCTCTTTCTCATAGTTTATTATCATTAATTGAAACTCTCAAGGATTACTTCCCTCCATACCGCTCCTTGAACTCTTCCTTGCTCATCATATAGGTGAGATATAGTTCTACTGCTCTCTTGTAATAGGCAGGTCTGCTGAACGCATACTTAAATTGTTCCCCATAATAAGCATCTCTGAATTCTTGTAAATTATAATCAAAGTCTAACACTGGGACTGGGTTGGCTTTAGAACCATATCGAGGAGAGTTTAGTTCGTACTTGTTTATACGAGCTTTGATGGTCTTACGGTAGTCTATATCATTTACAACTATCATACCTTGCCTAACTGTCTCCCGACGCTCT
>NZ_JH114152.1:81677-101245 GCF_000224595.1 Prevotella sp. C561 | reverse complement strand
AAAGTTTCCGCTGAAATGAAAGTTTATCAGTCTATACCCACAATCGCAGACTTCAAAAACGAAGATGGCTCCGATAATCTCAAAGAAACTATTGAAGCCAATTATCGTAAGGAGAAAAAGAAATATTGTCGCTTGTGAATGCAGAGGTCAAGCGCATCAAGGCTGATTCTGCATTGGCACATCTAATTAAAGAATAGTTTTTTACTATCTTTTTTTATTGAGATATCTATTATAGACCCTTTATTCACTGTAAAAGGTTTGTCTATTGTTACGTGAATTCGGGATAAGTTTAGCATGATAAAAGTTCCAACTGCCTTGATTTTTCCACATACACCGGCAGTGCTTCTGGCTTGTTCTCAAAGAAGCAGTATGCTGTAAGGGCAGAACACAAGTTCATGATAAAGTTGTGTATCAAGCGGTGTCTTGAGTGAACAAGGTTGGCTTTGTTCTTGAGTAGTTCGTTAATGCACTCGATAATGTTTCTTTTCCTCAGCATGATTTTGTCCCACATAGCCATCAGTTTATTCTTCATCTTAGCCTTGAGCCCATGAACGGGTTGGATACCTTGACCAAATAGGCTCTCAAAGAGTTCCTGCTTGATGCATCACCCCTTTGACACAATTCAAATAATACTCCTTGAAATTGCGATATGCGCCGAAATGATAGCATACCCAAATGGTCATAATCTCACTTTCCGAGAGCCTGCCCTTGCGGTTTCGGTAGCGTTTGCCGTCACTGTTATGAGACGGTAGACGCAGGTTTTTCGCAAATCCGGCACTCAAATTCTTATCAAACTCGTCGATTATACAGAAAATTTCAGTAACTTTGTCCTTGGTAATCATCGTTCAAAAATTTTGTAATCTATTGATTATCACCTATAAAGATACGGTTTTTTGACGAGATTACCAACTTTTACAAGCCTTTTCTTATCGCGAACTCGCATATTAATCGATGTTTGTAAATTATTTTCATGCAACTCAAAGACAATACATGCACTTTTGACTTCTAAAAGACACCTAATTGACTTGCAAAAGATGCTCTTTTGGAGTGGTACTAATACTCTTTTGAAGTCCAACTAAGCACCTTTTCTTACACAACTTTATAACTAATTGATTTTCTGTTAGTTGTAAACTTACTTTTTATACGTGTTTTTATCTTTATTTATAGATATTTTAATCTGAATTATGTAATGATTTTTCATAGTCTTATCTAAATTTTGAAGTGTTAAAATGAAAAAGGGTGCGGTGTTGGAGGGTGATAATAGAATAGACATTGACTGTCTTGACTGTATTTTTGTTTAATGAATAAACTCGGTTTTTCCGTTAAAGCTATGCGAAAAGCATCCACTCATTTAACGGAAGAACCTAAAATATCTGGAGTAATGTTTGCATTGGCAGTATTGTTTATCATTGCTATTCTTCCCACTTTTAATCATTTCCGTTGAACTGCAATATGGACATAAAAATTTAACACTCAATCTGGACATTCCTCTCTTTCACTGTTTTATTACGATTAAAAAGGAAATCATATGATATTTTTTATTCTCTTGACAATCCTTTGAAGTACGCTTTCATTACTTTCAAGTATAGATACCGTGCCTGTCATCCCGCTTACAAGATTATACTTGTAATCCGTTATCCTTACCTGTGCCGTGAATACACTACCAGCTTCCGTTTGTAAGGGTATATGCGATGTGGCTGTTATTACAGCATTTGCAACTCCGTATGTTTCTGCATCGTAACCCTCAAACTCAATGTTTGCCGTCATTCCTCTTGCTATCGTATTCACATATTTATATGGAACGGTTATTGCGCCTTGATAGGCATTTGTCATCTGCACCTTTGCACTGATGGTTTCGGGATAAGGTATAAAATATGCGCCTATCAGTAGTCCCAACATCACAATGGTGATAATCGTGATACCATAACGGACAATCCTTGATGGTATCTCGCCAATGATATGCCTTACTTTCTCGCTGCGGAGTTCTATCTTGTTGTCTGACATAATATTCCTTTCTGCTGTTAGTTGCCCAATTCCAATTGATTCTTTACAAGGTTATAGTATGCATCCCGCTTTGCCGT
The DNA here is from genome assembly GCF_000224595.1 of Prevotella sp. C561. NCBI lineage: Bacteria > Pseudomonadati > Bacteroidota > Bacteroidia > Bacteroidales > Prevotellaceae > Prevotella > Prevotella sp. C561. Next base: position 99,164 of record NZ_JH114152.1, on the reverse strand, counting down.
GAGTGCTTCGTGGTTGCCAATTTCTACCACCTTGCCTTTATCCAATACCACTATTTGATCAGCATTCTTCACCGTACTTAATCGGTGAGCCACGATAACCACGGTCTTGCCTTTGTAGAACTCATCCAGATGCTCCACAATCATGCGCTCGTTATTGGCATCGAGCGAGTTGGTGGCTTCATCAAGGAAAATATAATCGGGGTTCTTGTACACAGCTCTTGCAATCAAGATTCGCTGTTTCTGTCCTTGACTCAAACCAACGCCATCGCGACCAATCTTTGTATTATACTTTAATGGTAGTCCCATTACATAGTTATGAATACAAGCTATTTCGGCTGCCCTTTGCAACCGCTCCTTGTCAATCTCTCCATCATCAACGGCAATGTTGCGTGCAATGGATTCAGAGAAGATGACACCGTCCTGCATCACCACACCACATTGTCTGCGCCACCATTTCTTATTGAGTGTGTTCACATCTGTTCCGCCAATGGTGATTTGTCCTTCCAATACAGGATAATAGCCTAACATCAGTTTGATGAGGGTGGTCTTACCGCTTCCCGATGCGCCCACAATGGCAGTTACTTTACCTTTGGGGATAGTTAGGCTCACATCATCAATGATGGTCTTCACTGCGTGTGGGTCGTACTTGAAGTTTACGTTTTCAAGGTCTATGCCCTTATCCTCTTCTTTCACAGAGGTTTCCAATCCTTGCTTGCCATTCTCGTCATCCATTCGGTGAATTTCGTTGATGCGTTCAAGACTAATCTTTACATCTTGCACAGAATAGAAGAAACCCATCAATTGTTCCACGGGCGAGTTAAGCTGCCCTATGATGTATTGCACGGCAAGCATCATACCAAGTGTAAGTTGTCCGTAGATAACGGCAGTGGCTGCCACCACGGTAATGACGATATTCTTTAGTTCGTTGATAAAGATGCTGCCAGCCTCTTGTGTCTGTTGCAGTTTGAGCGACTTCATTTGTATCTCAAAGAGGTCTGCCTGCACGTCTTCCCATTCCCATCTTCGGCGTTGTTCACAATCTTGGAGCTTTATCTCCTGCATAGAAGTTATAAATTCGTAGGTCTTGTTGTTGTTGATGGCTTGTTGCTCAAAGAGTTCATAGTCGAGTACCTTTCTGCGCCTAAGAAAGAGGGCAAGCCAACCACCATAAAGCAAGCTACCCACCATAAAAATGATAAAGATGAGCCAGTTGTAAGAAAGTAGCACAATGCTGAACACTACAAAGGTAAAGAGCGAGAATACGATGCTGAGCGTTTGTTGGGTCAAGAACGTGTTTACACGACTGTGATCGCCCATACGCTGCATAAGGTCGCCCATCAATTTGGTATCGAAGAACGACATGGGCAATTTAAGCAATTTGATAAAAAAGTCGCTTACCAAAGAGATGTTGATACGCAGTGAGATATGCAGCAAGAGCCAACGACGGATAAAGTCGATGGCTGTACGGCTCACGGTAAGAACAAGTTGCCCTAAGAGTATCAGCCAAATAAAGCCAATGTTTTGGTTTTTGATACCCACATCCACGATGGATTGAGTGAGGAAAGGTAGAATGAGTTGCAGCAGGCTACCCACGAGCAAGCCCAAGACAATCTGCCCGAAGTATTTGCGATATTGCTTGATGTAGCCAAATAGGAACTTAAATGAGCGTTCCTCTGTTGGCTGTTCGTCTGTCTGCTTTTCATAAAACGCAGGTGTGGGTTCCAAGAACATCGCAATACCTTCCTCTTCACCGCCCGATTGGGTGCTGACCCAATGCTTCTTAAACTCCTCAAGCGAGTATTTCACAAGTCCTTTTCCTGGGTCAGCGATGTAGAAGGTCTTGCCTTTCTTGACCTTATATAGTACCACAAAGTGGTTTTGGTTCCAATGAAGAATGCAAGGAAAATGTAACTTTGTAATTTGAGATATAGAAACTTTTCCAGCAATGGTGTCTAACCCTATAGCCTGGGCTGTATTTCTAATACCAAGTAATGATACACCTTCATTGGTTGTAAAACAATAATGAGAAAGTGTTCCTATAGATAAAGCCTTACCAAAGTATGTACTTATCATGGCAAGGCTTGCTATACCGCATTGCATAGCATCATTTTGTTTTATAAAAGTGAACCTTTTACCTCGCATATCCTTATAATCTATTTCCTATATTATTGTCGTTTTGAATTCTATTCTCGTCGACTTTTACCTTTGTTGAGAAATTGAAAGTCAGACGGCACCAAACTAGTTGGCTCTGATTTTTCATATATGCATTGTAATCAAGTGTTGGCACTTTATTGCTGATTCGCACTTTAGAGCCATTGAACAAGTCGTTAACTCCGATTTGCAGTGTTAGAGTGTTCCTTAAAAAAGAGTGCTCGGCTGTCAAATCCAAAGTGGCATATCCTTTCTGGTAGGAAGTGCCAATAATCGTTGGTGATGTGCAATAAAAATCCAGAGATAATATTCCCACGTTCTTCAATGATATACGGTTATTCCAATTAACTTGTCCGCCAAGCAAATGCTTCCTGTTATAGCTTCTGGGAATGCTTGTATAGGTCTCAGCAGCGTAAAAGTTTGATTGCCACCAGCTCAGTATGTTTCCACTATATGAATAACTCATTGTTCCAGTTGATTCACTTCCATAATTAACATTAGTATGGTAGGTAATGCCATCTTGTACTTCGAACAGTTCTGTAATGGCATTCGGCTTATGACGGAATGTCATAGCAAAAGAATGCCTGCCATACGAGGCTGAAAACTCCAGTACATCTGTCAGCTCCGCTTTCAGGTCGGGATTACCTTTGTCATAGAGTACATCAGAGATACGATTGACATAGCCGTTCATGAGCGAAAATGGAGGGCGGTAGATGGTACGTGTATAGGACAGCGAATAATTATATTGTCGGTTGGTATTGTAAGAGATATAAAGATAAGGGATCCAATCGGTATAATTCTTACTCACGCTATTACTGCCAGTTGCATTGCCTTTTACATTCGTATTCTCCATACGCATGATTCCACAGAGGTACCACTTTCCAGCCTCCTTTGATGTCCCAAAATAACCTCCAGCGATGTTTTCCTTGTAGTTCCAGTTAGTATCTATCAAAGTTCCAGAAAGATTATCAGAACTGTTAAAGGCACTGATTCGCTTACTATTCTGGATTTTTCCACCCAATCCGATGCTCCACCCATTGACATAGTTTTTCCGGAAGTCAAGTGTCGCTGATGTACCATGTCCATTGGAATGTGTAATATCGCGCTCATTTACATCATATTTTGATAAGCTCGAATACTTGCTATCGAGTTCATTGTCCGACAAGGATTTCTTGTTGCTATAGTTCAATAGGAATTTAAGGTTACTGTTCCGTTCATCAATGTTCCATGAATATGAGGCTACGATGTTGTAAAAGTCGGAATGCGCTAAATAAGTTTGATAGGCATTTCCCTGATATGCCTGCTCCAAGATATAATAAGTCTGTGCATTCTGTCCCCTGTCGGTAGTAGGTGACAGACTTATTCCGTTCAGTTCTAAACCAAGAGTATGCCTTGGTGTTAGGCTGTATGTTGCACCGATATGGTATAAATGTTCTTTCAAGTTTGAAAGATAAGTTCCAACACTGTAATGTTTTGTGTTGTTATAAAGATAATTGTTTGTAGTTTCGTTGTATTGCTTACTCCTGTCTTGTGTATACGAATACATGCCATATAGATTCCACTGTTTACGACCGAAAAAGAAATTCATAGTGGAAGTGTGGTGGTAAAAACCGATCTTGGGGGTTGAAGCATATATATCGGCGGTGCCGTCAAAGCCCATGCGTTTTTTCTGTGTGATAATATTGACGACTCCACCTGCAATGCTTGCATCGTTTACGCCTCCGTGGTTTCTCATTATCTCGATTTTATCAATATCCGAAGTCCTTAAACTTTTCAAATAAGCCGTTAGTTCATCACTCGAAAGCTGTCTGCCGTCAACAAATACAGCAGCGTCTTTTCCTGCTATTTGTATTTTTCCATTTGGCATGATGATTACTCCTGGAGCTAATTTCATCACATCGAAGGTCTTCATAGCCTCAATATTTGCTATTAGCTTCGGGTCAAAGATTGTTTTCTCATGTTCTTGCCTTATGATAGGTTTGTGCCCTTTTATCACAGCTTCTTTCAGGACATGTTCATTGGGTTGCATTTGAATGGTCCCGACATCCCCTGCTTTTACATCTAAATATTTAGTTCCATATCCTATATATGATATTCTCAACAGCCCATCAGTGTGATTGTTTGTGTTTTGTATAGAAAAAGTTCCGTCATCGTTTGAAACCGTTCCTGCAATGATTGTTGAATCTACAGAATTGAGTAGGGAAATAGTGGCAAACGACATCGGCTGCGCTTGTTCGTCAATTATGCGCCCTGTAAAATTCTGAGCATTTACTGTTAATGCCAAGAGGATAAATACTGTTGATAGAATATTTCTCATATTTCTCATATATTTCTTTTTATGCAATACTTAGATAAGAACATATGTTTTATAGATTCTTCCATACCTTCTTTTCCTATACAGTAATCTTTTCCTGCATTTTCCAATGCAATTTGGCTACAGCCACCACCACATATCGGAAAGACTGAACATTGTTTGCATTGCTTGTTCTGAATCCTGACTTCATCTCTTTTTGAATGAAGACTGTTCCATATAATGTTTCCATCACTGTCTAACATTCCTTCCTGTCTTTCATCTGTAAAATCACGTGCATTGCATTTGTAAACTTTCCCATCAAAGTTAATAACAGCCTCATTGACTTTATCAGCATAACATGAGTTACGAACGTGATCTTCCAAAACAGCATCAGGTATTGTAAAGCCGAACTCTTCAGCTAAATCAATAAATCGATTTACTGAATCGTCCAAGTTTTTATTTGTTTCTTGCCAGACTTTATTCATCGATAAAGTAATAAGTTTCCTTTTCTCCGTGCTCAGATCATCAAAATCCTTAAAAATAAGTTCAAGGTCAGATAAGTTTTCTTGAGTATAGTTTATCCTCAATACAACTTCTATACCCAATTCTACTGCTGAATGTATATTATGGATAATGGTTGAATAAGACCCGATATTTTTGTGTGGAAATCTTGTTTTATTATGTTTTTCTTTATTCCCGTCCAATGTTATTTGACAGCTTGCCAATCCTAAACCCCTTAACTTTTCAAGCCTACAGGAATTGAACAAATACGCATTAGAGGTAATGTCCATAGCATAATCTTTATGGTATGTAGTAGCACAGTCTTTGGCATATTTAGCAATGGGCAACATAACCTCAGAATAATATAGTAACGGCTCTCCTCCAAAAAATGATAGTTGGAAATGTTCCAAATCTTTTTTTGACATTATTTGCTTTATGTGCAAGCAAACCCTTTCTTGAATTTCATCTCTCATCTTATTTATCTTGCCATGGTTTTCATAGCAATACCAACAATGAAAGTTGCAATTTGTTGTGGGATTAACTATTAATCTATAGGATTTTGTGTCATTGTTTATTGACTGTATCAAGTTGGCTGCATATTTGAACTCATCTATATTATTTTCACATAAAAATCCATTGACTTTTAATGCAGAATGGAAGTCTGGATGAATATTTTCTAAGTCCTTTGGTTGATTGAAATTTATTAATTCTATTAGTTTAGGAGTGAGATACAATAATCCCATTGATAATGCATTAAACGCAATAAATCCCCCTCTATATTCAATATTATTATTGTAGATACTATATTTCATAACTGTCGATTATTTAAAGAGGCACAGAAGATTATCTTCTATGCCTCTGTCTTTGAACTTTAGAGGTGCTTTACACTTGTAGCATTGCATCCACATCCACAATTACCACGTACAGATACACTTACAGATTTCTGAATAGGTACTGCATTTTCTACTGTATACACAGAGAATCCTCCTTTGAGGTGTCCCATCTCGTTTTTTGAGATAGGAATAATAGATAATTTATTCTTGTTCATATCTCTATTGTTTTTTGCCTACTCTTTAAGATAAGCTTTTCGGCATCCGCTCCTTTAATTATTTCAGTTCGGTTTGGATCAGCCTTCTTATAGCTTCTGGCATTGCTTCCCTTTGTACAGTAAGGTCTGTTCTATAATATAATCTTAACGATGCAAATATACAAATCTATATTGTTTATAACAAGGAAAACAAGTTTTATTTTCAAAAAATTGCAACTCCTCAATATTTTCGCTACATTTGTAGCTAGATTTACTATCTACACATTGTTTATATGAATAAAAAGATTATTTCATTAAAAGATTTCGAGATTACTCCCAACGAGAATGTTACTGAGCGTAGCCAAAAATTCCAAAGCTATATTGACCAAATGGAGCAGTTCGGCTGTAAGAGTTATTGGGTCATGGCAAGAACGGGAGTAGGAGCCAAGATGCAGATAGAGGGCTATGATGGTGAAGTTTCCGCGTACATTTCCAATGATTACCTTGGTATGTCGCAAAGATCAGAAACTAAAGAAGCTGGCATAAATGCCGTCCTGAAATATGGCACAGGGGCAAGTGCCGCACAAGCCATAGGAGGCTATCTAGATATTCATAAACAATTGGAGGAAGACATAGCGAAGTTTGTAGGACAAGAAGATGCCATCCTTTTTTCATCTGGCTTTGGCGCTAATGCAGGTTTACTTCGTGCCATATTGGGAAAAAATGACATAGCCTACATCGATTCGTATATACATACCAGTGCCACGAGTGGTTTAATTGGAACCAATGTAAAACATATAGGACACAATGATATTGACTATCTTGACATGATTCTTGAACGGGAAACGGGAAAATATCAGACTCGATTGGTCATCATTGATGGGGTCTATTCTCAAAATGGAGATTTATCAAAACTTCCAGAGTACATTGCAGTATGTAAGAAACACGATTGTCTTCTTATGATGGATGATGCTCACGGCATTGGTGTTATGGGAGAAAACGGCAGAGGAACAGCTGACTATTATAATTGCTTGGGACAAGTAGATATTATTACAGGAACTTTCAGTAAGTCTTTCGGATGTGTCGGTGGTTTTGTTGCCGCGTCAGAAAAACTGATTCAGTATCTGAGATATTATGCTGACAGTAATGTCTTTTCCGCAGCAATGACTCCACAGGTTGCAGCATCTACACTGAAGGCACTGGAACTTATACAGACACGTCCTGAAATTCGCAAGAAATTGTGGACCAATGTCAATTATCTGCGCAAACGACTGACAGAGGAAGGCTTTGATATAGGCTGTTCGGTATCAGCAATATTCCCTATTATGGTCAGGGACAATAGAAAAGTATATGAAATAGCACGTGAATTACAAAAAAGATGTATCTTTGTAAGCGGTATCACATATCCTGCGGTAAGAACCAAGGAAGGACGGCTTAGAGTCAGTGTGTTGGCTTCACACGAAATAGTACAGTTGGAGCAATTGGTGACCGCCCTTGTGGAAATTAGAAAATCAACACCTTTTTAGATGGCAGAAGAAGAAAATAAACCCAAAAGATACAGAAGGACAAATGTCGATATACAGGCTGACATTATCAAGGCAGCAGAAAGTCTGATCAAGAAAAAAGGCTTTGCATCAATGTTGGTAACAGAACTTATCAAGAAAGCCAGAATCGAACCGCTTGTCTTTTATAACAGATATGATAATCTTAGTGAGTTTTATGATGAATTCGTTAAGAGATACGACTATTGGTTTAAGGATGTCCTGACTGATATTCCATTTCCTACTGATTCAGAATTGGGCTATATCAGTATTTTCAAGGATGTACATAAGGCACTTCAGGACAAATCCGTAATGTTGGAATTACTGCGTTGGGAAATAGCAGAAGGAAATCAGACCACGGTTCGTACAGCTATGCTCAGGGAAATGCACACATTACCTCTTGCCAATTCCTATGAAGAGAAATTTAAAGATATTGACATATCAGCCATATCGGCATTGATTATAGGTGGCATATATTATCTCAATCTCCATCGCGACCGTTCAAAGTTTGCCGATATTGACTTGAATACGGAGCAAGGCAGAAAACGTATAGAAAAAGCCCTGGAGGAACTTGGACACATGGTATTCCACTGCCATGAAACAAATAATTATAAGCAAGCCGTTGCTGAAAGAATGAAAGAAAACGGTATCAGCGATGAAGTCATTAAAAGGTGTCTGAATTAAAAGATACATAACAAGGAAAATCCCCAGTTATCCAGCAGGTAATTGGGGATTTTCTTATTATAGCAACTATATCTTACTTAGCAAAGCGGCATTTTAGAATTCCTGTAAGTAAGATATTACAACGCACAAACGACTATTTCCTGTAATCTCCCTTTATTTCCTGCTTTTACCAAAAACTTTTATTTCTCTTTATATACCTATAATTTAGCAGCTTGATAACAGTATTCATCATTAAAATTATCAAGCAATGGAATCAAATAACAATGACAATTATGTGCTGGTCTTGGAAGACCGCACGGAAGTAAAGAACGAAAAGGAAGCAGGCAAGCTTTCCATAGTTTCAGGTATTGACGACAAGGGAAACCTTAAAACCACTGAGGCAATCGCTGCCAATCAGGCAGCGTTCCTGAAGTTCAACAACAAAGACGGACTGCTGAAGAACTTCATGACCAACTTCCTCAAACAGTTCAACAACCCGACTCATTTCGGGTTATACAAGGTATTGGCAGACAATGTGGAGCAGGGTGTGGACAACCTGCGTACCATGCTCCAAAGCCGTGAAAAGCCCGAAAGCAAACAGCAACTGGCTGAGATGGGCGTTCCCTTTGAGGATTATCTGCCCCAACAGAAGAATGCCACCGCTATCGACCCTGAAAAGGTGGATTGGAAGATGCTCGACAATCTCGGTCTTTCCCGTGAGCGATTGGAGCAAAGTGGAGAATTGGAAAAGATGCTCAATTGGCAGAAGAGCAATCTCTTGACGATTGCCGTACCTATTGGAGACACTACTATCTACACCGAAGCTCGCCTTGCGTTCCGTACGGACGATAACGGCAATATCGGTTTGGCAATTCATCCTTTGAGAAAAGAACCACAACTTGATTTTCCCTATATGGGTTACAAGTTCTCTCCCGAAGAAAAGGAGCAACTCCTTGCTACGGGCAATCTCGGTAAAACCATTGAGATAATACCTAAGAACGGAGAGCCTTTCTCAGCCTACGTATCTATCGATCCGCAGACCAACGAAATCATAGCCCTGCGTGCTGACCGTGTGAACATCCCTAAGGAGATCAAGGGCGTAACGCTCTCTGATGCCCAGTACAAAGAACTTGTGGAAGGCAAAGCCGTGAAGGTGGAAGGTATGACTGCCAAGAGTGGTAAGACCTTTGATGCAACTTTGCAAGTCAATGCCGAGCGAAAAGGCATTGAGTTCATCTTTGGCGACAACAAGAGTTTAAGAGAACGACAGGAACACAAACAGACACTGCAGCAAGGTGTCCCACATAAGCTCTGCGGCTTAGAGTTATCAGATAAACAGCGTGAAGCCTTGGATAGCGGTCGTACACTATACCTAAAAAATATGGTGGACAAACAGGGGCAACCATTCAACGCCTATGTCCGCATGGACAAGGAACAGAATAGACCACGCTTTTATAAATGGAATCCCGACAAGAAGCAGGAAACCGGTAAAGAAAAGGTCGTAGCTGTGGCGGAAGAACACAAGACACAGGTAGCCGTGAATAACCACGGCAAGACCAATGAAGCCACCAAAAACGTGAAAGAACCACTCAAAACGGGACAGACACAACCTACTGCCGAGCAGAAGCAAAAGCAGGACGAGAACAAACAAAAGAAGTCCCGTGGACGTAAGATGTAACCCTTAATTCTATTATCGACTATGACAACTTGTATTATTGCCGAGAAACCCTCGGTAGCAAGAGATATTGCCCGCATCGTAGGAGCAACGAGCAAGCAAGACGGATATATGGAAGGCTGCGGCTATGTCGTTACTTGGGCGATGGGACACCTCATCACCCTCGCCATGCCTGAAGCCTATGGCTTTTCTGCCTACAAAGCCGAAGACCTGCCTATCCGTCCAAATCCCTTTCAGTTAATAGTACGACAAATGCGTAAGGACAAGGAGTATGTATCAGATCCAGCAGCATTGAAGCAACTCAAAGTGATATGCTCCTGCTTTGACAAGGCAGATCATATCATTGTCGCCACCGATGCAGGTCGGGAGGGTGAACTCATCTTTCGCTACATCTATCAATATCTTGATTGTAAAAAGCCTTTCGAAAGACTTTGGATAAGTTCACTCACAGACAAGGCTATTCGTGAGGGGCTTTCTAATCTCAAGCCTGGAAGGCATTACGACAATCTCTATCATTCTGCCAAGGCAAGAAGTGAAGCCGACTGGCTCGTGGGTATCAATGCAAGCCGCGCGCTGTCCATTGCCCGCAGGGGAGGCTATTCCTTGGGACGGGTACAGACCCCGACACTTGCTATGGTCTGCCGTCGGTACATAGAGAATCGTGATTTTTCTTCCGTGCCTTATTGGAAACTCTCCGCTCTCATGGAGAAAGAGGGCGTGTCGCTGAAAGCCATTGGCATTACAGACTATGAGAGTAAAGCATCGGCACAGACAGCCCTCACTACGCTCCGCAGTCAGAGCCGGCTTAAAGTTGAATCGGTCGCAAGAAAGGTAACGCATACATCGCCACCACTCTTGTACGACCTCACTGCCTTGCAGAAGGATGCCAACAGACGCCAAGGCTTTTCTGCAGACAAGACCCTCTCGATAGCCCAAAGTCTCTATGAGAAGAAAATCACGACCTATCCACGCACAGGCAGCCGATATATCAGCGAGGATGTCTTCGAGGAAGTACCCGTCCTGCTACGCAAGGTAGGCAAGACACTATCCAATCCGCTTAATCGCCACTCGGTGGACAATGCCAAAGTTACCGACCACCACGCCATTATCCCGACAGGTGAGCCACCATCAGGATTGTCGACAGATGAAATAACTATCTATCAAATGGTAGTTAATCGCTTCATAGAAGCCTTTTCCCCCGATTCCGAGGAAGAGCGTATGCAGGTGCGGTTTACTGACGGTACCAACATCTTTACTTGGAAAGCGTGTAGGCAGATCTCCTTGGGATGGAAAGTCGTACAGAAAGGTAAAGAAGCGGAAGCAGATAAGAAAGAAGATAGTGATGAACATATTTTGTCTTCATTGCCTAGTTTGACAGAGGAAGAGGTTTTGCCACTTGTTTCTGCTGAAATAACTGAGCATAAGACTAAACCGAAGCCGCTCTATACAGAAGCAACACTGCTTTCTGCTATGGAGAACGCAGGAAAAGAGGTCGAAGATGCAGAAAGTAAGAAAGCGATGGCAGAATGTGGTATCGGCACACCAGCCACCCGTGCCAACATCATCGAGACGCTTATTCTCCGTGATTATATCCGAAGGGACAAGAAAGCCATCATTCCTACCGAGAAAGGGCTGGCAGTCTATGAGATTGTCAAAGATAAGAAGATTGCCAATGCTGAGATGACAGGCAGTTGGGAACTTGCCCTTGCCGCTATTGAAGTAGGAAAGATGCCATCTGATAAGTTCGCACAGGGCATTAATTCATACGTGGGAACAATCTGCGAGGAACTCCTCTCACATTCTCCTGAGCAGAAGTCCTATCCTGTATACCGCTGCCCAAAATGCGGACAGCAGAGTGTTGGCATCTATGCCAAGGTAGCCAAGTGCAGACATGAAACCTGTGGTTTCCATGTGTTTCGTGAAGTCTGCAGCATACTTCTCTCTGAAGATAATATCCGTGACTTGATAAGTTCTGGTCGTACGCCTATCCTTAAAGGGCTAACCAGCAAGGCAGGTAAGAAATTCAATGCCCGACTTGTTCTGGGCGAAGACTACACCACTTCCTTTGAGTTTGAGAACAAGAAAGGAAAACAAAGAGGAAAATAATCCCGACAGAAACGGAGATTTACAGATATAGATCGGGAGGTAATACTTATATCTCCCGACCTTTTTACCTCCACTTATTAAAAGAAAACACTATGGCATACAATAAGAAAGAAGTCCTGCAAGCCAACACGGAAGCTATCCGTGTGGTCTTGCGCCTGGAAAAAGAACGCCGCGAAGCCACCGAAGCTGAGAAAAGTATCTTACAGAACTACCAAGGCTTCGGTGGCTTGAAATGTGTACTCAACCGCACAGATAACCCCAATGACATACGCTATTGGAGCAAATCAGAGCAGAATCTCTTTGAACCTACCCAGCAGCTCAAGCAGATGATTTATCGTGAAGCCGTAGATGCCAACACCGCCAAGCGGTATTGGGAGAGCATCAAGGCAAGTGTACTGACTTCCTTCTATACCGATACCCGTATCGTTTCTGCCATCTCAGACGCACTTGCCTCCACAAACCCGCTGATAAGACGATGTTTAGACCCTTCTATGGGTATGGGTGCACACATTTGAAGTTAAAAAGAAAAAGGCTGCTCCAGCAATCAACTTTGCCCGAGCAGCCAATTCTTTTACTCACAAGGTTTGTGATTCTTTCACAACAACCGTTAGGCGCACTTTACGGTTCTGGGACAGGTTCAGGCTCTGGTCCCGGTTTCTTTTTCCCGATACCGCCCTCTTCTTTCTTCTTAGTCTCCTTCTTCGTCACCTGCTCATAAGCAACATCGGTCAGCGTGAAATACTTGGTTGATGCCACCAGACGCACCACAGGCTTTTCGATATGCACCTGCGCACGGAAAGGCGTACCCACTTCAACGGCTTTACTCTTGAACGATGGCTTCAGCGTACCGAGGTCGCCAAAGTCCACGATGTCGCCGTTAGCCACGATGTCGCGTGCGGTTTCAGTGGCAAGATTAAGAACTGCTGCCACTTCCTGTGGATTGAAAGTAGTAGACTTAGACACTCGTTCGCAGAAGTTGCGGAAATCTACACGGTGTCGTCCCGTAGGTTGGGCAATCTGTACGGTTTTCTCACCCGCCTTGCCCACATTGAGCTTGCGCTCAGTCAAGATAAATTGTAAAGGCTTGTTTGCCATAGTATACATAAAGTTGGTCTACATTGTTAGCCTTGCGTGAGTCGAGACCATAAGACCCACAAAGCTGGCTGTCATGGGCAACCAACAGCAAAGATAGTAATAAAATTTTATCAAACCAAGAACTAATAGAAAAAGCTCCTAAGCTTTTTAGAAAAAGGTTAGGAACTTTTTAAAGAAAGCTTAAGAGCTTTTTGCCGAAAGCTTAGGAGCTTTTTGAATATTACTTAGTGGCTTTCTGAAATTCTACTAACATCTTCCTTTAGATTGATTGCAAATAATTTCTTCTCGAACTAATAATTTATACTTCTATCCGCTTGATATTTCAATAAAAAACTTAAATTTGCATCGTATTTCTTTTGAGAAAGCAATATATGTTTAGACACAAATATATTCTATTCGAATAGAAGTTACAACTTAATCAAAAAAGAGAAATAATCAATATAAAACGAGTATGAAGCAACACTTTATAGGAAAGATAATTCTGGGCTCTATCATTACTGCACTTATAGCATCTTGTGCATCAAGTAAGATAGTTTTATCAAATAGTGTAGACATAAGTAAGTATAAGTATGTCATTTTTGGAAAGGAAACATCTGGTGATAGAGAACTGGATGATATTGTAATGTCTGTACAAAACCAAATAGCTGCAACAAACCTAACTGTATTGTCTGCTTCGAACACCATAAAAGTATCTGAGTGTGCAGATAGTATTCTCACCCCGAACATTCACGTTACAACTGAAAAATGGGATGGAGGGCATACATATATTATAGTAACACTTTACGATTATAAGACCAATCAGAGTGTAGCTGTTATAAAAAGTAGTGGTATAGGAATGACTATAAAACACGACCAAAACATAGCATTAGCAGCGATAGAGAAAGAATTAAATAAGCTATTTAAATAACTACAGGGCTTCTTAAACAACTGAATAGATATGTACCCACGTGATAATATCTTCAATATTTATTATAACATAGGCAAACGAACTCCATTCTTAGTTAAAAGATGTGAGTTGGGATTGGCTAGGTCATCAAGTGAAGAAAGGCGTATAGATCCTAATCAAGACAGAACCTTTTTAGTAGAGAAGGTAAAGCCACGGGGTAAATATGGTAAGGCTTATGGTAAATGTTTTGTAAATGGCAAACCTGATGATAGCTATAGGCAAGAGTGCTATCCCAATATTAAAGATGAAGAAATTCCTTGTGCAGGATGTGGTGAGTGGGTACTGATAGATGTCCCTGGTGTATCACTTGATGAAATTTTCCCTATCCACAAAGCGGATGAAGTACTTATGTTTGGGAAATACAAGGGGAAATCCTTTGGGGAAGTTTATAAAATAGATCATCAATACCTCTATTGGCTAGATACAACAGATAGATTTTTCAAAATTGACTTTGAGGAACTTAAACGATTATTTCCCGAAGTATTATGTTCTCAATAAAGTTTTTCAACTATAGAAGAGGGGTATATTTATCTAGTGTCTCCCTTCTACATTTATACACGGCATAATGAGAACTGGTAGCTGTAAGGTGCGAATTACCCCTATCATTCTAATATGGAGAGTATTCCATTGTATGTGACCATAAAAACACTAATTTTTGGCACAAGTATGCCGTACAGGGAGAGTTCCGCCGCTATGATGGCATCAATCTCCTGAAGCACGCACTTCACAATACCATTCCCGACATTAACAAGAGCAAGGAAGTGACGGACAAGGTTACGGGAGAGACCAAGACCATCAAAGTCAGGGACGGACATGCTATACAAATGGCAAATGCCAAGATTGAGGAAATCAGACAGGGCTTTGTCGATTGGCTCGGACGCACACCTGACACGTTCAAGCAGCAGCTCCCTGACCGTTACAACCGCCTTTTCAACTGTTTTGTGCGACCCAATTTCGACGGAACGCACCAGACATTTCCCGATCTTGACCTCAAACGATTGGGTATTGCCGACCTCTACAAAAGTCAGAAGGATGCCGTGTGGATGCTCAAAACCAATGGTGGCGGTATCTGCGACCACGAGGTGGGAGCGGGAAAGACACTCATCATGTGTACGGCTGCCTACGAGATGAAGCGGTTGGGACTGGCAAACAAACCGATGATTATCGGACTGAAAGCAAACGTCTTCGATATTGCCGACACTTTTAGGAAAGCTTATCCCAATGCTAAGGTACTCTATCCAGGTAAGAACGATTTTAATAAGCAGAACCGCCAACGTATTTTTAACGATATCAAAAACAACGACTGGGACTGTATTATACTTACGCACGAACAGTTCGGCATGATACCGCAGGCCTTGGAGATACAGGAAGCGATTATGCAGAAGGAACTGGACTCCGTGGAAGAAAATCTCGAAGTGTTGCGACAACAAGGAAGAGACATCTCTCGTGGGATGCTCAAAGGATTGGAGAAGCGCAAGCAGACGCTTGAAGCCAAGTTACAGAACATACAGGACAGTATCGCAGAGCGTAAGGACGATGCCGTGGATTTCAAGATGATGGGTATCGACCACCTCTTTGTCGATGAATCGCACCAATTCAAGAACCTGATGTTCAACACTCGCCATGACCGTGTGTCGGGTTTGGGCAATCCGGACGGCTCACAGCGTGCCTTAAACATGCTCTTTGCCATACGCACCATACAGGAGCGGTCTGGCAAGGACTTGGGAGCCACTTTCCTTTCGGGAACGACCATTTCCAATAGCCTGACGGAACTGTATCTTCTGTTCAAGTATCTCCGCCCGCAGGCTTTGGAAAAGCAGGGCATCAACAGTTTTGATGCTTGGGCAGCGGTCTTTGCCAAGAAGTCGACCGACTATGAGTTCTCCATCACAAACGACATCATTCAGAAGGAACGGTTCAGAACATTTATCAAAGTGCCAGAGCTGGCTGCCTTTTATGCGGAAGTATAGGATTTGGAAGCAAGAAAAGGCGAAGAATGCGTATCTGATTGAAATAGAGGAGATATTGCCTGTTTACTCATTGAGTTGCATCAATAGAAATAGACTAAGAAAGGAGTGAAAAAGCAAGAGTTCAGTTACCAAATCGTTCGAGAAACGATGAAAGGAAAAGAACTGCTAAAAGTGGTAACTAAAACGGTGTTTTCTCTTTCATTATCAATGTTTTGCATCACTCAAAGTTCCTCTAAGAAGTGTAATTTTGCAAGCAAAAAACAATGGAAAAAGAAAAAATGAAGCTGCTTTTCTACCTCAAGAGAGGTACGCAGGACAAAAACGGGAAAAGTCCCATCATGGGACGCATCAGTATCGGACGCTCAATGGTTCAGTTCAGTTGCAAATGTGCCTGTACACCCAATCTATGGGACAGTCGCAAACAAAGACTGGTAGGCAAGAGTGCAGAAGCCGTATCAGTAAACAACGAACTTGACCGACTGCAAGTAAGCGTCCATCAAGTTTACGAATCGCTTTTGGGCAAGTTGAACAACACTGTTACGGCAGAGCAGATAAGGGAACTTGTATTCGGGTTAAACAGCGAGTCGCAGGGGCTGCTTCATCATACGGACGAGTATATCAACCGCTTCCGTGAGCGGGTGGGTATAGACCGCAGTGAAAGAAGACTGAAATGTCTGCTGCTTTTCCGTAAGCATCTGGCAAAATTTCTCAGACATCGCTACCATGTGGACGATATTCCCGTGCAAAAAGCCGATACTGCCCTTATCAAAGACTTGGAGGAGTATTTTGCCAAAGAAAAGGGTTTTAAACTCAACACTTCGGCTGGTTATCTTACTATGCTGGCATCCCTGCTCAAAGACCTGCACAAACGGCACATCATAGACATCTATCCTTTCATCGCTCACTCTATCCGCTGGGACGTGGGTACACCCCGATACATCACAAGGGAGGAAGTAAACAGAATAGCAGCATTAAGCGATAACGAACTGCAAGGCTATGAGCAGGTGTCGAGGGATATGTTTCTCTTTTCGTGCTATACCGGTCTTTCCTATACGGATGTGTACCACCTCACGGCAGAGCATATCATCCATGAGTCTGGTATGAATTGGATACGAAAGCCGAGAATAAAGACAGGCAATATATGCCACATACCGCTACTGCCCGAAGCATCTGCCATCATTGAGCGCTACCGAGGTATTCACACTAGGGCGTTCCGTCACGAACCGCCCAAAGGGTATCTGCTGCCCATACCAGGCTGCGACACTGTAAATATCCATCTCAAGAAGATAGCACGGCTTTGTGGTATCACAAAGACACTGACCTTCCACATGGCTCGCCACACCTTTGCTTCGCAGATGACACTCTCTGAAGGCGTGTCTATCGAGAGCGTATCGAAAATGCTCGGGCACAGCCAAATAAAGACCACACAGGTGTATGCAGAGACTTCTCCAGAGCGTGTCTTTCGGGATGTGGAGAAGATTTAATTCCTCTCATTGCACAATATCGTCTGACTAACTAG
>NZ_JH114152.1:52648-81568 GCF_000224595.1 Prevotella sp. C561 | reverse complement strand
GCCCATACCAGGCTGCGACACTGTAAATATCCATCTCAAGAAGATAGCACGGCTTTGTGGTATCACAAAGACACTGACCTTCCACATGGCTCGCCACACCTTTGCTTCGCAGATGACACTCTCTGAAGGCGTGTCTATCGAGAGCGTATCGAAAATGCTCGGGCACAGCCAAATAAAGACCACACAGGTGTATGCAGAGACTTCTCCAGAGCGTGTCTTTCGGGATGTGGAGAAGATTATTCCTCTCATTGCACAATATCGTCTGACTAACTAGAAATTATAAGGAATACAAACGATAAAACATACATGGAACAATGAAAAGTACATTTTCAATTCTATTCTATATAGACAGAAG
This sequence comes from Prevotella sp. C561, assembly GCF_000224595.1. Taxonomy (NCBI): domain Bacteria; kingdom Pseudomonadati; phylum Bacteroidota; class Bacteroidia; order Bacteroidales; family Prevotellaceae; genus Prevotella; species Prevotella sp. C561. The sequence continues at coordinate 81,213 of NZ_JH114152.1, read as the reverse complement.
CAAGACAAATGAGAATAACGAGTGCATTATACGCTGCCGTATCACCTGCAACGGTGCGGCTGCTTCATTCTCAACAGGATTGCACACCTCTCCCGTTGATTGGCAATCAAAGATAGGACGTATAAAAGTGGCAGCTAACAGAGCGAATGATGTCAATCATCAACTGGACTCAATAGATAAACGACTTCACGCACTCTATGAACTCACGTTGAGGGAAGAGAACTATATCACGGCAGAATATCTTAAGGAGCAGTTCCTGCATCAAGGCAAACCTACCCCATCACTCATAGAGCTTTACCAAGCTGTCTGCGAAAGTAAGGAGGAATTGCAGGGCAAGACTATAGGAAAGGCTACCGTCAGGGCTTTTAGGGACAGCAAGAAGAGCTTTTTACAATTTCTGAAAACAAGGGGGAAGGAGGATTGTCTTCCCAAAGAAGCCGACAAGGACCTAATAGAAAGCTACCGTCTGTTCATGCTTAGGGACTTAGGAAACAAGGAGAGCACCGTCTCCAACCGTCTGCGCCACCTGCATCAAGTTATTAGAAAGGCACAGCAGGAGCGGTATATCCATGCAGACCCTTTTGAACTGATAGACATTGAAACGCCCACCTACGAGCGCAATGCCCTCACTTCTGACGATTTACACAAACTTCTCTCATATCGCCCTCACCGCTCGGTGGACAACCATTGCAGGCTCATCTTCCTCTTGGGCTGTTTCACGGGGCTGGCATTCTCTGACTTGAAGAAACTCCGAATGGACGATGTTTATACATTCGGGGATGAGCGCAGGTACATATCGCTCTGTCGCACAAAGACACAGAACAGGAGCATTGTCCCTTTATTGCCCATTGCCGAAGAGATACTCACCATTGTCAGCGACGGACAAAAGGAGGGTTTGCTCTTTCGTGAGTTCCCCACGAATAGCCATTTCAACCGCAAGATAAGGGATATCATCATCAAGGCAGGACTCCCACCTCATACCGAAGCCACCTCGCACACGGCACGACATACCTTTGCGACGACCATCTGTTTGGAGAACGGCTTGCCGATAGAAACCGTCAGTAAGATGCTCGGACACCGCTTCATTTCCACCACCGAACTCTATGCAAAGGTTAGCAAGAGCAAGATTGCACGTGAAATGCAGCCACTCATGGGCAGCAATATCACAAGGAAACTTAGAGAGGCTTTGCGTGTCTGCCCGCCAAAAAAGCCAAGCGGAGAGCAAGCAGTTTTTCCTTTGGCTGCAAAGCAACCATCATTGAATATCAACGCTAAATGAAGATGAAGATAAAGATGAAACAGCACAACAAACAGGAACTTTCCTATTTTCGATTGAAATTAAGAAGTTACATGAGTGAGCATCACCCCGAGAGATTGCAAGATACGGAGTTTATCACTGCACGGGCAGATATGGCTCTCACAGTTTACTGCGATGTCGTGGCGCAAGGCTTCACGCACCCCGAAGCGGAGAGTATGGCAAGTGAGGTTTTGTATCACGGTTTGCACTTTTCTAAGTATGATACGCTTGTATCCGTGTTGGAGGACGAGTTTGAGAGGGAACTTCCTGCACCGTTCCCCGAGAGGCTTTCACTTTTATTGTTGGCGAACAAGGCTGTTCAAGCCACATTCGCTGGGTACGAACTGACGGACACATTTGCTTCTGACGAGCAATACGACCGTCTTTACACCGAACTCACAGGCACGATAGTGCTGCTCATTGAGAGCAATAATCTGCCGACAGTCAGACTGACGGAGGAAGCAAGCCCGAAGGCGTTGTAAGCAAAAGCGCACGCAAAGTCCCTGATGCCGTTTCTTATCGTGCAAAGGTACAACGGCAGCTAATCTGCCCTGACAAGGTCAAGTCCTGCGGATGGAGAGAAGAATCTCCACCGCAGGATTTTTCTTTTCAAGTTGGTATTGCCTTTTTCAATAGCCATGCGGTTGTATTCATCTCTCCCAACCTTGCAGGGCAGGGCTGCCGTAGAGAGTATAGGCACGACAAGAATACGGCATACTCAGGCTCTTTGGACGCAAGGCGTAACAACCAACAACAGATAGGACTGACGATAATACGGACTATCTGTTGTTTGTACAATTTATTGTCATGACTATCTGTTGTCAAAACTATCTGTTGTCAAAACTATATATCGTCAAAATAATCTATCGATAAAACTATCTATCGATAGTTCTACATATCGATTTGTCGAACTATCGAACTGTCGAAAGAATAATTGCTATGTGATAAAAGAAAAGAGCCGGCACCTCATCTCATTACCGCAATAATGCAGACTGATTTCCTTTGCTTTTTCTCTTGTTTTCCTGACATTTCCCTGCTTTTCCTCATTTCTTGCAGCGGTGCTTCCGAGGATTTACTTTTGCACTCGATAAGTACGGCAATGGACTGCATAACAGTTTGTTTGCCGAGTAACAATAAAGTAATCAAAACAAAATCAAGGCAATGAAACTCATTATCATCGACCGCAAAGCGTGGGAGCGACACCGCTCCGAATTTGCAGACTTTATCCACAGTATCGAACAACTCATCGGCAATCCGCCCGAAACGGACGAATGGCTTGACAACGAAGCCGTGTGCAAGCGTTTGGGCATCAGCAAACGTACCCTGCAATCATACAGAGATACGGGGAAAATCCCTTTCTCAATGATTGGACATAAGTGCTATTACAAGGAAAGCGACATCACGGAATTACTGAACGCAAAAAGTGAATGAACTATGACAGAGAACGAAATCATTACACAGCAAGACCCTCAGATGCAGTTGTTTGCACAACTGATGGAAGGAGTATTGAAGAAATTGGAGCGGTATTGTGCTACCGCCCGTCCGATGCTGGGCGGAGAGGTTTACCTCACTGGCGAGGAGGTTTGCAGCCAATTACGGCTCAGCACACGCACGCTCCAAGAGTACAGAAACTTAGGAACACTTCCTTTCTACAAAATCGGAGGGAAGATACTTTACAAACAGAGCGACATACAAACAATGCTTGAAAGGCATTATAACGCAACACCTAAGAAATTATGGCAAGAATAGATGAACTAAGGAAACAACGTCTGGAACAAGCCCTTCGAGATATGGGCAATTATGGTGTTAAGCTCCGCAAGCCCGAAGATTTGCCCGATTTTGACCAGCCCGTAGATTATGAGGAGGAAAAGAGAAGGTTTGAGCCTGTTGATAAAGTTGAGGAACAAAATGACAAGGAGAGTAACGAGGATTTTTCTCAACCGTCCTATCAAGAAACAGCGTTGTCGCCAACAAAAAGGGCTACTTCTACCGAAGAATTTCATCAAAGAATGGGAAAAACAAAGGACAGAAAGCAATTATCCGAGTTTCAGGGGAAATATCTCCAGCCCTTTCGCAACAGCCACCGCAAAGCCGTGTATGTATCAGAGGAAACCCAACGAAAGTTAGACTTCGTGGTGCGGAGAATCGGTGAGTATGGAGCGAGCGTTTCGGGATATGTCGAACAGGTACTGCGGGAACACCTCGACCAATACAAGGAAGATGTGGAAAGATGGAGGAAACTCTGAATTACTGCATTCCTCGAATGCAAGCCTACGCCGAGTTACTGTATTCAATGAATGCAGTAACACAGCAGGGGCTTATAATCCCATTTTCTACATCAGCAAGGTGTGTCTTTGTACCACAAATTGCCATTTGTACCACAAAGACCCTTGCCCCGAAAGGGGATTAAATCACTCCAAAGTCGTGATTAGATAACAGAATAAAACATAAGATTAGGCTAAAATTAGAAGTAGCCAACAACAATCGTTACGGACACAGAGAGACAGAGGAAGTGCCATGCTGGGATAGATGGGACACCCGTATGACCGACGTGAAAGACCAGCTGCGTGTCATTGCCTTATACAATATATCGGGTGTCGTAAGCAAATCCGATTTTGTCCGTGCCCGAATCCTCGGGGAGAGTTTCAGACACTACCTAATATCATCTCTTTTCGTATCATCCCACACCTTAAGAGTGTAATAACTTGTGTGCATTATATTATTCAAGGGAGAAATAGAAACTCTAAAAAACAAAGTATCATTGAAATGACTATTCTTTAGTTTCTTATTATATGGGATTACGATACAGTAAACACTATCATCATAGTTATATTTATCATATTCAACTATTATTTGGTATGGGAGTTCTGGGTGATTGTTTCCAGTATCATCCTTTTTTGTTAGCTTGATTGCGTGCATGTTCATGAAGTTGTCCCATTTAAATCCCTTTTCAACAAAAATACTTTTTACATGTAATAGTGGGGACACTTTATATTTTACATCCTTGACAAATACACCATTATTTTTGGATTCCTGTTTAGTTAAAGAAAACATTCTTGCTCCATCATAGCCATATCCATAATAACCAATTGATATATTTAAGACTTCAAGAAATAATACACACAATGCAATTATCAGGAAACATATAATAATGACTTTTTTTTTCATTTTCATATACAAATAGGATTAGGTGATACGTCATTAAATGACATATCACCTTTTGAAAATATTAACGATTATCAGTTTTTTCAGAATATTTTAGATGCATCCGTTGTTTTATCTGAATATCATTTTTTTTGCCAGTATTATTATTGATATTCATATTAACCCGAGTAATACGTTTTGACAATTTGTCATACCAATTTTTAGGTATCAAGTCCGATTCTCCAGGTATAGCTTCCCCGGTCGCTTCTATCATTCCTGAATTATTAAATCCTTTTCTTGAATTAGCTACAGAAGCAAAGGCACTTTGAGCAACATCTATGCAAGATTTACCAGGACCTGCAACCCCATAGTATTTAGCTTTAGAAGTCTTCATTGCGGCAGATAGAGCTTGCTTGTCTTCTGCTGTAGAGGTTGCTATTCTCGTATAATCATCATAGGAATGATGCTCTTTCAAATTGCTATTAATAGAATTAGCCGTAAGAACAGCTTTTTTAAGGTCAGTTACAACCTTTCCATTACTGTCAACTATAGGCGTTCCTGAATCAGGATTTCGATTCTTTCCCCACGGATTTCCTCCTCCTGTTCCATTTATCGAAACGTATTTCCACCCTGAGGTTTCATTTCCAATGAGAACTGCAGCATGACCATATCCATTAGCAGCCTCTCTGTCCAGTAGAAAGACAATATCTTTACCATCAGGATCTATAATCTTTAATGGGTTATTTAAACAATATACATAGGCACTAACATTCTGATATTTCTCCATCTTTGGATCCACAGTCATCCATAGACTCAACCGTGGCTCATAGTACCTCGCACCATAGTAGTACATTCCCGTTTCCTCGTCAAATTCTTTCGCATTGAAGAGATAAGGCGTGTTCCAAGTGTTGTTGCGCTCCTCGATGAATACCTCGCCGAACGGCACGTACTCGATATGCTGAGCTACCTCGCCGTCAAGGTTGGTGATATAGCTACTGCTGCCCAAGTGGTCGGGGTGGTAGTAGAACTGCATCTTCTCGTAGTCGTCGTTAGGCTTGAAGTTACCGCTCGCAGCTCTTGTGCGTGCCATTACCCTTGCTTGTGCTGCTTCTGGCGTGCCATCGTTGCAGCAGAAGCCTTGACCGTTTACGTAGTCGTCATTGTCCTGACCGTTATAAGGTTGGTCAAACGCCTTGTAGTTATCCTTAATGGATTGCAGTTGCTGATTGTATTTATCCTTGTAGTTAATGGTAAGACCATCAGCCTCATTGCCTGCGTATGGAATTCGTCTTGGGTCTGCGCCATAAGAAGCGAGGTCGCCAAGTTTAGATACAATTCTCTGACTACCTACATAGATATGCTTGGTGTACTTACCACCTTGCCCTGCCACGAGGTATGGACTGACATAAAGGCTGAAGCGTGCCGTACCGGTGTTGCCACTAGAGAACTCGGAGTTCACATAGATGGCTTCGTTCTCGCCTGAGGTCTTCACCGTGCGCTCACCATCGGCATCATACCAATAGTTGCTCACAAAACCGTTCTCATCGGCTGCCAACAAGCGGTTTTCCTCGTCCCAACGATACTTCTGCTCACTTGCCTTTTCATCTTCCTTGCCGTCTTTCTTTACACGAGAGGTATTGATGTAGACAAGGTTTCCGTTGGTATCATAGGTGTACTTGTGTCCGTTGTTGATATTGGTACTCTCCGTAGGAGTTTCTTCCGTTCGGTAGTTAATATCATGAACATTGTCAAGCTGGAACTTTCTGCCCGCATCCTTGCCGTAAGTATAGGCGAGTTCATAGCCTGCATTGAGCGTGCCGTCAAACTGCACACCTGTCTGCGAGAGATGTTGCTTCTTACTCGTGATGCGGTGCATGTTGTCGTAGCCCATAGATAATGTATAAGAAGCGGCTTTCTTGTCCGTTCCCTTATAAGTACCCGTTGCGCTTGCCAAACGATACAATGGGTCGTAGGTGTAACTATGACTCATCTGTCCGCCTGCCTTGCCACTCTGTGGGAGTGGAGCATTGTTCTGTATGCCGAGCACGTTGCTCACTGCGTCGTAGCTGTAGGCATTGTCCATAATAATACCTGCCTTAGCATTGACCACGAGGTTCTGCAAACGTCTGCGTGCAGGGTCGTAGCTGTAGAAGGTCTCAGCACCATTGCAATACTTCAGATAGGTGCGCTGCTCGAACTTGTCATAACCAATCTTGTTCACATAATCGTAGCCATAGGACTTGTAGCCACGCACATGGTCTACCTGCCCACCGAGGTTGTAGCCGTAGGTGACCTTTTCCTCATCGGGGTAAATCATTTCCAATAGGCGATTGTGGCTATCATATTTCCACTGTGTTACGTAGGTTGCCACAGCCTGGTTTGGCACAATCAGCGTGCGCACGGTCTTCAAGACCTCACCCATCTTACCGTAGTAATACTCGATAGCGCCACTGCCGTCCTCACGAAGCATCAATCTGCCGATACGGTTGTGAGAAGAGTTGATACCACCGTAATGGTATTTCACGTTATTCTCCGGATGGTCGGGATAGTTGATAGCCGTCAGACGTCCGTAGTCGTACTCGTAATTGATGGTTTTGCCCTCCTTCTTGAGGTTGGCTGTCTGCTTGGTGAGTACATTGCCTAAAGCATCGTAAGTAAATGTGGTGATACCGCTGGCAGGGTGGTTCACCTCTGTGCGACGGTCGCCCATATCATAGACGGATGTCGTTACATTGCCCTCGGTGTCTGTTACTTTGACAAGGCGGTCGATGCCGTCATATTCGAAAGAAGTGGTAATGATACCATCAGGTCCGCTGAGTTGCTCGGTCTTCACGGTCTTGCCACTACCATCGGTATAGGTAGCCTGACGATTACCCAACGCATCAGTTACAGTCGTTACGAGTGCATTGCTACCTGCGTCCGTAGAGTATTCCGTCTTGGTCTCAGCATTGTCCGGAAGTGTTACCTTCATGGCACGGTCAAGCACGTCATAAACCGTTACGGTTGGCGACACGTTGTCAAAAGCCTTGTTGAAAGTTGTCTTGCTTCCCACTGCTTCGGTTACAGGGTAGTAAGCCTTAGCCACACGACCGAAAGCGTCATAGACATTGCGTCCGCTGACAATCATCACGGTCTCGTCTTTCGGAGCACTACCCTTGGCAGCTGTCGTTACCACACCGTCTTTCTTCACCTGAACGGGACGTCCGAAGCCATCCACGAAGGTTACGGTCTCCATATCATCGCTTGGGTGCTGTATGTCGTAATGTTTGGTCACTGCATAAGCAGGCGCTGTAATACCGTTGGTGCCGAAAGTAGCCTTAGGTTGATAGTCAAAGGCAATGATGTACGGCACACCTGTTGCCAACTCATTAGGACCACGCACAGCTTTCACACGTCCGAGGTTGTCTATATCCGTTTCATAATAGAAGTGGTTGAGATCCATACGGCGGAGTGCCATACCATAGCGGTAGTCGAAGTTGGCTGCCTCGCTACGGTAGCCAAATGCATCGTCTATGCGCTCCACATACATATTCATCACCGGCTCATAGCGGTAGGTGTACCACATGCGCTGTCCCTTGCTGTTAGCAGGAAGCGTGGTCTTGATGATGTTGCCGTAAGCATTATAAGTATAGTCTGAGACAGCTTCGCCGCTTCCGAGTTGTTGCTTAATCTGTGTAATATGGTCGGCATAGTTCAAATCGTAAGTCGCAGAAACTTGATGATAAATCTTACCATCACCGCCCGTTACGGTTACGTTGGTAGGTAGCCCGAAGATATGTTTGTTATCATTGTGAGCATATTGTATTGCGGTTTGGTAGTCGAACTTACCCGAACCGTCAGCACCCAACTTGCCCTTATCACTAAACTTGTAGGACTTCAACTCTCCGTGATAGCCTGTGAGGTAATACTCGTTCCAAGCCTCAGAGGTGGTGATACCGGTTGCCTGTCCCTCATACTGTTTATTGGCGGTATAGCGTAGCGGCACGAAGGCAGAGGCGCGGTCGCTACAGAGCTTGGTCTGCTTGGTAAAAGTGTACTTGTCACCGTTGGCAGTGAGGTAGTAGCCGTCATATTCATTGCGTGTCTCGGTGTACTTGTTGCCTTTGGCATCCTCTACAGACGCTCCAAGCTCATTGCCCTGTGCGTAGTAGGTAGACACGTCATAGAGTTGCACAGCCTGACGATAGACTGCGGATTCACCCTGTTCGGTGTCGATATTCTTGGTTACGACCTTACCAAAGCCGAGGAACTCACGTTCGTGGCGATCTTTCTGTCCATCTGAATAGGCAAACATCGTCTTCATCATCGGTCCATCATCACGGATACCATCGTCAATGGTTACGGACGACATTACCCATTTACCACCGGGCAGGCCGTAGGTAGGCGTGCTGTGTTCGTAGTCCAGTGTAAAGGTTCCGCCAAGGGAGTTGGTCACGCTCTTGAGCATGTTCGTTCTGCCGATGGCAGAGCGGGTTACTTTCAGTTCACTTTCCTTATCGGATTCTACGATGTCGAGGTAGCCGTCGCCGTCCACATCTTGCAAAGCATAGGTAGGGCGATTGATGCTGTGGCTGAGTGACACCCCAGGATTGACGGCAATCTTGACGTTTACAACAGGAATTGTAACAGGTGTGGTAAAGGAGGTATTGACGGATTCTGAGGTAGAAGAAGCATTTGACAATGATTTAGCACTCTTCCACACTATTGGCTGGTCAAAAGATGAACCATTATTGAATGCAACACGCACGGTGTAGTCCTCCAGTAAGCCATTACCTTCTATCCATACTCTATCCGGCAAACCGTCACTATTCAGGTCGGTAAGGTTGTACTTTTCTTTATTTTCAGAAGTCGTAAGTCCGATGCCCCCGGAATAACTACCACTGCCGATACTGAAACCACCACCGGTACTGAACGTTGTGGCGTTACCACCTTGTATCTTATCAAAATCCCACTTGATTGGCTTGGAGAATGTATATCCGAAGTTTAACCTAACATCACCATTCTGATAAACCCGATCCACCAAACCATCACCATTGATATCAATAAAGCTCTCTTCGCTCCAATCCTCATTGTTAGGAGTGCCCAATGACAAACTGACGCTGGCTTTGCCTTCCAGTGATGACTTCAGGTTATTATTGTTACTCTTAGAATTCTTAGCGTGTGGTATCGTTATTGAGAATGACGCAACAGGGATACTTCCAAGGCTCCATGTCTGTGATAGATTGCTACTCTTGATAGTACCAATATCTGTCTTTTCTCCACTGATACCACCTTGAGTGTTGGTGTATTGGATTATACCGCCGGCAAGGATGTCGGGGTAGCCGTCACCATTGAAGTCCATCATGGTGGATTTAGTGGTGCTGCTGCCTGTGGCATTGTTGACCGTGAGCATACTTACACCTGTCTGTATGACAGTGCTGGTGCTGGTGGTCTTTTGTGTGATGGCAAATGCACCTGTCCCTTGTAGGCAGTCTCCGCTTACTGTATTGTCATTAGCCATCTCTCCAAAGAGATTACCAAGTACAACATCCTGCTCCGTCAATCGAGCTGTTCCGGCTTCCGTTGCCGTAAGGTAGATTTCTGTTCTCTGTCCTGTCCAGCGTGACAAGGTGTTCAAGTCCGTTCCTAAAGGTGTAAAGACCATCTTCATAGGGTCGAGCCTGTCTTTTTCACTTTTTGGGAGTTTTAGCAGACTTTCATCTATAGGCTTGGCATAGCGTCCGTCAGCGGCATTGTACACAAATCCGCCCCAACCACGATAAAGATCACCAAAGCCCTTGTCCTGCATCTTGGCATAGAAACCGGCATTAACCTTAGTAGCGACAGGAGAAGACGAAGGCACCACACTTACTGTCGACAACGTTACATTGACACCATCCAATGTCTCGGAATAGAAGAACTCGAACCAAAGTTTTTCAGACGGTGCGGAAGTAATCTGCATCGGTTCGCCAAATATCAAACCATTAACGATGGAATATTCTTTCTTGGAAATAAGTGACGTTGCCGTTTTGGCTGTAAGTGTTACCTTACCGCTTACGTTGTTAGAGGATAACTGTACGGTAGGTGTTACCGTTAGGCTTGTACCTTGTGTGGAGGTATAGGCTGCTGGTAAACTCTTTGTGTCGGAATAAGTGCTGTATCGCACACCCAAATTCACATTGATAGGTGAACCTACGGAATCACGATAAGTGGCAATGGGTTTCCACGACAGCGATGCCCAATCCACGTTGGAGGAAGCGACAACCTCACAGGAAAGGTTATCAAAGCCGTCTGCTACTTGATAAGAGGCTGTTATATCTCCATTAAAAGATTCTTTGGGAGCAAAAGTACGTTCGAATACGGTACGTTTCCCATAGTTGGGATTGCTGTTCCCTTGTTCATCCGTCTTGTTATTGGCAGCAATGATACGGATAGTCAACTCGTCGGTTGTAGATGGCTTGACGAATTTACCGGAGAATGTTATATCTTTGGCATTAACGCCTATCTCACCCTCACTGGTATAAACAGCCCCCTCGGTAGCCTTGTATACATTGGAGGTGTAGCCATTGGGCTGTATTCCCGATGTTAGTCCTTGATAGATTACTTCCGGTGACCAAGTGACGTTATCGAATGCACCGTTACTCGTTTCGGTATTGCCGGACTGTACACGGAAATAAATCTTATCACCTTTTTGAACAGTGATATTTGAAGCGGTGGCAGGATAACCGGTTTCGTCACCTTTGGCTATCATCTTCTGCCATAGTTCCGTACCACCTTTTTGGATGGCAACACGCACACCGTCTGCCTTATCGTATTCCGACTGGTCGAAGTCACCAGTCGGCTTCAACAAACGTACTTCACCCGAAATATTCACAATACCAGCTGCCGGTGCTTGCCATACACGCACCATATCCTCCATAGGAGAATTGGCAATGACCTCGGCTTGTTCTTCGGGCGTGACTGCTCCAACGGAAGTATCTAACTTGCTATTGTCGTAAATAATGGGACTTGGTGTGTCTGCACTGCTCAGCGTAAAGGTTGGTATGGCATTGCCTGAAGCATCAAACTCTATATGATTGAAATATACCTTTCCGTCAGAAACAAGGTCTACCAATCCGTCACCATTGATATCGGAGAAATAAACTGTAGTCTTGGATGAGGTCTTGGAGAGGTCTGTACCAAGGGTGGCAACAATCTTTTGCCATCCTGCTTTTACATCGGCTCCTCCAGAGTAGGAGTTACTACTAGACTTAGAGAAATTGCTGATACCACGAACTCGGATGGGCTCTCCATAGATAACCGCACCATCAACGGAACGCTGTTGCGGTCTGTAATAGATAGCTCCATCTTTCTTATACACCTTGTCGGGGGCACCATCACCATTGATGTCCGCAAAGGTGGACAGTCCGCTTGATTTATCATTTGAATAACTAAAAGATGCTCCTGCTGTATTACTTGTCGTTGCACTACCATCGCCAAGACCGACACCGGCATAGAATGATCCACCAATGGATGAACTCAATGAACCGCCCAATGCAGTGGGTTTATCACTGAAACGACCACCCACAGCTGTAATCGGGTTGAGGAACCCAGCATCCAATCTGTCATTATGGGTATCCCACTTCTCTCGGCTGTTCTTAAAAGGCACATACCCCTTAGCAGCCTGTACATCATCATAATAGTCGAAATTCTGATAAGACACTTCTGCACCTTTGTCATCGAGTTGCTTTACACCCGTAAGCACATCTTTGTTGAACGCACCCTCGCCATAGGTAAAGGCATAACTGCGGAGCGTACTTCCTTGGAAGTTCACTGTTAGCTTCTCTAACAAACGATTCGATGAGGTTAGGAAGCCATATCTTGCATTGTTGTTTTTGAGTCGTTTCTGTTTACTGCCTTCTAAGACAACCACTGTGTGGGGTGCTTGTCCGCTATTACCAGCACGTACTTCCTTAAGATAAATGGCTTTTGCCACAAGTCCACCACGAACAGGTTCGTCGGCTGTCTCATAGACGTATTCGATATAATCACCGTGTGTTTCTTCCACACGTTTGAGCTTCCATTCGGTAATTACCTCACGGCTTTGACCGCTTGCATCGGTGATGGTACCTTTGAGAACGGCACCTTCTCCACCATAAATATATTTGATTCCTTGTTTGTCGGTTACTTCCCAAGTATAGTCGGCAGGAGAATTACCCTTTCGGATAATACGGCTGAAGTCTCCTCCCTGCCGAGTGTAGAACTGTCTGTCCGCTTTTCGGTTCATCTTCTCACCACGGTGAGCCACACCCATCTTGCCGTCGTCACCCATCGTGGAAAGCATAGAACCCGACATCAAATAAGTCTCGGTTTCTTTACTTGTATCGTATCTTGGAACACCCCAGCGAGTATCCAACGTAATAGAAGGAACAGAGAGATTCCAACCCTCTCCAAGCCATCCACTACCGCCTTCACTGCTGTACTGTATGCCCAAAGAAGGAGCCATACCATTGCGTGCGGGAGGCATTTCAAAGCCATACTGAAGATTGGCAGAACCTCGGTTGTTGGCTGTAGGAGGTGTAATGAGATTGATTTTTGATGTCGGATCCGCTGCCTTGATGTCGTTCATCATTGTTGGTGTGAATCCGTCGGTCTGTGGTGACTCCGGTGCCTTGATTACACCATTGATCATATCGGTGAAGTGCGTCGTCTTCGATACCACGCAGGCTGTAGCCTTATCCACCTTCACACGTTCCAAAGCCACCCAGTGCCTGGTGTCTTGGTCGAAGTAATAGGTATTGATGTCGTCTTCTGTAAAACCGCTCGGAATTCGCGTGCGGTCGTATTTTATCTTCACCGTCGCACCCTTGCCCTCGAAGTGGTTGCCGTGGGGCAGAAAACGGTAACCGTCTCCCTTGGCGGTGACGTTGGTCATGCCATAGTCCAAAGCTGGGATGTCCGTCTCACGGAGTGTCGTGACGGAGTATCTGCCGTTCCTTGCGATGTCCGCAGCCTTCACGGAAAGGACGTTGCCGCCGATGGCGATGCTGTCCGCCCTGTGTGCGAGGAACTGCTTCTCCGCCTTTCCACCGACGGACACGAGGGCACGGGCATAGTCCGCCCTGCCTCCCTGTACAGGTGCAATGGTTCTGCTGATGTCTCTGCCCGCAATGGTTGCCGTGAGCGTGAGGTGTCTGCCCGTAGATGGCACGATGCCCTCGAATTCTCCGTCATGGACGGTGAGGATTGTGCCGTTCACTGAGACACGGCTTGCCTTCCCTCGCACGAAGCCGTGGAGGTAGGTCTGACCGTCATAGGCTATGGGGGCGGAGGAAAGGATTATTTCTTCCTGCTTATTGGTATTAGTCTTTGTCTTAGCATCCGCTACGGTTTCGATATGTACGTTCCTGACCGAATAGGCGTAGGAAGCATCCGTCGGAATGGTGAAGAGGACGGTGTTCTTGCCGTCCTTCAGCCACTCGGGACTTATTTCCTCCCTGACGGTCTTCCATTCCTTGGAAAGTGCCGTGAGGTAGCCGCCGACAGCCATGCGGTCGTTGATGCTCCTGCTGATGCCCTGACCAGAGCTTACGCCCTTGAGGTCATAGACCAGCCATGCGCGCATATTTGGAGAGACTTTCTCGACTGTTATCTCGAAGATGTTGTCCTCGGGGTTGTCCGAAACCCGTCCGTCGGGCTGTCCTATGATGCCCGAGGCATGGTCTGCCGTGTAGGTGGTCGCCATAACGGAAGAAGTTGCTGCTGCTGTCGTCTTTGACTTATCCTCCTTCCTTGCCGTCCGTGATATTCCCTGCGTAGCTTTTTCTGCGTTATGGACGTTCTTCGTGAATGTCTCGGTCTGTGCTGCCATGGATTGTGATATACTCGTGCCGTTGTTTTCACGTGCACTGTCCTGTCCCTTGTATATATGCGTCGCAGCGATGGCTGCGGTGATGGCTGTCAGTAATGCCGCCGATATGAGGTAATGCTTTGTCTTCATAGCCGTTGGGGTTTAGTAGGTTGCCATTATCTTCTTTGTGAATTCCTCTTCTAAGGTGAGCGCTTTAACGACGTACACGCCCGTCTGCGGTACGGTGAAGTCGGCACGCTTTATGGTGCCTCCCGCCATGTCCGTCCGGCTCAGCAGCCTTCCTGATGTGTCATAGACGAGCAGTTCGGCATCGGTCTCCTTGGCGAGTTTCAGCTCGGCACTGAACGCCATACCGGTCACGTCCTTCCTTGTCACAGTGAGGGCAGAATGGGCTTGCCTCTCGATGAAGGAGGTGTTTTCTGCCGACCTTGTCTGTGCCTTGGGCACGCTCGAGCTGCACTCGCTGCCGATCATTACCGCCATGCTGTCCTCGACCGCCTTCTTCGTCTCGTAGGCCACGCCCCTCGAAACGCTCGTCAGGGCGAAGTCTCCGCCGTCGATGCTCAGCCCGTCGATGGTCGAGAGTCCCTTGTTGAAGCCCATGCCGAAGAGCCAGCCGAGACCGGCTTTCTTGGCCGCACGGTGGACGACGATGCCGTTTACCGTATAGCTTACCGTGTCGGGGGTGAAGATGATGCCGAGTGCGTCACCTCCATTCAGGGTGACGGCAGCACCCATGGGCTTACCCTCGACCACGACTTGTGCCGTGGCATTCTTCACGTCGAAGCCGTGGAGGATGTTCTTTCCCAGTCCGAGCGTGGTGCAGAGTCCCGCCCTGTAGTCGGAGGTGAGCGAGGGAATAGTCCATGTGACCTCTCCCTGCTTTCGGCGACCGACCGCATGGGCATACTCAACGCCTCCCGTGCTCTCCGCCATGATGTCGATGCCCGCGTTCTGCTTAATGAGCAGACTGTAGTTTCCTGGGAGCAGGTTCTTCACCGTGTGCGTGCTTGTGGCGAAGATTCCCCGTGAAGCTACGGCACCTTTCTCCATATTCTCCACGGAGTCCGCCAGCAGGCTGTATGAAAAACTCGGCAGGCCGACCACCATGCTGATGTCAAGGCTGCCGTCCTTTCGCGGCTTTCCGCCCGTACAGCTCGCATCGTGCGGTGTCAGCCGTGCCAGTATGCCGTCGAAGCTGGCGAAGGTGAACGTGTCGGATCCACTGCCGTCGGTGTCCATGAAGATGTTGTCGAAGACGAGTTTTTCACGGCTCGCGTCCTTGCGCGAGCATCTGATGATGATGTTTTCATGTATGTCGGTCTTGTCGCCCGCACCTCTGTCTATGAGCATGAAGACGTTGCGGTAGTCCGTGCCTGCGAACTTGTTGCCTTTGGCGAGGACTCCATATCCGAGCTCGACCATGTTGCCGCTGTCTCCGAATCCATTTCTGCGCAGTCTTGGGATATTTAATGCAGTCTCGCCGCCTGTCGTCTCGAAAATCATGCAGGCTGCCCTTGCCGTGCTTTCAACGGGTATGGTTATCTGCAGCTCCTTGCTGCCCCTGCCGTCGATGAGTAAGGTTACGCTGTTTCCTTTTCTGCGTACGATGAAACTCTTTCCGCCCGTATTGCCTGTTAAGACACGATTCTGTATTGTTCCGTCCTCTACGATTCGGATCTCACCCCGTGCGCTGACGTTGAAGCCGTATGCGCACTTCGTGCCCGATGCCTCGGTGAAGCCCACGTTGTAGGCGGGATGGAGTCTCGGGTTGGTGTACTCCATCGTACCGTTTCCCGTGTCGAGCGGGGAACTGACGATGTATGCGCCCTCCTTGGGCTCATTCTGCGACACTGCATCCATAAAACCGTCGGAGGTGACGGTGATACCGTTCTGCGTCCAGATGTCCTTCCTGTACTCGGTGGAGTCGATGTTCGTCCTGACGAGCCACCTGCGGTTCATGACGTGCCACGGTGTTTTTCCTTCCGTCTCGACGGTGGTCGTGGCGGCATTGTCGTCGCCCCATATCATAAAGCCGCCGTCGGGCATGGGAGAGCCATTCTCGCGTCCCATGACGAGAAGGCGTTGGCTCGTCGGCAGGCCGTATGGGTCTGCGTCTCTGAAGCTGTCGTATGTCTTTTCAGTAGAGTATCTTGGTGCTTCCTCGTAGCTCGTCGTGGAGAGGGGCTGGAAGAGGTCGCCCGCATCGTCGCGCCCGATGCCCGTCACCCTGTGATGGTACGCGGCACTTTCGTCCCTGTCCCATGAAAGGTTGCCAGTCCCCGTATAGTATGAACCGTTGAGCGTGATGCCGTATCTGATGGCGAGATAGGTCTCCACCTGCCTGCGCTCCAGCGGCGTGAGCGTCCTGCCGTATGCGATGAGCTCGGGCGTGTAGCCATTGAGCGCACCACCCCCGAACAGGGACTTGTCAAAGGCTGTCGTGAAATTGACGTCTCCGTCCCTGTATGTTCCCGTGGTGATGGTCGCACGTCTGCCTTCTCCCCACACGGAATGCACGGGGGCGCATGCCCTGATGTATGAGACGATGCGGGGACTCGTGGACTTGAATTCCTCTGCGGTCTGCCTCTCGCTCCCCGAATAAAGAAGGTCCTCGCCGGCCGTGCTTCCGTAGTCGAGCGGTTCTATGCCCTGCTGCCCGACCGCCTTGTCCCTGCTCACGAGGCTTCCCGCACCCTTGCGTCCGCTGACGGCATATAGCACCTCGTCCTTGTTATAGGCGGTAGTCGTCGGGGCAAACACCCCGATGACGGTCATCTGCGCGAGGTTGGAGTATTTCAGCAGACTCTCCTTCGGCTGATTCCCCTCGGAGAAGTTCAGGGCGGGGTTGAAGTTGAAAGTCCGTATCCATGTGTGCCGCTGCGTGAACTCACCACCGTAGGCTGCGCCCTTGGCATCGTAGAGGTTGGTTCTAACGGAGTCGCCCGAGAAGTCGCGCCAATGATAGTACCCCTGCAGATCCGTCGTCAGGGGGACGGTCTTCAGCCATGCCTCCGCACCGCTGACCTGACCGGGTGACTGCGCACGGGACTGCACGGGAATGAATAAGGCTGTAACTATTAGAAATGCTGTTTCGTGTAAATGTCGTCCCATAAGTTAATACTGTCTATGTTCTTTTTCAGTCTGATAAGATATCCGCAATAAAAACGGTAAAGAGAGAAAATCCGTAAAATAAAAGTTGGATGGATTGTATCGTGTGTGCGAAAATTGATTAATGCAAAGCCTTTTCGTAGAGTCCTGCATATCTCCCTTGACTGCCGAAAGTGGCGTTCTTTATGTCAAGGGGGCTGAAATTGGTAAAATCAACGTTGTCTTCATAAGCATGAACGTTTAAGTTGTTTTTTCCTAAGCGCAAATATAGGTTATTCTTCTTTAATTTGCAAGGAATTGCACAGAAAAATTTTATTTTTAACACGCAAAAGGATGATGAAGACAATAAAAAGGAAGTATTAGACAGCAAAATCACGACGAGGATGGGCTTTGGGCATAAAACGGCAATTCAAGTGCGGAAAAATGAAACGGACTGATAAAAAAGTGTGGCTTTCTCTTGTTTTCATCGAAAATAAAGACTACCTTTGCAACGTTAGGTAAGTGGTCTTTGAGACATTGCAGAATAAAGAAAGGGAAAGAAACTCGCTCGTTTCCAAATCGTTCACCTTTTATTATTCTATATTATGTTTTCCTTTTGTAATCAGCCGATTACATTCGCTCCTATTACTTTTATGCGGAGATTTGCGATTTTCGTACTGCCAAAGACATCGGTATCGACCGCCCCGAGAAAAATGAGATACTGCATAACATACCTCCTACACCCGAGCAGGAAGTCTTTATCGGCAAGCTGATGGAGTTTGCTAAGAGTGGCGATGCCACGCTTTTGGGACGAGCACCTCTGAGTGAGAGCGAGAAAAAGGCAAAGATGCTTATTGCAACAGACTACGCGAGGAAAAGATTCAAAAATATTGTATCTCTCAGATAATCAATAGAATAAGAAATAATAAAGGATAAAAGGGTTACGACTTGGAAACGAGTGCGTTTCTTTCCAATTCTTTATTCTGCATTACTTCAAAGACCACTTAATCTTATAGTGCAAAGATAATCATTTTCCGCTGAAATACAATTCTAAAGCAAGAATTTTATACGGAAAAATCAATTACTTTTAATTATGTTTGGAAAAATAACCTTAAAAGTGTATCTTTGTACTTACGTATTCTGCAATATACAATGATAAATCAACAGAAAAAGGTGATAAATAGAATTAAAGCTGTTTTGGCAGAAAAACAATTGTCTGGCAAATGGCTGGCGAATGAAATAGGTCGTACAGAGAATACCGTTTCTCGGTGGTGTTCCAATAAAGTGCAGCCGTCCCTTGAGAACCTTCTTGAAATCGCCAAGGTGCTAAAGGTTAATGTGAGAGAATTACTTAGGTCAACCGAAGAATAACCTTATATGTTAAACAAATAATAACAAAAGAATAATAAATATGCCAGTACAAAGTGAAGCTGCTCTTGAGAACGGACTTATTGCTACTCTTCAGCAAATGAACTATGAGTATGTACAGATTGAAGAAGAGAAAAATCTCCGGACAAATTTCAAAAGTCAACTTGAGAAACATAACAGGAAGAGACTGGAAGAGATTGGGCGTACCGAGTTTACCGAAGCCGAATTTGATAAAATATTGATTTATCTTGAGGGTGGCACACGTTTTGAAAAGGTAAAGAAACTTCGTGACCTCTTTCCACTTGAACTGGATGATGGAGAACGCCTGTGGGTGGAATTCCTGAACCGCACCCACTGGTGTCAGAACGAGTTTCAGGTTTCCCATCAGATTACTGTTGAAGGAAGAAAGAAGTGTCGTTATGACGTGACGATACTGATAAATGGTTTACCTTTGGTTCAGATAGAGCTGAAGCGCAGAGGGGTAGAGCTGAAACAGGCTTACAACCAGATACAACGTTATCATAAGACCTCATTCCATGGACTGTTTGACTATGTGCAGCTGTTTGTTATCTCCAACGGAGTGAACACGCGTTATTTTGCCAACAATCCGAATAGTGGCTACAAATTCACGTTCAATTGGACAGACGCGGCTAATGTTCCTTTCAATGAATTGGAAAAGTTCGCCACCAGCTTCTTTGACAAATGCACGTTAGGCAAGATAATAGGCAAGTATATCGTACTGCACGAAGGAGATAAATGCCTAATGGTGTTGCGTCCTTACCAGTTCTATGCTGTTGAGAAGATACTTGACCGTGTAAAAAATTCCAATAACAATGGCTATATATGGCATACAACTGGTGCCGGAAAAACGCTGACTTCATTTAAGGCTGCTCAGCTTGTAGCCGAATTAGACGATGTGGACAAGGTTATGTTTATAGTTGACAGGCACGACCTTGATACACAGACGCAGTCCGAATATGAGGCATTTGAGCCAGGTGCTGTTGACAGTACCGATAACACAGATGAACTTGTGAAGCGCCTTCATGGTAATTCCAAAATTATCATCACCACCATCCAGAAGCTCAATGCCGCTGCAAGTAAGCAGTGGTATAGCAGGCGGATTGAAGAAATCCGTCATTCTCGTATCGTGATGATTTTTGATGAGTGTCATCGCAGTCATTTCGGAGATTGCCATAAGAATATCGTCAGGTTTTTCGACAATACACAGATATTCGGATTTACAGGTACACCAATCTTCGTTGAGAATGCTGTGGATGGTCATACAACAAAGGAAATCTTCGGCAACTGCCTTCATAAGTATCTGATAAAGGATGCTATTGCTGATGAAAATGTACTTGGTTTCCTCATAGAATATTATCATGGCAATGCCGATGTAGATAATGCTAGCCAAAACCGTATGACGGAAATTGCCAAATTTATCCTTAATAATTTCAATAAATCAACATTTGATGGCGAGTTTGATGCTTTGTTTGCCGTGCAGTCTGTGCCAACACTTATTCGATATTATAAAATATTCAAGAGTCTTGATCCCAAAATTAGAATAGGAGCCGTGTTTACATACGCATCTAACAGCAGTCAGGATGACGCCCTTACAGGTATGAATACTGGTAGCTATGTGAGTGAAAGCACGGGCGAAGCAGATGAGTTACAGGCTATTATGGATGACTATAATAATATGTTCGGTACAAGTTTCACTACAGAAAACTTCCGTGCATATTATGATGACATCAATCTTCGTATGAAGAAAAAGAAAACAGACATGAAGCCACTTGACCTTTGTCTGGTAGTCGGTATGTTCCTGACGGGCTTTGACAGCAAGAAACTCAATACACTCTATGTGGATAAGAATATGGACTATCATGGATTATTACAAGCATTCAGTCGTACAAACCGTGTATTGAATGAAAAGAAACGTTTTGGCAAGATTGTTTGCTTCCGTGATTTGAAAAGCAATGTGGATGCTTCTATTAAGCTTTTCAGTAACAGCAATAATCTTGAAGATATTGTCCGTCCGCCTTTTAATGAAGTCAAGAAGAATTATCAGGAACTTACGACAAACTTCTTAAAACAATACCCAACTCCCAGCAGCATAGATTTGTTGCAGAGCGAGAAAGATAAAAAGCTGTTTATCCTTGCATTCCGTGATGTCATTAAGAAACATGCAGAGATTCAGGTTTACGATGAATTTGAAGAAGATGCTGCAGATCTTGGTATGACAGAGCAGCAATTTATGGACTTCCGAAGCAAATACCTTGATATTTACGATACATTTGCCGGTGGCTGTAAGCCTTCAGAAGAAAATCAAACGCCTGACGAAGATACAGAGTCCACGAAAACTTCAACAGAGTCAGGTATTGATGATATTGATTTCTGTTTAGAATTGTTGCATAGTGATATTATCAATGTAACTTACATACTTGAACTGATTGCTGATCTCAATCCTTACAGCGCAGATTATAAGGAAAAACGTACGTATATTATTGATACGATGATTAAAGATGCTGAGTTACGTAACAAAGCAAAACTGATTGATGGCTTTATACAGCAGAACGTGGATGATGACCGAGATAACTTTATGGCACGCAAACAACAGTCTGATGGTACAAGCGACCTTGAAGAACGATTGAACAACTATATCACGACTGAGCGGAACAATGCTGTAGATAAACTTGCAAAAGAAGAGGGCTTGGATGTAACGGTTCTCAATCATTACCTGTCTGAATATGATTACTTGCAAAAAGAACAACCAGAAATCATACAAGAGGCGTTGAAAGAAAAGCATTTAGGATTAATAAAAAAACGCAAAACATTGACAAGGATACTTGAACGCTTGAATTCTATCATACGAACATTCAGCTGGGAATAATATATTCAACAATGATAAAGATAATAAGAGGTTTAGATATAACAGCTTTAGGAGTCTGTGTGTATAACCGTAAGTGGCAATCAGTCCATCTACAACAAGGAGATATGGATGGAGCTTGCGCCGTTTATTCAATGATGATGAATCTTATAGTACTAAAGGTCTTCACTCGTAATCAAGTTACAAACTTAAATACATCGTTTAAAGGCAACACTGCCAAGGGAAGGCTTTTCAAGGAGTTTTTTGTAAAGGAAGGGTTGTGTCGTGATGGTTTCTATTTCTCAGAAATCAAAGAAAAGTTGTCTCATTCTTTTGCAAAAGAGGTTATGTCGTCAGTGCGGCAATATATGATTTCTCAATCAGCCCAAGCTTCGTATGTAGAGGAACTTAAAAAAGGAATAGACGACAACTTACCTTTGGTTACTGCAATTACATTTAAAGGTGGTGCTCATGCAATACTTGCCATTGGTTATGAAGAGCAAGAAGGTGTTATTAGGAAAATATTTTGTTTAGACCCAGGGCATACAATAAGTCAAACCGCCTTATGGAATAGCGTTATAATTCTAAATGAGGGGAAAGGTATGTATTGCCATCAGTATATAACAGATAAAGACGATACAAACGTCTTTGTTAGTGAAACGTTGAAAATAGAAAGGAAATAACAATATGAGCGAGGAATTACAACAGAAACTCCGTGACCAGCTTTGGGAAGTCGCAAACAAGTTGCGTGGCAATATGTCGGCAAGCGACTTTATGTATTTTACATTAGGCTTTATCTTTTATAAATATCTGTCAGAGAAGATTGAAAAACATGCCAATGACGCCTTAGTGGATGACGATGTTACCTTCAAAGAACTATGGGCAATGGAAAAAGATACCGATATAGAAGAACTACAAGAGAGCGTAAAGACCGAATGTATCGAAAACATTGGCTATTTCATAGAACCCAGTTTCTTGTTCTCATCTGTTATTGAGAGTATTAAAAAGAAAGAAAATATCCTGCCGATACTTGAGCGTTCTTTGAAGCGTATTGAAGATAGTACTCTGGGGCAAGATAGCGAAGAGGACTTTGGCGGTTTGTTCTCAGACATAGACCTCGCTTCGCCCAAATTAGGCAAGACAGCCGATGATAAAAATACATTGGTCAGTAATGTACTTCTTGCCCTCGATGACATAGATTTTGGCGTAGAGGCTTCACAAGAGATTGATATTCTTGGCGATGCTTATGAGTATATGATTAGCCAGTTTGCCGCCGGTGCAGGAAAGAAAGCCGGTGAGTTTTACACTCCGCAGGAAGTTAGCCGTATCTTGGCTGAAATTGTAACCCTCGGCCATGCACGCCTTCGCAATGTTTATGATCCAACCTGCGGTAGCGGCTCTTTACTGCTCCATGCAGCAAGTATAGGACATGCTAATGAGATATTCGGACAGGAGAAGAATCCCACAACCTACAATCTTGCTCGCATGAATATGCTCCTTCATGGCATCAAATTCAGCAACTTCCGTATTGAGAATGGAGACACACTCGAAGCCGATGCTTTTGGTGACACTCAGTTTGATGCCGTTGTTGCCAACCCTCCGTTCTCTGCAGAGTGGAGTGCTGCAGATAAGTTCAACAATGATGACCGTTTCAGCAAAGCAGGGCGGCTTGCTCCACGCAAAACAGCTGATTATGCGTTCATACTCCACATGCTTTATCACTTAAACGAGGGTGGAACTATGGCTTGCGTTGCTCCTCATGGTGTTCTCTTCCGTGGAAATGCTGAGGGGGTAATCCGCCGCTTCCTCATTGAGAAGAAAAACTATGTGGATGCTATCATCGGTCTGCCTGCCAACATCTTCTATGGAACAAGCATCCCTACCTGTATTCTGGTGTTTAAGAAATGCCGTAAGGAAGACGACAGTATTCTCTTCATTGATGCCAGCAAGGATTTTGAGAAGATAAAGACACAGAACAAGCTGCGCCCACAGCATATTCAGAAGATTGTTGAGAGCTACCGTGATCGCAAGGAGATTGAGAAATACAGCCACCTTGCCACCTTGGAGGAGATAGCCGAAAACGATTACAACCTCAACATTCCGCGTTATGTAGATACATTCGAGGAAGAAGAGCCTATTGATATTCATGCCGTGATAAAAGAAATCAAGGAGCTGGAAGCCAAACGTACCGACCTTGACAAGGAGATTGAAGGGTATCTGAAAGAGCTGGGATTGGTTGAATAAAAACGAAAGGAACTAAGTATGAAAGGTTATGCAAAACCGTTATATGAATTTATAGAAGGCAATAAAATCCAATTTGTAATTCCTGTCTATCAGCGTAATTACGATTGGTTGATAGACAATTGCGATCAGCTGCTTAGCGACTTGGTAAAGCTAAGTCACTTAAACAGATATTCTCATTTCTTTGGTTCTATCGTCACATCGTCTGCCGATAATAATAGCTACAATAGGTTGGTAATAGATGGACAGCAACGTTTGACCACCATTTCACTTCTTCTTTTGGCTGGAATAAAGGCAGTGAAAGATGATGCTATAGAAATAAGTGATAAGAAGAGAGTTGAAGAAGCTTATGAGGTTTTCTTGAATGCTAAGTTCTGTAACGCCGAACGTAAAATTAAATTAGTACCTATTGAGAATGACCGAATTGCCTACGACAAGATTTTTAATGGTGAGGGTTCCTTTAATGAAGAGTCTAAGATTACTCGCAATTATCACCATTTCTATGAGAAGTTGACGAGAAGACCACAATTATTGTCATTTGACCAATTGCTTGATGCCATCGAACGCTTGCAAATCATTTCAATAGAATTGGACAAAGATGATGATGCACAGCTCATTTTTGAAAGTCTTAACTCTACTGGATTGGCTCTTACAGAGGCAGACAAGATACGCAATTATCTTCTGATGTCCTTGACACCAGAAGAGCAACTGGAGTGTTTCAAGAACTATTGGCAAAAGATAGAACTTGCAACAGAAAGCCAACCAACAAGATTTTTGCGCGATTATCTCACCATCAAGCAACAGCTGCAACGCCCTGTTCGTTTGTCTAATATTTATTACGAATGGAAGAAGTACATGGAAGGGCATGACCGTAAAGAAGAATTGATTGAAATGTTGGACTATGCACATTACTATCAGCAAGTGGTGGAGGCAAAACTCTTCACCGCCAAACTTTCTGAGAAAATGCGTCATATCTGCAATATCGAAACAGACGTGGCCAATGTATTCTTCATTCAATTTTTGAAGTATGCCTCTACTAATGAACTTTCAGAAGCAGAAATGTACAAAGTGATTGACTTGGTGGAAAACTATTTGGCAAGACGTATTGTATGCAATATGCCTGGCAATGCACTTACACAGGTGTTCTGTGCTTTGCATAAGGATGTACTGAAAAGTCTTGAAGAATATGCCTCTGCTAATATTGAACTTGATTATTCTTATTCAGATATATTGACTTTTCACATTATGCGTCGTGATGGCAACTATCAGTTGCCAAGAGATGTACAGTTTGTGGAATCAATAAAGACCCGAGATGCCTATCACATGCTTAAGCCGTTCCAAATTTTCCTCTTTGAAAGGTTGGAGAATTCTGTGCATGGTGAATACAATGACGTAGCTATTGACATGAAAAAGAAGGATGCCACTATTGAACATATTATGCCGCAAACACTCAGTGGAGAGTGGAAAGCAATGCTTGGTGATAATTTTGAAGAGATACAAGAGAAATACCTTCACACATTTGCCAACCTGACATTGACAGGCATCAATAGCGAACTTAGCAACAAGCCTTTTGTTATAAAGCGTGATGGCAAGGCAATCGGAAATGAAATATATCCAGGTTACAGAAATTCCAAGTATCGCTTGACTAAAAATGTCACTTTGTGCGAGAAGTGGACTGAAACTGAATTGCAAAATCGCAGCAATGAAATTGTGACAATATTTTTGCGTCTCTATCCATTGCCACAAACCACATTCAAGCCATTGCCTAAGCCTGTTGATGAAGTGTCTCTGGAAGAGGAATCTTTCACTCCGACAAACAGGCAGCTAAAAGGCTTCCGTCTTTTTGGCAACGAATATACCGAGACAACATGGAAGGAAATGTTATTACGAGTGGTTAAGATGGTTGAACAACAATATACAGACATTGTAGATACACTCTATGATGCTGAAGGCTTCTTTTGGTCAGCCCAACAAGCTGATACAAGATATTGCACACAGATTGCTCCACAAAAATACTTGTGGACATCTATGGACAACAGAAGCAAGCTCCGCTGTTTACGATTCCTTTTTGAAAAGTGTGACATTGCCGAGTCTGAATTAGTAATGTTGCTTGAACCTATAAGAGAATAAAGTCATATGGAATATATAGATTTCAAGAAATTGATTGATGCTCTGACAGCCAAGCCAAAAGAAACAGAGTGGTTAGAGTTTAAGCACAATTTTCATTCTAAAGAAGAGATAGGGGAAAGAATCTCAGCCTTGTCGAATAGTTCCTATTTGTGTAATATGCCATTTGGCTATATTGTATTCGGTGTTGATGATAAAAGTCATGATGTTGTTGGCACCGACTTGTACGGCAAACAAATAATGGTTGGCAACGAAGAACTTGAATCTTGGCTATCAACTCGCTTGAATCCTCGTATAGACTTCGAGATTATTGACGATTTCAATTATGAGGATAAAGGTCATGTCTGTATCTTCAAAATTCCAGCAACAATCAATCGCCCTGTAAGTTTCCTACATGAAGCATACGTTAGAGTCGGCACAATAACACGCAAGTTGAAGGACTTTCCTGCAAAGGAGGCTAAGATTTGGAAAGGCGATCGTAAATCTTTGGAAAAGATTGTCTTGAAAAAAGGATTATCTGGTCAAGACGTTTTCTCCTACCTTAGTGCAGAAACTTATTTTGACATGATGCACTTACCTCTTCCACAAGATACAAATGGTATTTTGGATAGGTTTTTAGCTGAAAATTTGATAACGAAAGATGAGATTGGCTACAGTATTACTGAACTTGGGGCCATTCTGTTTGCCAAGCACCTATCTGATTTCGATGGTCTGAAGCGAAAAATGGTTAGAGTCATTGTCTATAAAGGCAAAAATAAGATTGAGACCATTCGTGAACAGACTTTCGATAAAGGCTATGCCATAGGCTTTGAAGAAATGGTTGCATGGATAAACAGCCAGCTGCCTGCCAATGAGGAGATAGGCATGGCTTTAAGAAAGGATGCCCGTATGTACCCGGAAATATCCATTCGAGAATTGGCGGCAAACATGATTATTCATCAAGATTTTGCTGTACAGGGCTTTCCGATGATTGAAATCTATTCTGATCGTATTGAATTTTCCAACCCAGGGCAACCCCTTATCAGTGTGGAGCGTTTCATAGATGAATATCAGTCAAGAAACGATACTCTTGCAGATATCATGCGCAGAATGGGCATTTGTGAGGAAAAAGGTAGTGGTATGGATAAGACCATATTCTATGTGGAACTGTATCAGTTACCACCAGTACGTTTCCAGCTCTATGAAAGCCGAACCACTGCAACGGTATTCTCTTATCGGAAATTTGCAGATTTGGATAAGTCCGAGAGAGTGAGGGCTTGTTATCAACACGCCTGTCTCAAATATGTCTCCAATGAAAAGATGAACAATCAATCTCTTCGCACACGCCTGGGAATAGAGGATAAGAATTATCCAATGGCATCAAGGATAATCAAGGATGCTTTGGAAGCGAAACTGATAAAAGAGGAAAATGCAGAGGGAGGTAATAGGCATAACTATATCCCATATTGGGCATAGGCCATGTAACTACCATGTAACTGAAGGTTCAAATAAGTGCCAAATTTAGCCCCAAACCCTCATATAATGGGGTATGGAGCATATACCGACCATGTAACTGGCATGTAACTGAGATATGATTGGCAACTAAAATTAAGGATTCAAAATGACAACAACGATAGATAACGAACAAAAGACACTCAATGTCCCAAATCTGAGATTCCCTGAGTTTGAGGGAGAGTGGGAGAAATGTAGGGTTTCTGACTTGTTGGATTTCTATTCAACAAACTCTCTTAGTTGGGATAAATTAGAATATGGAACAAATGCTATTCAAAATCTACATTATGGTTTGATTCATGTTGGATTGCCAACAATGGTTGACCTTGACAATGACAAATTGCCTAACATTGTGAGTGGCAACACTCCCAAAAATTATGAGCTTTGTCAAGAAGGGGATATTGCTTTTGCTGATGCTTCGGAAGATACGAACGAAGTCGCTAAAGCTGTTGAGTTCTATAATCTTAACGGCAAGGATGTGATTTGTGGATTGCATACTATTCATGGAAGAGACAACCAGCATAAAACCATTGTTGGATATAAAGGGTATGCCTTTTCTTCTACGGCATTTCATCAACAGATTAGAAGAATTGCACAGGGCACAAAGATATATTCAATTAACAGCAAGAACTTTTCTGAATGTTATATTGGTATTCCTTCAAAAGGAGAACAGAAGAAAATTGCCACGTTGCTTCGGTTAATAGACGAGCGTATTTCTACCCAAAACAAAATCATTGAGAAATTAGAGTCCTTAATTAAGGGAATTAGAAATGATGTTTTTGGAAAACTTAGGAAAAGTGTTGGTTTTAATGCAATGATTAGCGATGTTCTTAGCTATGAACAACCACAATCATATCTTGTTGAAGATACTGAATATACAAATGAAGGAACTCCTGTACTAACAGCAAACAAAGCCTTTATCTTGGGCTACACATCAGAAATAGAAGGAATATATGACAAGGGTGATTGCATCATATTCGATGATTTCACTCTTGATTGTAAATATGTTGATTTTCTTTCAAGGTCAAATCTTCTGCCATAAAATTCTAACGGCAAAGAATAAAGAACTTTTGCGCTATACATTTGAGTTTTGAAATATCTTGATTTGTCTACAG
>NZ_JH114152.1:50482-52275 GCF_000224595.1 Prevotella sp. C561 | reverse complement strand
TATTGAGGCGAATAGCCTTCTTTAGCTCGTAAAATATTCAATGTTCCTGTTGCAGAGCATTTGCCCGTAACATACGATGTGCTTCCTACACCCGAACCATCTTTGATAATATAGATTGCTTCATTCTCTGTATTATAATTGTCGAGGTAGCCAACGACGCCATTTGCACCATATACAGGATATGTACCATGCTCTGAAACATCTCTTTCTTGTAGAGTTGAAGAACTACATGACAAGCAGTCTGACAAGCGAACATTGGCTTCGTTATAGCGGACTATATTCTGTGCTATTCCCTTAATTAAGGATTTGGAAGTTTGTAGGTCTGCGATTATTGACTATGCGATAGGTTCACTTGATACCAATTTTATGAAATTTGGCTCTGTATATGAAACTGCAGGAGAGGGCGGAACACCTACAACTTCAAATACCAGTTTCTACGACAACGGTAAAATCCCATTTATCAAGATTGGCGACTTGAAACAAAAGTATTTAATTGAAAACAAAGACTTTATCACAGAACTTGGGTTACAAAAGTCGTCGGCTTGGCTTGTGCCTACACATTCCATTTTATTTTCAAATGGTGCTACCATTGGAGAAATAACAATAACAACATACCCTGTTTGTACAAAACAAGGAATATTGGGTATTGTACCAAAGGCAAACATTGATGTGGAGTTCTTGTATTATTTCATGTCGTCATCTTATTTCAAAAAGGCTGTTAGCCGTATTATTACAGAAGGGACAATGAAAACAGCCTATTTGAAAGATATAGACAATATACTTTGTCCAATTCCAACAAAAGAAAAACAGCTGGAGATAGCCAAAGTACCCTCTGCTCTAAACTTTAAAATTGACTCTGAACAAAGTATATTGAGACTACTCTATGCACAGAAACAATACTTATTGCATCAGATGTTTAGATGAACATTTGGCAAAGTAAATATTGTTTTTCTCTCGAATACATATCACAAGTTCTCTGATGTACCAATAAGCAACTATCCAATGTTTGAAATATCTTGGATAGTTGTTTTTGCATTTCTATATCTGGCATTTTTATTTTTATCGAAGCCATTATGTTATTCATCAATTTAGGGTTAGCCAAATTAAAGGAAACATATTTTTGAGTAGCCTGTTGGAGAACAAGTGAAACAAAATAACAACCAAATTTAGGCTGTATCTTTAATGTGCCACAAACATTGGTACAATTGAACTTTCCTTTTCTGTAAAAGACTGTTCCTGCATTTGCACCATCCGTAGTCCAAGTAATATACTCGCCATCAAACATATAGTCATCCAAATAGCCCATAATTCCATCATTGGAAGTTTGAGAAGAATAAACAGGATATAGAGGATGTTTCTGTCTTTCTATTTCTACTGAACTAATAACACGCCCTCTTCCGATTTTAGCTATGTCTTGGATTTTATAAGTAGTCCACCTGTCATTATACAATAGTTTCTTACTAATCGCAGACCTACAAACTTCCAAATCCTTAATTAAGGGAATAGCACAGAATATAGTCCGCTATAACGAAGCCAATGTTCGCTTGTCAGACTGCTTGTCATGTAGTTCTTCAAACTCTACAAGAAAGAGATGTTTCAGAGCATGGTACATATCCTGTATATGGTGCAAATGGCGTCGTTGGCTACCTCGACAATTATAATACAGAGAATGAAGCAATCTATATTATCAAAGATGGTTCGGGTGTAGGAAGCACATCGTATGTTACGGGCAAATGCTCTGCAACAGGAACATTGAATATTTACGAGCTAAAGAAGGCTATTCGCCTCAATAT
>NZ_JH114152.1:47613-50424 GCF_000224595.1 Prevotella sp. C561 | reverse complement strand
CATATTTTTGAGTAGCCTGTTGGAGAACAAGTGAAACAAATAACAACCAAATTTAGCTGTATCTTTAATGTGCCCACAAACATTGGTACAATTGAACTTTCCTTTTCTGTAAAAGACTGTTCCTGCATTTGCACCATCCGTAGTCCAAGTAATATACTCGCCATCAAACATATAGTCATCCAAATAGCCCATAATTCCATCATTGGAAGTTTGAGAAGAATAAACAGGATATAGAGGATGTTTCTGTCTTTCTATTTCTACTGAACTAATAACACGCCCTCTTCCGATTTTAGCTATGTCTTGGATTTTATAAGTAGTCCACCTGTCATTATACAATAGTTTCTTACTAATCGCAGACTTTAGCGTTTTCAAATCCTCAATGATTTTGTTTTGGGTAGAAATACGCTCGTCAAGAAGGGATAAAAGATTTGCAATTTTCTTCTGTTCATTCAAACTTGGATTGATGGTCTTAATATTTTTCAGATGTTCACCATAAAGATGCACAACAGATACTCCTTGCGCAACTTTGGCTATGTCATACTTACGTTTACCATTCAACTGATAGCTCATAAACGAGCCATCATATCCATGCAAGCGTATAATGTTCAAGTCACCACCCAAAAGAATATCATCTTTGAGAACACAACGAGCAGTTGCAATCTCCTCTGCTGTCTCGCCAGAGCATGGAATTATAACGTCATTAGCCTTACTCTTTACCAATTTTGTATTATCTATGTTGGTTTTGCTAATAACTTCTTTTATTGTCTCAGATTTGTACTTTGTGTAAAGTTCACCATACAAAATACATGGCTCACCGTCAGCAGATAGTTGGTCTTTGGATATGCCTATACCTTTAGAAAGGTCTGCAATGTCGGACAAACGCTTCTCCTGCCACTCCCCCTCAAACTCCGGAAATCTCAGATTTGGGACATAAGTTAATACGTTTCTCTAATTATTATGTACCTTTTCTATATTAAGGATTAAATATGAAAACAAAAACTATTAGAGAAATTTCGTTGGCTTGGAAAAGAGACAAGCAACGCTACGTAAAGCAGTCCACATACGCTGCTTATGTGTTAGTTTTGGAAAATCACATACTTTCATCGTTTGGTGATTGTGACAGTCTTAGTGAAAAACTTGTACAAGAATTTGTGCTACAAAAACTTAATGCTGGTCTCAGCATTAAAACGGTGAAGGACATTCTCATTGTGTTGAAAATGGTGATGAAGTTCGGAGTAAAGAACGGTTGGATGAACTATTGCGAATGGGACATCAAGTATCCAACTACAGTAATCAATAAAGAAATGGAGGTGCTGACAGTGACACACCACAAAAAGATTCTCGATTTCATCAAGCAGAACTTTACATTTCGCAACCTTGGCATCTACATTAGTCTAACCACAGGCTTGCGGATTGGTGAGGTATGCGGCTTGAAATGGTCGGACATCAATACGGACAGCGGTATAATCACCGTAAACCGTACCATTGAGCGTATCTACGTCGTAGAAGGTGAGCGCAGGCACACAGAATTAGTCATTAACAGCCCAAAGACCAAGAACTCTTGCCGTGAGATACCAATGAACAAAGAACTCTTGGCTATGGTGAAACCGCTGAAAAAGGTAGTTAATGTTAATTTCTATGTGCTGACCAACGAAGAAAAACCTACTGAGCCACGAACCTATCGAAACTATTATCATCGGTTAATGAAGCATTTGGACATTCCCCAGCTGAAATATCACGGGCTGCGCCATAGTTTCGCCACACGCTGCATTGAAAGTAACTGTGACTATAAGACGGTTAGTGTGTTGCTCGGGCATGCGAATATCACTACAACTCTCAACCTCTATGTCCATCCCAATATGGAACAGAAGAAGCGTTGTATTACGCAGATGCTTAAATACCTCAGGAAGTAATGCTGTTCTACATTTTTTTGCGATAGTCAACTGTCAAACTCACCGTCTGCTCGTGCAAGACGGTGAGTTCTTCTGTCAGCAGGATAAGCTCCTGTAACAATGTTTTTACACTTTTCTCGGCCGTATAAAGGCGCATTAGTCGTACCACCTGATTGTAGTTCACCCCAATTTTATGTACTTGAGCTGTAAGTTCAGAGAGCTTGCGGTGGTACTCCACGGCGGACTTGTCCACCGTTATCACCTTGAAACTCTCTCCAAGAATACGGGCTCGCACAAAGTCGGATTTGCTTACCGCCCCCGATTTATTGTACAGGTCGATGGCACGCAGTTGGTCTTTCACATTGGGCATACGGGTGTCCCATCTGTCCCAGTGTGGAACTTCTACAGTGTTTCGGTGTCCGTAACGATTCTCATTGGCTATTTCTAATTTGGTCATAATTGTATTGTTTTGTTTGTTTCCTAATCACGACTTTGGAGTGATTTAATCCCCTTCGGGGCAAGGGGCTTGTGGGACAAACGACAGTTTGTCGGACAAAGACACACCTTGCCAGTATAAAGAAAGAGATAGTTTGTTATGTTCCATAAAGTAACCTTTCTGGGGTGCTTTTAATAGACGAGAGTTCAAAGTTCAAGAAGTAAGTCAAGAGATAAGTTTAGACTAATTTCTTGACTTACTGACTTTATGAGCTGACATATTTTTGACTAAAGTTAATTTTGACTTAGGTCGAAACTAATTTCTTGACCAAAGTCACAACTGACCATTTGACTTAAGTCGCGACTGATTTCTTAACTTAACTCATAACTTACCTGTTTGCGGTATTGGATTATAATGCCTTTCAAGCATTGTCTGTATGTCGCTCTGCTTGTATAGTATCTTCCCTCCGATTTTGTAGAAAGG
>NZ_JH114152.1:20747-47593 GCF_000224595.1 Prevotella sp. C561 | reverse complement strand
TCACGACTTTGGAGTGATTTAATCCCCTTCGGGGGCAAGGGGCTTGTGGGACAAACGACAGTTTGTCGGACAAAGACACACCTTGCCAGTATAAAGAAAGAGATAGTTTGTTATGTTCCATAAAGTAACCTTTCTGGGGTGCTTTAATAGACGAGAGTTCAAAAGTTCAAGAAGTAAGTCAAGAGATAAGTTTAGACTAATTTCTTGACTTACTGACTTTATGAGCTGACATATTTTTGACTAAAGTTAATTTTGACTTAGGTCGAAACTAATTTCTTGACCAAAGTCACAACTGACCATTTGACTTAAGTCGCGACTGATTTCTTAACTTAACTCATAACTTACCTGTTTGCGGTATTGGATTATAATGCCTTTCAAGCATTGTCTGTATGTCGCTCTGCTTGTATAGTATCTTCCCTCCGATTTTGTAGAAAGGAAGCGTTCCTAAGTTTCTGTACTCTTGGAGCGTGCGTGTGCTGAGCCGTAATTGGCTACAGACCTCCACGCCAGTGAGGTAAACCTCTCCGCCCAGTATCGGATGGGCGGTAGCGCAATACCGCTCCAGTTTCTTTAAGATGCCCTGCTTCAACTGAGAAAACATCTGCATCTGAGCGTCTTTCTGTGTAACGATTTCGTTCTCTGTCATATTTCATTCATTGTTTGCGTTCAGTAATTCCGTGATGTCGCTTTCCTTGTAATAACACTTGTGTCCAATCATTGAGAAAGAGATTTTCCCCGTATCTCTGTATGATTGCAGGGTACGCTTGCTGATACCGAGTCTACGACATACAGCTTCGTTGTCGAGCCATTCGTCCGTTTCGGGCGGATTGCCGATGAGTTGTTCGATACTGTGGATAAAGTCTGCAAAGTCGGAGCGGTGTCGCTCCCACGCTTTGCGGTCGGTGATAATGAGTTTCATTGCCTTGATTTTGTTTTGATTACTTTATTGTTACTCGGCAAACAAACTGTTATGCAGTCCATTGCCGTACTTATCGAGTGCAAAAGTAAACCCTCGGAAGCACCGCTGCAAGAAATGAGGAAAAGCAGGGAAATAGAAGGAAAAGAAGAGAAGTTAGTCTGTCAATTTGAAAAGCTCTTAAGCTTTCACCCAAAAGCTCCTAAGCTTTCATTAAAAAGCTCTTAAGCTTTTAGCAAAAAGCTTATAAGCTTTTTGTGAATTACTTATAAGCTTTTGTCAGATTACTTATAAGCTTTTTATAGAAAGATCATAAACTTTAAGCGCAAAGGCTGGTAGCTTTCCCTATCAGATTTGGAGCTGTCGCTGAAAAGCTCTTATGTTCTGTATAAGAATGGTATGATTGCGGTAATGAGATGAGGTGCCGGCTCTTTCCTTTTATCACATAGCAATTATTCTTTCGACAGTTCGATAGTTCGACAAATCGATATGTAGAACTATCGATAGATAGTTTTATCGATAGATCATTTTGACGATATATAGTTTTGACAACAGATAGTCATGACAACAGATAGTCATGACAATAAATTGTACAAACAACAGATAGTCCGTATTATCGTCAGTCCTATCTGTTGTTGGTTGTTACGCCTTGCGTCCAAAGAGCCTGAGTATGCCGTATTCTTGTCGTGCCTATGCTCTCTACGGCAGCCCTGCCCTGCAAGGTTGGGAGAGATGAATACGACCGCATGGATATTGGGAATTGCGATACAGCCATAAAAAAGAAAAATCCTGCGGTGGAGATTCTTCTCTCCATCCACAAGACTTGACCTTGTCAGGGCAGATTAGCTGCCGTTGTACCTTTGCACGATAAGAAACGGCATCAGGGACTTTGCGTGTGCCTTTGCTTACAACGCCTTCGGGCTTGCTTCCTCCGTCAGTCTGACCGTTGGCAGATTATCGCTCTCAATGAGCAGCACTATCGTGCCTGTGAGTTCGGTGTAAAGACGGTCGTATTGTTCGCTTGCGGCAAATGTGTCCGTCAAACCGAACTTGTCGAATGTGGCTTGAACAGCCTTGTTCGACAACAATATGGGTGCAAGCTTCTCAGGGAGTGGTGCAGGCAGTTCCCTCTCAAACTCGTTTTCCAAGACAGAAACAAGCGTGTCGTACTTGGAAAAGTGCAAACCTTGATACAATACCTCACTTGCTATGTTCTCTGCTTCGAGGTGCGTGAATCCCTGCACTACAGCATCGCAGTAGGTGGTAAGAGCCATATCAGCCCGAGAGGTGATAAACTCCGTGTCGTACAATTTTTCGGGGTGATGCTCACTCATATAACTTCTTAATTTCAACCGAAAGTAAGAAAGTTCCTGTTTGTTGTTCTCTTTCATAATCGTTTGGTTTTCAATCGTGAATAATAAATGTTTGGTAATTACTTCCTTTTTATGCTTGTTGCAGTGGCACGTTCTGCCGTGCTATCGACTCACAATAACCCTCAAATACAGAATGCTCCCTGTCTGTGAGTGCAGTCATATCCTCCTGTATCTTGTGGTCGGTTATCTTTCCGTAGATTTGTGTCGTACCTATATTGCTGTGTCCGAGCATCTTGCTGAGCGTTTCCATCGAAATACCATTGGATAGGCATATCGTGGTTGAGAATGTGTGGCGAGCCATGTGAAAGGTCAAGCCCTTATCTATCCGGCATATCTGCCCGATGTTCACACACGCAAAGGATGCTTTCCTTATTGTAAGATTGGGGAATATCAAGTCGTCCGCTTTCTTGTCCTTGATATAAAGCGAAAGGATTTGCTTGGCAATGGGCAGGAGTGGAATGATGGCTTCCACATTGGTTTTCTGCCTTTTGATGCGGATTTCCTCCGTACCATCTGCATTACGGATGATATGCTTCGGTTTGAGCCGTTGCATATCCACACGAGCCAGACCAGTAAAGGCACAGAAAAGAAATAGCTGCCTTGCTCGCTCGAACAGCTTGTCAATGATGGGCGTTTGTAATACTCGTTGCAGTTCCTCGGTTGTGAGATACCTGCGTGTTCGGTGTGGTAGTTCCGCCTTGTAGTCCACAAAGGGATCGATGCGGATATACTTCTTCTGCTGACCGATGCCGATGAGTTTTCTAAGGAAGATGACCACTACCTGAATAGTGGCAAGAGAAAGGTTACGCTCTGATTTAAGGTAGAAGTCCATCCCTTCGATAAAACCATAGTCAAGCGATGAGTAGCGAATATCCTCCAGCCCCAAGCGTTCACGCAAATAAGCCTCAATGAGTTGTGTGGCATAGATGTAGTTGGCAAAGGTCGGTTTGGCTACCGTTATTCCCACACAAGGACGCTTTTCCTCAATAAATAGTTGGGCTTCCTCCAAAAGAAAACCTTTGGGCTTGTCTTCTTCCATGAGTTCACGCTTCAGTAACTCGGCGGTGATATAGCCACGCTGCCATACCAATTCTTGATACTTGGTTTGTGTCTGTTCCTCTTTGGTTTGCAAGTAGCGGTTGATTTCCTTTGTTTCTTCGCCTATACCTTTGCACCGTCCCTTACGACTGTCCCAAAGTTCGGGAGCGATTTCCTTTCCCGTGCTGTATTGTACCTGTTCTCCGTCTATGGTGATGCGTCCCATAATCGGGCATTTGCCGTTCTTTTTCTCTTTGGAGCGATTAATATAAAAGAGTGTCTTGAATGTACTTCGTGCCATGATTTCAAAGTTTTAAGGTGAATGTATCTTGTATGCGTTGTTGTACTTTCTGCATATCCCGATGGATTCTCTCGGAGGAAACAACTGCATAGATTTGTGTTGTTCTCAAATTTGTGTGTCCGAGCATACGGCTCACCGTTTCTATAGGTACACCTGCCGAGAGTGTGATGAGCGATGCAAAGGTGTGGCGAGCCATGTGAAAGGTCAGCGGAGTTTTCATCCCGATGTTTCTCTGTATGTGGTGCATGCCATTGAGGATAATGTCGGTAGTCGGCACGTCAAAAACAAAACCTGCCCTTATGCCTCTATAGCGATTCATAATTTCCAGAGCAGGAGGAAGTACCTGTACACGATACGGAGTCTTTGTCTTCATGCGTCTGCCCTTGATGCAGAGTTCACCCTCTTCAAGGACGATGTTTTCCTCTCTGAGATTGCGCACGTCAGAGATAGCCAGTCCTGAAAAGCAGGAGAAGACGAACAAATCACGGACAATGCGGTAGTTCTCCCATTTAATCTCCAAGTTGATGATGTGCTCAAGTTCTTCCTGCGTAATGCTTCTCGGTTCGCCTTTTGGTCGCTCGTAACTGTAGCCCAAGAACGGATAGAAGTCCAGCACACCTTTCTTCACCGCCATGCGGACGATGGTCTGCAAAGTAGACACGGTACTCGATATGCTGCTGCGTTTCAGTTTGCGGTCAATAGTGAGATAATACTCGAAGCCCTCGATAAAGGCTTTGTCCAACTGTGAAAGGGGAACGTCGCTTACCCTGTGCTTCTTCTGCACATACTCACGAAGCAGGGAGAGCTGGTAGGTACGGAGTTTGAATGTCTTTAAAGCTCTATCAATGCCTATACGCTCCTTTGTCTGTGTGAGATACTCCCCGAAACTCTCCAAGAGCAGGGCTTGGCGGTGGATTTGTCCTTGATAGGCATATCTCACGTCTGTGGCTGTGAAAGTTTCTTTCCTTTCACTGAGTTCGTGAAAGCGTGTGTGAATAAGTGCGGTGCATTCACCGAGTTTCTGATTGACGGACACAGCCATGCTGCTCTTACCGATGAGCCGTTGCTTACGGCTGTCCCAAAGAGCAATCGGAGTCTTACACTTGGTGGAGAAGCCCGAATGGGTTCTGCCTACTGAGATTCGCCCAATGACAGGCACAAGTCCTTTCTTGTCGGTTCGTTTCGCCTGAACGAAGAACGATACTTTGAGTTTGTTTTCTTTCATTTTTCTGTCGTTTTTTCTAAATTTCCTTTGCTTGCAAAGGTACAGATGAACAAGTATTCCTGAGCGATGCAAAAAAATGAAAGATGAGGAATAAAAACCTATGAAACAGTTGTTTACATTCAATTCGTAACCCCTTTTTGCTTTTTCCCTGATGGGTTACGATTTGGTAACGGAACTCCTGCTGTTTGATGCTCGTTTTCGCTTACCATCAAAATAGCAGGGAAATGCTAAATGGTACTATTTCAAATAGTTACATTCCCGATAATTCCTCCTGTTTCCCTTAATTCTTAATGACTGATTATGCCCGCAAGATGAGCTTAGATTTACGCATGATTGATGAAAAAGGGTACTCAGATCATATCGACAACAAGGCAAGTCACTGTGCCAAGATGCTCAATGACTATTATCAAAAGTACGATACACAAAAAGGAACGCAGTTTGTTTTCTCTGATTTGGGGACTTACAAGCCTGGCGAATGGAACGTCTATTCTGAGATAAAGCGTAAGTTGGTAGAGGACTATCATATCCCGTCCTACGAGATACGCTTTATTCAGGAATGTAAAAACGAGAAGGCAAAGAAAGCGATGGTAGATGCGATGAATCGTGGTGACATTCGCATTATCTTCGGTTCTACCTCTATGTTGGGAACAGGCGTAAACGCACAGCAGCGTGCCGTTGCGGTCCATCATTTGGACACGCCTTGGCGACCTTCGGACTTGGAGCAGCGCAACGGACGAGCTGTGCGCAAGGGAAACCTTATAGCTAAGGAATTTGCGGACAACAAGGTCGATGTGATTATCTATGCCGTGGAACGTTCCTTGGATAGCTACAAGTTCAACCTGCTACATAACAAGCAGCTCTTCATTAATCAACTAAAGACAAACACACTTGGCAGTCGCACCATCGATGAGGGTTCGATGGATGAGGACAGCGGCATGAACTTCTCAGAATACGTAGCAGTGCTTTCAGGCAATACCGACCTTTTAGAGAAAGCAAGATTGGATAAGAAGATCACCACCTTGGAATCAGAACGCAAGAACTTTCTCCGTGAGCGTGATGCCGCAACGGGCAAGTTGGCAGAGATTGACAGCTCCGTGTCCTTCCATACGGATAAAATCAAGGAGGCACAGTCTGATTTAGCTCTCTTTGAGAAGCGTGTGGAGCGTGATGATGAAGGTATACCTATAAATAAACTGACAATCAAAGGTGTGGAAGACTGTACTGACATCAAGACTATTGCTGCACGTTTACAGGAAATAGACGAAAAAGCTCGCACCAAAGGAGAGTACAACAAAATTGGCGAAATCTATGGTTTCTCCATTATGGTCAAGACAGAGAGTACTTCCAAGGACTTGTTCGACTGTTCGGTGAACCGCTTCTTTGTGAAAGGGCAGGAGAGTATCTACTATACCTATACTAACGGTAAGTTGGCAACTGACCCGAAACTTGCGTGTCAGAACTTCATTAATGCCTTGGAGCGTATTCCAAAGGTGATAGAATCGCATGAGAAGGAAATGGCAAAGGTCGTGGCCAACAAAGACGTTTACACCAACATTGCCAACAGTTCTTGGAAGAAAGAGGACGAGCTTCGCTCACTTAAAAGTGAAGCTGCTGAGTTGGATAGAAAGATTGCGCTTACGCTTGCACCGCCAGAAGAACAAGAAGAAGCGGAAAAGGAAAATGAAAATGAACAAAGCGTTTTATCACAAGAAATTAAGCAAGATTCAATAGAAGAGTCTCCCACACAAAAGGTAAAGACTCAATCTCTCACACATGCTCCAAAGGAAAGGATTGAAAGTCATGATGATGTGATGAGTCGGGTGATTATCTCTAAACCGAAATGGCGATAAAAAAGCGTCGAGCAAGAAGACCTGCTCGACGCTTTTTCTAACTACCAAATAATTAGACATACGCAGTTTTTTTAATCCTATCCTGCAGTTCTGCTATACGCTTTAACAACTTGTCAAAAGGAAGTGTGGAGCCATAAAAGAAGTGCTTGCACATATTGTCATAGTCTTTCTCCCACTCTACAATAGTTTCAGTTGGAGGGACAAACGAAATGGTACTGGGAGAATGTTTGTCGTAGTCCACATACTTTAACGCATAAAATGTACGGCGATGTTTAACGATGGCATCATATAGCTGACGATCGGCAATAGCATCTTGTCCATATATGGTATCCATAATTCGCTCAAGGTCGTATAAATGTCGACTCATACGTACATGTCTTGGATGCTCTTTTTGGAATTCTTCTGCTAGTAGAAAGATTTTTTCAAGAAATGTGCGAGTAGGCAGTACGGTTCTTATGACAGATGACATCTTATCTTCATCGGGGAAGCTTTCGCTTATCAATGATTGTATGTTACATTTCTCTGTAGGCTCATCCATGGAGAGACAACTTATTTCAATCTTCACACGGGCAGGGATGTAATCTATCATATCCTTGATAATGCTGTCATAATGCAAAAATATCACCGTAGGATCTTTATCACTATCGATAGGAATCAACTTTCCTTCTTGACTTTGCCGGTAAGTTACATTCTCAATTCGATAACCGGTAACTCCCATATTCTGAAGCTGCTTGTCTAATTGCTTCGACAAATCTTCATGTATAAAAGACCTTGATAATTTACGGAGTTTCTCACGCTGGCTCTTGTTTGTCTTGTCAATTCCAAAGAATGAACGGTGAATAGCCAAGTCTATGTCTTCTGAGAACCGTTCAATGAGGTTGAACCCTTTTGACAGTGAAGTGCCTCCCTTAAAAATAAGTGCGGGAGCACAAGAGCATTGGAACAGTGCATGCAGGGCTACTGTTACCCACCAATCTTTTTCTATTGCTGATTGATTGACCCCAGAGTGAGTTTCCTCTGTCTGTTGGAGCATTGCCAGCCGATCCTCCAAAGTATTGTTTATCCAAAGTTTCATATTTTATTTAATCATAGGCTTGATAATCTTTTTCATCCATCCCGGCATTATCTGCACATCACAGATTAGAGCCTGTCTATCGGATTCTTTGATTACCAATCTTTGTATTTGCTCCAGTTCTTTTGGACTGACATTAGGCTCTCCCAGACATCTAAGGGCTTGAACAATTAAGGCTATAAGCTGTGTCTTATACGCAAAATTGCGAGGAACTCCACGCTTTAATGTAACTTGTCGCTTCCCGATAGCCAGTTTCCGTGCACTTCCTGTAGTCAGGAACGAATAAGACATTGGCACCTGAGTAGAAAGTCCCAAAGCATTCAATGCTGTCTCGCCAGATGGGAGTATCTGGGCTTTATCTCGTATGGAAATAGCCTTGACAATATGTTCTATTGATGGCATAATGGGGCCGAACCTACTCATTCTAGGCTTCACATAAATGCCCGAGGAAATTCGTACGAGTTCTCCTTTTTCAGTTAAGTCCGTCAAAATACGACCAACTGACTCGGGATGATACTGCGGAAAATCATTTCTGAAGAAGATGGTGTCGTTCTCAGAAGATAGAATTTGTTGTCTAAGGGTCTGCTCATTCATACGCATGTTGGAAATTCTTCAAAAAAATTCCAACGGCAAAGATAATGCATTTTCTGCATAAACCAAAAAATCCGGGAAGAAAATCTATATTTAATCTTCCAGTTGATGGGAATATACTACCATTCTTCACGCTTTTGTACCATTTCATCTATCTCTTTCCGAAGAAACAGCAACCGACCATTAGCCTTGAGATAGGGGATTTTCCCTGCCCAAACCCAGTTGTAGATGGTCTTTTGCTCCACTTTCAGAATCTTGGATACATCAATGATGTCCAAGTATTCTGGTTTCAAGGGCGGAAGGACGGTTGTGTCAACAGATTGATCCTGCAGGACAAGCAGGCGGTCGAGTTTATCCTCGACGCTTATCAGCTTGTCGAACAGGCGTTTTTGCCAAGTGTCTTCGGTTTTATAATCTATGTACGGCATAGTTCTCCTTTTTGATAGTTACCATTGGTATCTTGTGCCAAGATACGTTGTTCTTTCATATAGGCGATGTATTTCTTTGCAGTTCTGTCCTTGATTTCCATTTCGCGCATCAGAACCTCACAAAGTTCTTGGTAAGTGAGCTTGAAAGAATTTCGGAAGGCTTCTTTGACAACGGCAATGAGTTCTTCAGTCTTGCGCTTTTCCTTGTCCTCTTTAGATTTCTCGCCACGATAGACGTGCATGTCCTCAGCCTTATCCCAGCCGAAAAGCATCATCGGTACGTCCAACGGACTTCCGTCACGGACTTTCAATGCTTTTACGACCGAGTATTCGGGATTATCATCTTTCTCTATGGAAAGAATTCCCGCTGCTTTGCGCTGCAATTCTGAGCCGATATGCCCACGGAGTTTAATACCATTCGGTACGAAGTGTAGCATACTAATAATATTGGTATTGTAGATGCCTATCAGTCTGTACAGTTCTTCCAAGGAAAAGAATACAGTATTTGGCTGCCCTTAGGGAGCTCTAAGAAGGAATTAACTAAAAATCCCAATATAGAAAATCACTCTGGTACACAAACTTTTTGCATGAAGGAAACATTTAATAAGAAAATTTATCTATCTTTGCAGTGGACTTTCAGTACATCTGTGTGCAGATGTGCGTTACAAAGAGTTCAATATTAAAAAAAGAGCGTTTTGATATTATCCAAGGACTGAAATGTGGAAGTTTCAAAATCGAATGGATAATGGCAATACGCTCACGCTAGGATTATTGTACCCTTAACTATGGGGATAATATACCTTAATGCGTGGGCTATTGTTTCATTACTTTCGATAAGGTCCTTCCACAACCTCAGCCCTAGTAATAAACAATGGTTCCCACGCTTTTTCCATTTACCTAAATAGTAACCGCTTACTTCTGGGAAACAGTGAGCACAAGATACAAAATCATATGGAGAAAAATAGATTCAAATTACTATTAATGGTAGCATTATTAATTCTTTACTCTTGTAAAGATAAAGAATATTTTGATAATGTCATGCCAAATGAGAATATTCTAAGTAAGGATACTATCGAAGCAAAAAAACAAATTGATGCGATGACTTATGATGCTTATGTCGCTACTTCTTCTTTCGTAAACTCACAAATGTCTGCTGAAAGCATCATACTTAATAATAAAGAGTCTATTAGTTATTACTCTAATGAGATTCAAGAAACACTATCACGTGGCTTTCATGTGATTCATCTACTCAATAAAATCGAAAGAACAGTTCATACTGAGATGAAGCACACTCCTGATATGTCTGACATATATGCTTTAAAAGCCTTTATTTATTACAATATGGCAATGCTTTCGGGAAACACTCCCTTATCAGATATTAGAGATTGGAAGAGAAGTTATGGTATGAATAAAGTTGAAGCCTCGGAAGTTTATTCATATTGTCAGGAACTTTTAAACAAATGTGATTTATCCCATCAAAGGGAAGATAAACTGTTTAACGCTGATGCTATCAAACTATTAATAGTAGAAATAGCGCTTATGCAAAAGAATAAGGAGAAAGCTCTTGAATATATTCACAGAATTCCAGATATAAATAAGAACATATTTGCTTTTAAAAACAAGAATGGTATTACACCTATTTATACGAA
Source organism: Prevotella sp. C561 (assembly GCF_000224595.1). Taxonomy (NCBI): domain Bacteria; kingdom Pseudomonadati; phylum Bacteroidota; class Bacteroidia; order Bacteroidales; family Prevotellaceae; genus Prevotella; species Prevotella sp. C561. The sequence goes on along the minus strand of NZ_JH114152.1, from coordinate 37,150 downwards.
CAAAAATATTGCTTTACTGAAAGAAGAAGCAGAGGGAAAAAACAACAGTCAAGCATGGTATAATCTTGGTATTTCATACGGAATTTGGGCAGCCTTGAAACGCCAAGGGACAGCTCAAAAATACACTCAATCATGGCATGACGAGCCTAAGGAAATGGTTGGTCTTACTGACAACAATGGTGTTATTATAGAATTGGGGGTAGATCGATTTAAGAAAACAGAAAGAAATACTATTAAAGAATTCACTTACAACTATTTCTCCAACTTCATAAAATCTAACAATGCAACTTATACATTAAAAAATAAGACTTCAATAATCAAAGCTGTCTATCTCAAAGAGGATGATTCTGCTGAAGATGTCTGTGAGTTCCTATATGATAAGAATGATCGTATATCGCAAATAACTATGCTATATGGAACTGGTCAAAAACATATTGTAAATATTGAATGGGGCAATGACGACACAATAGTAAAAGTAGAATCAAATATAGATGGAATAAAAAAACAAACACCTATACTTATACAAATTACCCTACGAAGAATTTCGTAGCTTTTGAGGGTACAGATTTGAGATATTGTATTCCTTCCATAGTTGGAATCGACCCATATCTCTTTATGAAAGGATATTATGGTAAATACCCACATTATTTAGTAAAGACTGCAATAGTAAATGGAGACACTATAACCAATACCTATGAATACGATGAAAACGAAAACATTCTAAAAGTTACCAACACGAAAGGATATACTGCTACTTTTTCTTGGAAGTAGATCTTATAATGAGGGAGATAAACACTAAGCATGGGTATTGTCTTCCGACCCTAAGGGTTATTGACTCCCAATACTACCGTATATAACATTTGCCATACAGACGTTTCGTACTTTCTCATCTCAAGTTGTGGACAAATAGCTCCAATATCATCAGGAGTCTGCATCATCAAATAGTATAACATTGGAAAATAGTTTTTTTGAATAAGGTGGCACTATGACTGCCTGTTTCCAGAGAAGAATATCCAGTGCTATATTCTTTATTCAACCGAAGCCTGTATGAGGGGATACATTTATAAAGTACCATCTGAGCAATCATTTGGTGCTTTTTCTTTTATTCTCTTGCAACTCTCAAAAGAAAAGACTATATTTGCAATATAAACAAAAATACAGGAGGACAAGTAATGAATACAGATAGTACAATGACAGACACCTATTCCCTGGAAATACCCAAGGCTGATACATCGCTTTTGAAGTCGCTCGTAAAGCGTATGGGGTGGACGGTACATAAAACTACAACTAAGCGCACCGCTTACGAACAGGCACTTAATGACAAAGAGCAAGGGCGTGTCAACGAGTATGCCAGTGCAGATGAATTGTTTTCCAAATTAGGCATCTGATGGCATATAAACTTTTGACAACACACCAGTTTGAGAAAGACCTCAAACGATGCTAGAAGCGTGGGCTGCCAATGGATAAACTCAAAGAGGTTATCAACGAATTGGTTACTAACGGTAGAGTTCCTGCCCAATTCAAACCTCACTTGTTACATGGTAATAGGGATGGGCAATGGGAATGCCATATACAAGCCCACTGGTTGCTTATATGGGAGCAGAACAATACAGAGTTGACCTTACTCATGATGAATACGGGGACGCACGCTGATTTATTTGGCAAGACAAAACGATGATACCAGGACACATGGGTTTAAGTGTTATATTTAGTATCCTCACATAACGTAAAGGAGCGTCTTACAGACAGGTAGCAGTGGTCGGCCTCACGCCACCTCCTCCCACTCATTAATCAAGAAAAGATGATGAAACATTATTATTCATTACTCCTCACGATCGCCTCATTGTGCTGCGTGAACCTATCTTATAGTAGGGTACTACCCCACAAGGCGGTGGCTTCCTCCCCACAGCACGCAAGTAAGCACATAGAAATAGTCACTTACGAGAAAGCAGACCTCTGTATAAGCTACCTCTACCACGTAGATAAGCGTACAAAGCGGTTGGTTTATAAGATTTATTGTGACGATGGAAGCGATATAACCGACTTAGGTAGCTACAAGCGTAGCAGTAAGTCATTACGAATCTATGAGATTTATAATGCGTCAGCCGACAGTTATCTCTACGTTATATACGATGTCTCAACCGATAAAGGGTATCTTACACGAACCAGCTCCATGGAGGCAACGCTCCTTAAATCTTCTATCAACCTAAGCGAACCGTCTCTCTCCGTGAAGATGAGGGGCACTAACAGGGTGGTAAAGATTAAACTGAAAAGAGTATTCTAAGCCAAACAGAATATCCGAACAGGAATATTACGTATGTCACCAACCCGCTACACCAATCATGCTAAGTCCCTCTGCCATTTGCAATAAGGCTTTTTCCCATCCGTATTAACCCTTCGAACCATTTTTGTTAACCCTCAAAACCTTTCCAGTTAGCCCTCCAAACCATTTGTAACCGTCCATTGAACCATTTGTAACCGTTCATTGAACCATTCTTATAAAGCCCTAAACTAATTGTATTACCCCTCCGAGCCACCCCGCATTTCGCCTCCAATCCGTCCGTAGTAAGTATTCTTAGCCAACCTTATTAATACTTTATTCCAGTGGTGTTAAGTCTCTGAACAATCCGCATTACGCTTCTGAACCATTTGTATTACCCCTCCGAACCATTCTTGTTGACCCTCCGAGCCACTCTTATTAGCCCTCTGCTTACACCTATAAAACCATTGCAATCTTTGTCGCAACAGGCATCCTCCTCCCTTTCGAGGAGAGGTTGGGGGAGGGGTACACACCCACCTCCGTTCAAGAACATGCCCTTCAACGATGAAGAACATGCCCTTCAAGAGGCAAGAAGACGCCCTTCTTGAGGCAAAGAAGGCGTCTTCTTCAACACTACTCATAATGCGCTGATTTCTTGAATGTTACATACTCTATCACAGAAGATATTACAGTCCTATTCAAACGGTCATTAGCACGGCTTTAATCGATACTTTTTTATATTTTTACCTACTCCCCAAAGTAAGAGAAAAAAAGGTAGTTCCCCTCCTTTGCGTCCTCAGCTAAGGTGGCTCAACATTCTTTCTCTCACAGAGCAAGACCGATTTTTGTATGTTAGCATAACCTTCCAACCACCTCAGAGAAACCCAAAGGCAAACAAAAAGACTGATGCTATCATTATAAGAAACGTCATTCACATCACGCAAAGAGGCGATTAAAATCTAAAAAAAGTTCTATTTCTCATCTTTCTTGTCCTCCCCTTTACTTTTTATTTAACTTACGTTCCTATTTAGTGATTATATTTAGTATAACTTTTTACGTTTGAAAGGCTCTTTAACTTAGAATTTTACCAATATTAAGAATGTCAGATTCGTAAATCTTTATTAGCTATTTTTATCAATAAAAGTATAATTGTCTATACGCTTTTTATATACCTTTGTCACAACGAAGTTAAATAAAAGTCAATAAAAAGACAGATAGTCAATCTGAATCGAGTGTGATTATCTTAATATAATAAGGTGATTACTGCGAGTTAACTTATAAACTCAGCCTACTTATCAGATTCTTCTTGCTCAAAAAAGTGTTTAGACCTCAAGAAAACTATTCATAAAATTATATTGAAATAACCAAAAAGTGAACTAAAATGAAAAATTATTTGAAACCGTACACAATGTGTACAAGAGTAGAGAGTGAAGGCTACTTGTTAGCAGGCACGGGTGGTGGACGTAATGGTCAGATTAGAGCAGGCAACCCGGGGGGCGGTTCTGGCTCTGCTGAAAATAACAAAAGTAATGCCCAACCTATGTCAAGCGAAAATAACACTACCCTTTCTAAGGATTTCTTCTTTGAGAGCGAAGAATAAAAACCATGGTAACCAAATTACAAAACTAAAGACTTAAAGAGTATGACCATTAAAAGTTTTTACACACTATTACTAAGTGCAACCACTGTAATCCTTGCTTCTTGTTCAACAGAGACAGCCGATGAGCGTTCGGCTACGACTGGTTCTGAAACTCGACCCTTTGTCATTACAGAGGTGCAAAAGCCCATAACACGTACGAATATATCACTTACAAAGCCTATTACGTGGAATGCTGGCGACCGTCTTTTTGCTTATAACATTACGTCACCACGCTCTGATTACGACTATCTGTCTATGGCGAGCGATGGAGTCTATTCTAAGTTTGTGGGCGATGTACATTGGAGTGAAGGCGACGAGTTGGCGATGTTCTATCCTTATATATATGAGAAGAGGGACAGCCGCATGGGAGTTATCACCTTAGGCTTAGAAGAGAACACCGTTATGGACCGAGGCGAAGCTAAGAAGGGGCACCAGAACGGTACGCTTGAGAATATAAGATTCTTTGATTACTCATGGAATAAGGTAAAGAACATCCAGTCTACTGGCGTCAATGCCTTAGCTAATGTTATCTTTGAGAAACAGTATTCTCTCGTAGGCTTTAGCGTGCGCTACAAGGGAGAACCAGTAAAGAAGATTAAGCGTGTGACGCTAAGTAATGTCTACACTGAAGCTAAGTTCGACCTTGCAACAGGTAAGATGGACTATAGTCCAAAGGGTAGACTGACCATTACAGCCGACTCGCCTGTTGATACCTTCTATGTTGCACTCTTCCCAGACGAGCATTTTGCACCACAGTTTGAGATTGAGACGGTCAATGGCGAGAAGTATTACTCTGCCGTGAAAGCGCCTTATAACTGCGAGCGAGCAAAATACTACTTTGAAACACTCGAACTGACGACATGCCCATGGGTTGACATCGACGGCAAGAAATGGGGTAAGTACAACCTACAATACGAACCATGCACCAACTTAAAAGGCTGGGAACCTGGCTACAGATTGGCTAAGCAGGCTTGGGACTACTTCTATACCAACCCTGACCCATTCAATCTCTATCCCGACTTCCTCCCTCGTGCATTCAACACGTCTGCTTTCGACCATTTCCGTTGGGGTAATATCGCTGCTGCCCACAACTATAGTTACTGCTACTCACGCTATTACTCTTATTATACGGGTAATCTTCAAGCAGTGATACAGAACAGATGTTATGGCGATCTCGCCTTCTATGCTTCACAAGGTAAGTGGATGCTGCCTACAAAGGCCGACTTCGATAAGCTCATGGCAAAGACTGGCGAGTATATAGGCTATTATCAAGATGGTTGTAACACCGTCGTGGGTGTACTCTTCGACCCAACTGTTCCAGCATGTAAGAAGGGCAAGGTGCTCGACAAGAATGGCCGTATCATCGGTATAACAAACCGTTCTACAGGTATCTACGTAGGTAAGTATAACAACCATAACACACGTCTGAAGAATTTCTCTAAGGACGATATTGACAAGGGCGTGTTCCTCCCATTTGCTGGAGCTTACACCGAGTATAACGATGGTGCACCACGTCTTCAGCGTCCAGGTGGCCAAGCCTACTATTGGACCTCAGATGCTAACCCTTGCAACTATGCCCAAGCAACCGCCTTCTCGGCTTACTACATGAACAATGGTTGGTTCTATCCAGGTACTGTCAATGCGTGTGGAAGCGCACATAACCCTAAGTATAACATGTATAACATCCGCCCTGTCTATGCAAGCTGTACTAATGAAGGAGTAAAGACAAAAAACACCAAGTAAGGAAGATTGACGAGTTCAGTCGTCTACAAGTTTACGAATAAAAAAAAGCAAGTTGATGAGTTTGCTATAAACTTATCAACTTGCTTTTTTTAGTTCTGTGCTATCTCCTCCCACACAGCTATCCCTCTGTACTTTATTACAGCATCGGCTTGATGCGGCAAGAGCCATTACGACAAATAAATTTAGGCTGTCGAAGGACGTTACTCACTATGCTCAAGCACCCCATTGCTTGAAAACCTTATCTCTGTCACGAATGTCGAAGGACGTTACTCACTATGCTTAAACACCCTTCTCGACGAAGAGACCCACGCAGTCAAGCCACCTTACGAATAGAGAAGCCGAGCACCCTTGGATTGAGGAGGACCTGTTCAAGAAAACAGAAAAAGTGTAGTAAGTTATAGGGAGGCATATTTGCATACCCTAAAACTTACTACACTTTCTTATTATTTATTGCTTATTCGAACGTTAACTCACCGAAGAAGGCAGGACAATGGAAGTCGGGAGAAGGCAAAGCAATGGGATTCCAAGAGAGGAAATGAGGCTGCGATGTCTTATCACCACACTTATAGAAATTGGCTCTTATCGTCTTTCCAGAGAGATTCTCTAATGTATGACGGAAGTAAGAACTAACAGGAACAACGAGTGTGAGCTCCCATGCCTGTCGTCCCTCTCTCATCTCGAAGGGCTCACGCCCCAAAGATGCCCAACGATCAATCTGCTCTAAGGCGGCTGCCGGAGCATGAGTACGATTCTCTCGTCCCTGTCCATTGCACAGCAATATCGTACCGATACAGTTGCTTTCAAGGTTATAATAACCTCCTTCTTCATCAGGGCTACAGAAGAACTCACAGCATGAGTCTTGCCAAACAGGACCTAAATCGGTACCTGCCTCAGCACGTACGCTGTCTTCTTCAACTCGATAATGCAACAGAATAGCATCGCCTTTATGAGCAATCGCAAACTCAACCTGTGGACAATAAGGGAATTCTGCTGCCCAGTCTACTGTATCTATCTTGTTGTAAGACACAGCATTATCCTTGAAAAGAGCAGGAATATCAGCAGCTTTAACCTGCTGACACTCCAGACGTTTTACTTTTAATTGTTTCATTGTTTCAATGTTTTCTTCACAAAGTCTGCCATCATCTGGTCATGACGACGTACGTCACGATAGAGTAAGAGCTGATTGCGTGAGCGAACGAGGTTATGCTCTGGGTATTTCACCTTGAAATAAACGTCTCCGTTGATGTAATCAGCCAAGAAACGAACACACTGCATGTATGGGAACAGTGCTACAGCATAAGGCAAGTGGCTGGTCTCTACAGGGGTAAGGAAGTTGCCTGCCGTACTGAGATAGCCTTCAGTGAATGAGCAGAAGACATCTTCTTTCAGTCCGACGGCATCGTAATTGTCGCTATCCTCCGCCACATGATTAGCACCAGTACGCAAGAAGTCGCCATAATCAGAGAAGATAAAGCTTGGCATTACGGTATCGAGGTCGATAACACAAAGTACCTTACCATCCTTATCAAACATCATATTGTTGACCTTTGTATCACAGTGGCAGATACGCTTAGGCAATGCACCCTCACGATAGAGGCGTTCAGCAAGACACATCTCGTCTGCATAGCTCTCTAACTCAGCAATCATATCCTTCACAGAAGCCACTCTACCAGCCTTATCAGCACTTACAGCCTCACGCAACTGGCGCAGACGAAGTTCCATATTGTGGAAGTCTGGGATGGTTTCTCCCAATGGTTCCTTCAAATCAACCAACATATTCTGGAAGTTACCGAAGGTTTCACCACAGCAGAATGCACTCTCTGGGTTTACTTCCTCTTTTGTAACAGCGTTAGGAATGAAGACACTCACACGCCAGTAGAGGTTGTCAGCATCCTTGTAGTAGGTTTTACCGTCCTTAGCCTGTACGAAACGCAGACACTTACGTTCGATATCTGTCTCACCCTTCTCCATCAACTTGTGGCGGATATGGTCAGTTACAATTTCGATATTATGCTGCAACAGGTCTACATCAGTGAATATAGCGTTGTTAATACGCTGTAAGATATAATCAGGCGTATTAGCATCTACAGTTTTTACACGCAGTGTCTCGTTAATCAGTCCATTCCCAATTGGACTTACACTCTCAACAGTTCCCTCAATACGGAACTGTGATACAACATCATTAAAATTAGTCATAGTTGTTTATTAGTATTAAAGATTGATGCACTATTAGGAGTGAAGGAGTTAAGGAGTTGAAGGGAGTTAAGACAAATGTTATATGGGTCAAAATCTGATGACTTCAATATCAACGTAATGTTTTTTATTAATATAGTCCAACAATACATTTGTCTTAACTCCCTTCAACTCCTTAACTCCTTAACTCCAAAAACTTTTAGGGTCTATCAGCAGGCTTAACACCAAACTGAGAAGGCTTGCTACCCATTACAAACTCAAGTGTTCCACCACGTTTGATGTCCTTGAAGTCAATGTAAGAACGGGTATAAGGCTTACCATTCAACTTAGCACTCTGAATATAAATATTCTTATCGCTGTTGTTATGTGCCACAACACGGAAGGTCTTACCACCTCCAACGTTCACCGTAGCCTCATCGAAGAGCGGTGTACCGAAGATATACTTACCACCTGCAGGCTCAACCTGATACATGCCAAGAGAGGAAAGAATGTACCATGCAGACATCTGCCCCACATCCTCGTTACCACTCAAACCATCGAAGTCGTCGTGGTATAAGTTCTTGAGTACATAGCGAATCTTATCCGCTGCCTTCCAAGGCTGACCCACATAGTTGTACATATAGAGGATATGATGGCTTGGCTCATTACCGTGAGCGTACTGACCAATCAGACCAGTGATGTCTGGTGAAGCCTCTGCTCCCATATCACCAATAACGATGAAAAGGGAGTCGAGTTTTGAAACAAATGGCTTCTCTCCACCGAAGGCAGAAACAAGACCATGCACATCATGTGGAACAAGCCATACATACTGCCAAGCATTACCCTCTGCATAGTCGTCCTGACGATGAACAGTACTGAATGGATCGAATGGTTCACGGAACTTACGATCAGATGTTACACCACGCATAAACTTCGTCTTCTTATCGAAGTAGAAGTCACGATACGACTGACTGCGCTTTGAGAAGTACTTATAATCAGCGGTCTTACCCAATTCCTTGGCGAGTTTTGCAATACATGCATCAGCCAAAGCATACTCCAATCCCTTTGCTACTGTCTCATGCTCTGGGTCGAGATCACAAGGAATATAACCATACTTCTTCAACAATCCCATACCACGCTCATCAAGCATAGCAGACGCCTTAGCAGCCTCAAAGACTGCATTCTTATCTACATCAAAGCCTTTCAGTGCGATATCAACGAGGACAGGAACGCCTGGGTTACCAATCATACAGTCGGTTTCGTTACCCACAAGGTGCCATACTGGCAACTTACCCTGCTCCTTAAAGATATGAAGCATCGTCTGTGCGATGTCGCGTTGCTTCTCTGGATGGATAATCGTCATCAATGGATGCGCTGCACGATAGGTATCCCAAAGTGAGAAGGTGGTGTAATCAGTGAAGTCACCCTTATGTGTCTTACCGTCTGCACCACGGTATTCACCGTTGACATCATTGAAGACAGAAGGTGCAATCATTGAGTGATACAATGCTGTATAGAATATCTTTCTTGCACTCTCGTCCTGTGTCTTGATAGCAATCTTACTCAACTCACGGTTCCACTCATCCTTTGCCTGAGCAACAGCATTGCGGAAGTCCCAGCCTGGGAGTTCCTTTTGCATATTCTGTCGAGCGTTCTCAACACTCACTGCAGAGATTCCTACCTTCACAAGAAGTGGCTGCTCGGCATTGTCGAAAGCAAAGACACCGATTGTGTCACGCTCGTTTGACTCCAACTTAACAGGCTGTGAGAATTCTGCCACAAAGTAAACGCGCTGGTCTTTGGCCCATCCTTGTGACATACGATAGCCACTGACGGTCTTAGCCGACTCCTGCTTGAAGCTGCAAGAAGTCATCTTGTCCCAACCGATACCCTGTGAGAGGTTCAGAATAACGTAACCCTTTGTTGCATCAGCAGGGAAAGCGTAACGATGGAAGGCTACACGCTGAGTCGCAGTCAACTCTACACGAACACCAGAAGCCAACATTACAGAGTAGTAACCAGGGGTTACATGCTCGGCACGATGGGCGAACTTCACCTCACGCTGTGCTGGATTGGTGGTCGGAAGGAGTGATACATCACCCAAGTCACCAATACCCGTACCACTTAGGTGCATCTGTCCGAATCCGATGACTGTTGAATCGCTGTAATGATAACCAGAACACCAGTCCCAGCCCTGCTTCTTCTGTGTAGGACCAGCCTGAATGTTACCGAATGGAACATTAGCTCCAAGGAACACGTGTCCGTGTCCGCCTGTTCCAATAAATGGGTCAACATACTGCGTATAGTCCTGCGCAAGAGCGAAAAGACTGGTTGCAGCAAACGCCATTAAAGTTAAGAACCTTTTTTTCATATACTGAATTGTTTTAATCTTCTTGTCTTATTTGTCTTGATAGAGCTGTCATTCAACGGCTCATCAAGTGTTCGTTTACTTCTGATTGACGATGATTTCGTCTGTAAAAATCCATGCATCCTTCTCACGAGAGAGGGCTTTCACACGTACATAACGACCTTTGACATCTCCCTTCCACTTATAAGGATAAACGAGATAATCCTCTGAAGCCTTAATACCTGGTCGTACTGTGTCAATCGTCTTGAAGTTCTTACCATCGTCTGACACCATCAACTCGATAGTCTCAGGCGTATAGATAACCGACTCATAGAGATGCATAAAGTCGACACGAACGTCACGTATGTCCGTAACCTTACCCATATCGACTACTACATCCACACCAGTACTGTCGATGAAGCCCTGCCAACGCCCCTCAAGGTAGCCCCAGTCGCCACGCAAACCATTGGTCAGTGTGCTGTCACCTTCGGCACGATACTTCTCTGCATAACGTCCTAAGTAAGTGACAGGCTTACCCAATGCCTCATGCTGCACGATGGAACGACTTTCAGGGCGTGCGCCTTTCTCTTTTCGAATGTCGAAAGCATTATAGCCAGCACGCTTGAGCGCATCAGTTGCCGTAATTACTCGTTGACGGAAGTCGGCATAGCCTGTACGTTGCTTCGTCCATCCCGTCTCGGCTAATGCAAGCAATCGGGGGTATATCATATACTCTAAATGGTCAGGCTCCTCTATGAATTCCGTCCATACACAACCCTGTACACCATCGATATATTTCTCCAAAGACGTACCCTTATAAGCCGCTGGGATAGGGTCATAGTTGTAAGTCTTCTCCAATCTCGTATATCCTCCTTGTGCCTTTGGTTCCGTCATGGGGTCGTCCTGATACATATTCAAATAGCAGAACTCTTGCGGTGCCATGACCACGTGATGCCCACTCTTAGCGGCAGTCAATCCTGCTTCAGTGCCACGCCATGACATGACAGCGGCATTGGGAGCTAAGGTGCCTTCCATGATTTCATCCCATCCGAGGAGCTTTCTGCCATTATCGTTAAGGAAACGTTCTATGCGGTGAGTGAAATGACTCTGTAACTCGGCTACGTCCTTTAGATGATAGTCCTTCATCACACGCTGACAGTCGGGACAGGTCTTCCATGTGCGGCGTTCAGCCTCATCGCCTCCTATGTGAATATACTTTGAAGGGAAGAGTTGCATTACCTCTTTCAATACATTCTCCATGAAGGTATAGGTCTGTTCTTTCCCTACGCATAAATCTGACTGAGTATAGGGCTTACCCGTACATGACAACTCAGGGTAAGCATAGACAACCTCATCACTATGCCCAGGCATTTCAATCTCTGGTATGATGGTGATATGGCGTGCAGCGGCATAATCGACAATCTCTTTAATGTCCTCCTGCGTGTAATAGCCACCATGTATATTCATTCCCTTCCAACATACAAGGCGAACAGGATCAGGCGAATACTGGCGGTTCTTTCCGTTCCACCACTTCGTCCAGTCAGATTCTGTTCTATAGGCAGTCTCCTCTGTTAGGCGTGGATATTTCTTCACCTCCATGCGCCATCCACCGCCGTCAGTGAGATGCCAGTGGAATCTGTCGAGCTTGAAGTATGCCATAGCGTCCAGTTGCTTCTTGATTTCATCTTTCCACCAGAAGTGTCTTGAGCAGTCTATCATCAGACCACGATAAGCGAAACGGGGTGTATCTGTTATCTTTACACAAGGAATCTGGCGATCCTTCTCCAGCTGTCGTAGTGTTTGCAAACCATAGAAAAGTCCCATAGGAGTTCTCGCTTGTATGGTCACTGCTGTTGGCGTAACATTTAATTCATACCCTTGTAGACTTACGCTATCTGCTGCCATCGCTGCCTCCTGTTCCGTACCAGTACAGATGAGGCGCAAGGGTGCATCAGCAGAAGGCTTCTTTACGGATGAGAACGGGATACTCATTATATCTGAGGTGTACTGATTCAGTATCTTGAAGGCCTCTCCTTTAAGATTGGTCACACCTTGTAGCCCCTTAGCCAATGTGAAAGTGCCTTGCTGACGAGTGATACTCTCGGGTTGAGGGATAATGCTCTGTGCACTGACAGGTTGTGTGATTGAGGCTGATAACAGCAAGAATGCTGCGCCTATAAATACTTTCTTTATCATGACTATAGTGTCGTTGTGGTGGGATATACAATAGGTATTAGCCTCGCATGACCCACCTTATTTCTTTAAATAAAACTTTAATACTCCACCCTTCAAGAGTTCGTCATTCGTAATGCGATAACGGTTCAATGGCTTACCACCTAATTCTATCTTCTTAATGATAACAGCCTCATCATTTGGACGAACAGTCTCAATCAAGAGGTTATCTCTGCCCCACTGTGCCTTATCCAAACGGATAGTCACTTTGTCAAAGACTGGTGAAGTGAGCGTGTAAGATGGATCACCCGGACAGTCAGGATAGAAACCTATCATATTGAACACTGCCCATGCCGACATTGTTCCGGTATCATCATTACCCGGGATGCCCTCTGGTGCATTCTTGAAATACTCCTTCAAGAGTCTGCGGGTCTGTACCTGTGTACGCCACTCGTCGCCCTTAAAATAAGAAAAGAGGTGAGGATAAGCAATATCAGGCTCATTGGCAGGGTCGTAATACCCCTTATCAAACACACTCTGTAGCTTATTCACAAAGTTTTTCTGTCCTCCCATGAGCTTTGCAAGTCCCATTACGTCATGCGGAACGTAGAAAGTATAGTTCCAAGCATTACCTTCGTGGAAGCCCGGAGATGGTTCAAAGTTCTCTCCCTGCTTTGGATCGAAAGGCTTATAGAAGGTGCCGTCTGGCATCAATGGGCGCAACAAACCAAACTCCTTGCTGAAATAATGGCGATAACCCAAAGCACGATTGTGGAACAGGCGAGCATCATCTTTCTTACCCAATGCCGTAGCCAAACGTGAAAGGGCATTGTCGGCAATGTAGTATTCGAGTGCGTGAGAAACGGAATTATCGAACTTCTCGTGCAAAGCTACATAGCCCTTCTCCATGTATTCGTCATTATCTGGGCGCAGCGGGTTCTCGCTTCCCTTTGTCAAAGCCGACTTGCGGAACGCCTCGTAAGCCTTGTTAATATCGTAACCACGCAGACCTTTCAACCAAGAGTCAACGATAACGGGAATAGCTGGGTCGCCTTCCATCGTGTAAGTCTCACGACTAAAGAGTTCCCACTTTGGCATCCAACCATGCTCCTCGTACATCCCAATCATCGAACGAATCATGTCGCGTTGACGATTTGGATAAACTAACGTAAGCAACTGATGCACATTGCGATAAGTATCCCATAGAGAGAAGACCGTATAACGGTTACCCTCCTTCACCGTGCGAATCTCATCACCCTCCATGACAGGGTACTGTCCGTTGACATCCTGCAGGATATTTGGGTGGATAAGGACGTGATAAAGAGCTGTATAGAAAATTGTACGCTCTGTCTTTGTACCACCCTCAACGAGGATGCGAGAGAGATCATCATTCCACTTAGCACGTGCCTCAGCACGAATAGCGTCGAAGTTCTTTCCACGCTGTTCGGCATCAAGGTTCTCACGGGCGTTTGCCATACTTACGAATGACACACCCATCTGTACCTCTATCTGCTCGTCAGCCTCTGTGTTGAAGTTCATCCATACACCGATATCATCGCCAGAGAGTTCCTTGTTATAGGTCTTATAGAGCTTATACTTGCCATTGTCGACATCCCACTCAGCTTCTACGCCTGTCATCGGACGCTGTTTCTTCCAATAACCAGCCTCTGTAGGTTTCTTGCTGACACGCATCACGAAGTAAATGGGGAATACAGCCTGAGGGTTATAACAGAATGTACCCTGCAGCTTTACGCCCTCATACTCTGTGTCGCTCACCTTCTTCACCATGGCACCCGACTCATTAGTGAGTCCTTCACCGAGGTTCAGCAAGATATGACTTTCTCCTTTCGGGAATGTGAAACGTGCAACAGAACTGCGAGGAGTAGCTGTCACCTCTGTTTTCACATTATACTTTTTCAGATAATTAGAATAATAACCGGGGTGTGCAACCTCCTTGTCGTATGTACTTCCGTACTCCTTATAGTCTACATTCAGCTTTCCTGTCGTTGGCATAAGCAACAATGAGCCTACCTCTGGACAGCCCACACCACTCAAGTTGACGTGAGAATAACCAGTGAAAAAGACGTTATGATATTCGTAAGGAGTTGACCACCAGCGCGCATCCTTGTCATATTTATTCAAATCGGAACCCATTACGTTGAATGGTACGACTGACATCAATCCGTTAGGGCATACTGCTCCCGGATTGGTAGTACCAAAATTCGATGTTCCGATAAAAGGATTGACAAGGTCAACAGGCTCTTCCCCACCCTTACCAGTCGCCTTCAGCGAGAGGAAAGACAAGGAAAGAAGTAGTACTAATAGGAATTTACGATTCATTTGGGTGATAGGTGATAGGTGTTAGGTGGTGATGAATAGTAGGTGATAGGTAGTGGGTGTTAGGTGGTGATGGGTGTTAGGTGATGGATGGTGGGTGGTGATGAATTGTGATGAAGCTATCATTATTTACATCTAAGCAATTCATCAACACCCAACACCCAACACCTATCACCTAACAAATCATCAACACCCAACACCCAACACTTAACACCTTATAATATACTATTGTTCTTAGTGAACTCTACAATCTCTTTAATATAGCCGAATGCCATACCAACGACGGTATCAGCTGCACCATAGTAAACGGCTACACGCTCACCATCCTGCAAAGCAGCACATGGGAAGACAACGTTTGGTACGTCACCTTGCAACTCGTATGTCGCAGCTGGGGCTAAAAGATATGGACGAGTACGATAGAGAACCTTCTCTGGATTGTCCTTATCAAGGATAGCTGCACCCATTGAATAGCGGAAACCATTACAGGTGTTGATTACTCCGTGATAGAACAAGAGCCAACCCTCATCGGTCAAGAAAGGAACTGAACCAGCACCAATCTTCGTACACTGCCATGCACTCTCTGGGAATGGAGTCACCTTCATTACGCAACGATGCTCGCCCCAGTACTTCATGTCAGGGCTGAAGCTGATATAGATGTCGCCGAAAGGAGTGTGACCATTGTCGCTTGGACGACTCAACATCGCATACTTTCCGTTAATCTTCTCTGGGAAGAGTACGCCATTACGGTTGAATGGAAGAAAAGCATTCTCACACTGATAGAACTTCTTGAAGTCGAAGGTGTAAGCAATACCGATTGTTGGTCCGTGATAACCGTTACACCAAGTAATCCAATAACGATCCTCAATCCATGTAACACGTGGGTCATACTTGTATTCTGACTCAATCATTTCTGTGTTACCTGCCTCAAACTTAATAGGCTCGTGATTGATTTCCCAGTTGATACCATCCTTACTGAAACCAGCAAAGATGTTCATCTGTACCGCCTTGTTATCGCAACGGAACACTCCAGCGTAGCCGTCTTCAAAAGGAACAACAGCACTGTTGAAGATACTGTTTGATGTTGGAATATGATAACGATCGATGATTGGGTTCTTTGAATAACGCCACATCACATCTTTACATCCCTCAGGACGCTCCTCCCAAGGTAGAATATCTTTTAGACTTTTCATTGTAATTATAGTTTTATGCTTTCAGTCTTATATATGTATTTATACAATAATTACAAGCAAAGTTAGCTTTTTACTTCAACAAACACTAAGTTTTTATTATTCGTTAAATAGGAAAAACACTTCTTAACAAGAACTGTTAAGAATATGTTATCGTGAATTCAACAAGCAAGTGCAAATTTACTTAATTAGTTCGTAAAAGCAGTCCTGTGGTGTTTTAAAATCTAATTTCTTTCTTGGCCTCATGTTAATTTTCTTTGAATACTTAGTTATTTGTTGCTGGCTGATATGCTCAAAGGTTTCTTTTTTTGGCACGTATTGCCTAATTAGTCCGTTAGCATTTTCTATAGCGCCTTTCTGCCATGAAGCGTATGGGTCAGCAAAATATATGGTAACACCAAGGCTTTTGGCTATCATTTCATGACAAGCGAATTCTGTACCATTGTCAGTTGTAATAGACTTGATATGGTCTTTGAAAGGAGATAGTAAGTGTATTACAGTTCGTGCCAGTTCTTTGGCATTTTTTCCCCTTCTTTAGTTTTCTCA
>NZ_JH114152.1:10880-20305 GCF_000224595.1 Prevotella sp. C561 | reverse complement strand
CTTCGCCTCTTCCATGACATCCTTGTCGACTGAACGATTGCCTGGCTTTCTGCGCCTTGTTTGTACTGCATTTGCTTGGGCAGTTTCCCAATTATAGTGTCTTCGGACTCCGCTATTACGTCTTATTTCACGAGACACTGTACTTGCACTTACATTTATCGCCTTGGCAATATCTTTTTGTTTCGTTCTATTTTGGAGTAGCACAGAAATTGTGTACCTTTGCTCCGAGGTTAATTGTTTGTACATTGCAATGCAAAATTAATTAATCTTTGGGAGACAGAGGTCTCCCTTTCTTATTTTTATGCATTGCTTGTTGATTTTCTTCTCATGGGGGCTTCTCGCCCCCAAACCCCTCGGTGTTTTCAGGTATAGATTATTAAGCTACACCAGCACTTGGGATTGCAGTTCTATGTTGAACTTGCGTATTTAACCAAACAAACTTACTAAGAAAATAGTCGTAATTATCGCTTAACTCAAATCGCTCATTAGAGCCTACACATATTTTAGTCTAATGACCGATTAAACTCTAACCCTATTCTGCACTTCTAATCCTTCTATACGTGCAAAGTGTTTTACATTCTCTGTTGACTTTAGGAGCTCTGCTTGATGATACCCATCAGTTCTTCAGCAGTTTCGTTTCCTTCCCACTTCCCAAAAAACTTATTAAGCATTTCTTCTGTATAGGCTTCGTCTGACATTTCCTTGCGTTCTTCCTCGAGTACAGAGTTAGTAAGTTTCACAGCTAAGCCCAACCGAATGTTCTTACTCATCGAACGCAATACGTTCCAATACATGCGTATCGTATTGTTCTCGATGTTTGTCATTGTGCCTGCCATAATTATACCTCCTGTTTATATTTTTTGCAAATATAACGTTTTCATATAACAACTCCAACTCTGCATCTTGGTTTTCACATTCTTATTGCAACTAATAATAGACGAAAGGAGCATTACACTATTACCCTCACTACATAAGAGAATAACGGACTTAAAACCAACAATATTTTTATTTTCAGTTTGCTGTCATTTTAACATTTGGACAGAAAAGCCTGTAAACTAATCTGTTATGTCTTCAATCAGAGTGACAGAAGTGACAGGAAAATTATTATTAGATTAGATTTGGTTCCGCCTTTAATAAAGTTTAAGGGGACGAATATTGCTCTCTAAATATAATCTGTACTAAGTTTTATTGTGCAGGATTCCCAAAATCCAGGAGTTGATTTAATTCTTCCATTTATTTCATATAACAAAGTGAAGTCTAAACCCTACAAGGACATTTGTATATTTTTAGTTGCTCATAAATTGATATGGAAGGGCATAGAACCTGAAGTGCACAATCCTTACATTCCAATTTCTTATTTCGTGTGAAATACCAATAGCAGTCTTGTGAACCAACCCATTTATTAATAATACAAGCAAGGTCTCGATTTTGTAAAGACTCAATTTGCTGATTTACACAATAGACCATCCCATCATAATCGATTGTTATATGGCCAAAGTATGATGTATTTATGCAATCTTTCAAATAACAGTCTTTTAGATTTTGATTGATTTTAAGAACCTCGTCTTTGGTTATAACCATTTGTGGCTGTAGGGTAATATTCTTTTCATCCAAGAATATAGGACATAATACTATATTTTCTTTTGCACCCGTAAGCTTGTCTAAATCAGAATTATTTGTTACAATATATTTTAGGATTAACCTTTCTTCTCTTAGGTTTATAATATCTAAGGGGGTAGCTGAATCGATAAGCAATTCTACCATTATTGTTCTATACTTGCGTAACATATCTTGTATATGTTGAATAGGATAAGCCAAGTAATGAACTCTAAAAACAACAAGTATGTTTCTTGTTTGGGCAAGATTTAAAATTCTTTCCAACTTATCGCATGAAATTTCCCCAGACAAGACAATTCTTTCCAGGTCAAAAGAAATAAGTTGCAGTAATATTTTGTCTATGTCAATCTCTGTATGATTAACGTTTGGATACCCTAATTGCTTGTAAGCAAATGAATTGAAATTTATAGACAATGTATTATTAAGTAAAAAAGTGATAGATTTCAACATCATATTTGTATATGATGCCAAGTTGTGCCCTAAAGCTTTGTTTTCTTTATTTAAGGAGGTCATTATTTGTAATCCTCGTTTGGGGAAATAAGGCATTGATTTGTTTGGTTGTATGAAATATCCGAATCCGTTGTAGGCGATTATTTGCAAAATAGACTTGTTGTCATCGCAATCATCTATATAACCGAACTGGTTTAATGTATTGACGGCTTTATATGGGACGGCAATATTCCTCATATATATGCTACTAAACTTTATTGTATCATATATGAGCAATTCTTTTGATGTTGCCTTGATATAGCAATGTGGAAAAATTATGTACAGTCTGTTCATTTTATTATAATGTTTTCTTCAAGCACTTCTATTATGTCAGGATGGGATTCTATGTATGATACAGCATCTGACAATAGTTTTGCGAATTTACTTTTTGAAGTAAACTCTTCACATTTACCATTGCTGTAACAAAAAGAACATTTAGTGCAACAAAATTGCATGTAGCATTTCTTGCATAAAGATGAAACTTCTGCGATTCTTTTCATAAATCCATTTGCTACCTCATTGCAATCAATATGAACACAGCCACTATTGTCAATATATCCTAACGGTGAATCCCTATTGACTTTTTCACATGGATGTATTTTCCCATTATAGCTTACGAAAAGTCGTTTTGAAAATGGAATACATGTACCAGTTGGCAAGGTACTATTCTCAATACTTTCATCTACGAGTAGCTCACTCTCTTTGCTAACTGAATTATTCAACAACCTTGTAGTAAAAACCAAAATTCGATTAAAGAGTGGATTTTGAGTGATTAAACTTGGAACCAACTCTATATCCTCTGGAATTTCAAATGTTTTAAGCATAGATAGAATTCTGTTTCCATCTTTTGCATCCTCGGTAGGAACATGAAGTGGGCTAAAATTCGGCGTTGTGTTAAATTGTATCTTAAACCAATCAACAATTTCCCTTACATCACTTTTATTTGTGAAAACCGCATTATAGCGAAATGTTGCGAACCATTCTGAATATAAATTCTCAACACACTTCAAGTTCTTCATTACGATGTCAAACGAAGGATTCCCATTAGGAGTTATTCTATAAGAGTCGTTTTCCTTGTTGCCATCAAGACTAATTAGCATTTTGAATTTGTGACGTGACAAAAAATCCGCATATTTTGATAGAAGCATTGCATTTGTTGTCATTGTAAAAAACAATGAACGGTTGCGAAAATCAATACGTTCTGCATATTCTACAATTTGGCGCACTACATCGAAATTCATCAATGGCTCACCTCCATAGAAACTGATGGCAAAAGGTTCTTTAGGTGCATTTGATAGAGGCTCTTTCTGAAAAAGAATTGCCAAATAATCAATTATGCTTTTGGCCGTTTCAAATTTCAGATTCCCCAACATACCTCTTCGGCTATCAAATGTATCATATCCTTCGCTATAGCAACAATATTCGCATCTAAGATTACAGAGTGTTGTTGTCTCAAATATGATTTGTGACAGTTTTACCAATACTCCTTGTATAGTATTTCCTGTTATATAACTATCAAATGATGAAGTATATTTATCAAGATATCCATATTGCTTTAACTGTCGAAATGTTTCGTCTCCTTCATTTCTATCGTTTGAAATTATATCGTACACATTCTTTGATAATGGCAATATTGCCTTTTTCAAAGGACTATACAAATAAGAATTTTCGTTTTGAGTTTGAAATACTATAGCTTCCATATGCGTAAAATAAGGGAAGCCAAAGTGTTAAACAATGGCTCTCCCTTAATTAGTGATTCTTTAATCAATGTTCCAACTTCCAGCAGAGGCAACATCGTCACACATTGTAACTTCGCCTTCTCTGATGAAACACTCACAAGGACAATAACAGTTGCTAATGCGAACAATATGTCCTTTTTGTCCAACAACTCTTAATCTGTTTTTGAGTTGCTTGTTCTGTTCTTCTATAACAGACAGTTTTAAAACTCCCATAAATATTCTTTAAACCCCTTTTATTGTGTACAAGTCAATCGCAGGGGTATTGCGTTTCGACTTGCTTGTGTATTGCTGTTAAATATTCATCCATAGGCATGTATATATCCGGGTTGCTATAAAGTGCATCAGTAAAAGTCTTTGGAAAGGCTGTATAACCGATTAATACTCCTCGGAGCATATATCCATACTCTTTACTATCAATGCCTCTATTTTGGGCATATCGGTCAATTTGGTCAAAACCAAAAGGTTTGATAAAGAAAGCCATCAAGGATTTCAATACAACCAAGTTGGCGGGAATGCTAAATGATGAGCATTGGTTGTGCTTGTATGACCAAAATTCACGAAGAGTGCTAAGTATTTGCTTGCCTTTTTCTGTGTTAGAGCATTCTAAGCACTTATATTTGTTGGCTAATTCAACAATGAGGTTCAATACAACCTCGTCAGACAAGCCTCTTTGTTTGCACATAAGAGCTTCATTCATGATGACATCAAGAAATACTTTTTCTTCATCAGAATTCAGTACATCAATGCTTATAGTTAAGTTCTTTAGCAAGAAACAAGAGTAATCAATGTTTCCGTTTGCCTCACCAGATACTTTTGCTTTGCCGATAAGTTCATTCATAATATCACTAACACGGACAAATAAAGCTCCTAAAGTCGTATCGTACATAGATGAACCAGATTCTATGTTCGTTATCTGTTGTTTTATATCTGCGATCTGCTGCTTTATGGACTTAAATTCGTAATTTTCATCTTCGTATTTTTTGATTTCTTGTTTGAGATACTTCTTACGCTCATATTCCCAAGTTCCCTTTTTGAAATATTCACGTTTTTTCCCCATTTTGATACCATTATCACGTTCTTTCTTTTTTATAGAATTAAGTTCTTCTATCCAATCAGAAATACCATCGTGACATTCCATGCTGTAAAGTTTGCTTTCTAACGCATCCTTTTGTGTTATTAAGAAATCTCTTTTGTCTGTACTATTTGCTTGTTTATTCTGAGATATTTCTTCTGCACGAGCCTTTGCCAATTTGACAATTTCAGAGAAATGTTGCATAAGAATATCAAACAAGTTTGTCCTTGTCTTAACAGTACCATTATATATCCCTTTAGCTGTTTGGATTAGAGAAATATATTTACTCTCATTTGAAACAGCTATTTCAGAAACCATAACTTGTGTATTTAATCCTGCAAATGAATTTTTTAAATCACGCAATATACACATTAGTTTTTGTTCTTGGGGATTTTTTGCAAACGCCATTGCACGAGTAAAGGCAACTATCATCCCCTTTAATCTGTCATAAATACAGTCTTGTGCAACATATTCTTGAAGTTGAAAAGATATGGCATTTGCTATTTTTCCTGTGGATATAGGCAACGCATTGCTCGTCTTTACGATAAATTCAGACTTGTACTTTTCAATACATTTTACTTCAAACAATATTTGCGATTCTGCAACAAGAGATTCCAGTAAATCTCTTGAAGAGAACAGAAAAGCAATAGTTCCCTTTTTATAGTAGATTGTCTTATTGTATGTAAATAGAGTTTTACTATTTTTGACAGGAGCTATATTTGATTTGTCTAGAATTTCATCATTGACTTTCAAGACATAATCACCATTAATTTCCTTTGTTGACAAAATTAGATAATTAGCCCTTTCATTTGTTCCATCTAAATAACGGCTCAAATTGTTCCCATATCCTCTGACTTGGTAGAAAGAGAATGGTGATATACTTTCTGAAACGAAAGATTCCAGTAAGTTCCATGAGTTTGTACTTATATAATAAAACATAGGTCTAATTATTTTCAATTTCAACTATATTTTCCTTTGAAACATCTTTCAAAAAGGATGTTCGCTTTCCTGTGTAGGAGATATACAGATTGCGTGAAGAACGAGTGCATGCCACATAAAAAGCATTTCTTTTACAAGTGTTCGCCTCATTAGCAAAAGGCACAAAGACATTATCAAATTCAGACCCTTTTGCTGCATAGTATGTCAGGATGCATGGTAGGTCATTGTTTGAAAAGTCCAATGTGTTGACAGTTCTAAACGGAACTACATTTCCAGTTCGATAATGCACTTGTGTATTTACTCCTCTTTGATTCAGAAAATCATTTACTTCACGTACATCACTCTCGTCAGGAACAAGAATTGCGACATCGTCTAAATCTTCCATTTTTATTCGATTTAATATGCCTTCCAATTCTTTCTCTCTAGATGAGTATTTCGTGACAATCGGTTTGGGATAATTAGGATAGTCGCTATTGCCACCATCTTTCATGTTATTTGTCAACAAGTCCACATTGACATCTTGAATTTGCTGAGCAACTTTAGCAATTGTCTTTGGTAGACGATAATTGTAATCCAAAGAGAGACGTTTGTAGACTAAAGTATTAGCAATCTCATCTATTGAACTTCCTTTAAAATTCATTTGTTGCACAGAATCTCCAAATAAAGAAAGACTCTTCCCCTTATGAGGTATTATCCTTCCTTGATAGTCTAAGATGTTAAAATCTTGAGCCTCATCTATAATAAGATAATCAATTTTAGCTTCTGATTGCTTATAAATTGTTCCACTTGGAATCAACTCGAACTTATTAGTATTAGTCACACTAAACCCTGATAGGTATGGAACTTCTTTAAACCAACTAACCCTGCGTCCAAAGGCTGAGTAAAATTTGTAATCCACCCAATCTGCAAAATCTATTCCATAAGCCGTTTTGTACTTTTCGGTACGTTCAAACTTTCTGACATTTAAATCATTTACCAGATAGAGGGTATTCCTATTGCCCTTTTCCCAAAACACATCTCCTGTTAGGTCAAAGCCACGATGAGTCCAAGCCCATTCGTATGCAATGCGCTCTTTGTCTAAACCGAGAGCCTGCATTCCATAAGCTATCATTCTTTTCAAAGCCACAGTAAAAATAACTATGGCGTAACTTCCTTTGTTCTTTGCCTGTAATGCACGATGGATAGCAAGGTTAGTTTTTCCACTGCCTGCAGCACCTTGTACAATGATATCTTCGTCTATACTTTGAACGATGATTTTTCTTTGAGAATCATCTAAGTTTGATATAAACCACTTTTCTAATCTCATGCCATTTCCATTAGAACAGCAGCTCCACTCTGTGTTGTTTGACTGATTAATGTTTTGAATACATACGAAAAAGCGCGGAGCTTGTTCTGTCACTCGTTCCACGCTATAAAGGCTCTCGCATTGCCCGACAAGTCGAAACGAGCAACGCCGAAAGCCCCACGCCAGTGTAAGTATATAGAAAGCACTCTTGACAACGAACATTAGAATCGTCCGAAGCCAATGAGGGCTGTATATAATACACCTCATGAGGCGTTCTTTGTTGCTTTGTTCTTGACTTGTCGTTGAATTTGCGAGATTCTTATAGCGTCAAAACCAAAGCGTACAAAAACGCCTTTTACCATATGTATGTCTGCCCAACCTCTGCCCATCGGGGCTTTCGGTATGGGTATAGACGTTACAAAGATAATACTTTTACCTTGAAAACCACTTTGTTTTGCTGGTAAAGTATGATTTTAAGGTCCGATTTAATATTATTAAATATAAATATGTCAAAGAAATCCACTTCCCCGTGATTTTTCTTGCTAAAAATTTTGTATTATCAATGATTATTCGTATCTTTGTAGCACGAGAACCCGCCAAGCCTCTCAACGATGCTCAAATGTGCGGGTCGTTTTTGTTTTTATAGGTATATGGCAACAAAAATTCCGTTCATAAAACCATATTCCACACCCCAAAAGTTAGTACAACTACTCAAAACAAGAGGTATGGAGATAACCGATGAAGAAAAGGCTCAGCATTATCTTTCCCACATCGGTTACTATCGTTTGTCTGCCTATATGTACCCATTGCTTTCCATTCCCAAGGAGCAACATCTATTCAAGCGAGGAGTATCTTTCGGTAAGGTTATGATGTTGTATCGCTTTGACAAGAAGCTACGCCTACTTTTATTCAATGAAATTGAAAAGATAGAGGTTGCAGTGCGTTGTGCAATCGTGAACTTTGGAACGAAAATGACAGGCAACCCTTTTTGGATGACTGAAGCCAACAATTTCTCAAATCCGTCCAAGTTCAATCGCTCTATACGTCTTATAGAAGATGAATTGAACCATACAAAAGAGGATTTCATCAACCATTTCAAAGAGACATATACCAATCAGTATCCACCTTCATGGATGCTGACCGAGATATTGCCATTTGGTGTAATCACTAATATTTATTCTAACATCAAGAATAAGAAGATAAAGAAGCGTATTGCACAGTCATTTGGCTTGCAAGTTGCACCTTTTGAATCTTGGCTTACAATTATCACTGTAACAAGAAACTCATGTTGTCATCATGCACGTGTATGGAATAGGGTATTCTCTATTCGTGCTACCATGCCAATTAGAATGTTGCGTCCTTGGATTACCTTGCCGACAGATCCATTGAAAGTGTACTTTGATATGTGCATCATCAAGTACTTTCTTGACATCATATCTCCAAATAACGATATGCTTGATAAGATGAACAGACTTTTTGCTACGTTTCCAGAAGTAGATATAGCTGCCCTTGGTTTTCCTTCTGGTTGGGAAAACGAACCACTGTGGCAATAAAAGGCATTTGGAGTGACTACTAACCATCTCACATCGCCCACATTTTCGTAATTTCGGTGTGACAGAAGGTTAAAAACGTTAAATCTTCACCTTTTCGTATCTAAACAGAATCCATATTGTCACTTTTCTACCGTTTAGAGCGTATAATACTGATAATCAACTAATAATAGATACAGCGGTTGTAGCTCTCTAATTTCTGTAACCATTCCCAATAGTGTTACGACAATTGGGCAGTTAGCTTTCAGCGGTTGTAGCTCTCTAACTTCTGTAACCATTCCTAATAGTGTTACGACAATAGGTAGCGAAGCTTTTAGCGGATACACCCGCAAGTTCAACATAGAACTGCAATCCCAAGTGCTGGTGTAGCTTAATAATCTATACCTGAAAACACCGAGGGGTTTGGGGGCGAGAAGCCCCCATGAGAAGAAAATCAACAAGCAATGCATAAAAATAAGAAAGGGAGACCTCTGTCTCCCAAAGATTAATTAATTTTGCATTGCAATGTACAAACAATTAACCTCGGAGCAAAGGTACACAATTTCTGTGCTACTCCAAAATAGAACGAAACAAAAAGATATTGCCAAGGCGATAAATGTAAGTGCAAGTACAGTGTCTCGTGAAATAAGACGTAATAGCGGAGTCCGAAGACACTATAATTGGGAAACTGCCCAAGCAAATGCAGTACAACAAGGCGCAGAAAGCCAGGCAATCGTTCAGTCGACAAGGATGTC
>NZ_JH114152.1:1210-10721 GCF_000224595.1 Prevotella sp. C561 | reverse complement strand
AAACATGTTGTTTATGAGAAAACTAAAGAAGGGGAAAAATGCCAAAGAACTGGCACGAACTTGTAATACACTTACTATCTCCTTTCAAAGACCATATCAAGTCTATTACAACTGACAATGGTACAGAATTCGCTTGTCATGAAATGATAGCCAAAAGCCTTGGTGTTACCATATATTTTGCTGACCCATACGCTTCATGGCAGAAAGGCGCTATAGAAAATGCTAACGGACTAATTAGGCAATACGTGCCAAAAAAGAAACCTTTGAGCATATCAGCCAGCAACAAATAACTAAGTATTCAAAGAAAATTAACATGAGGCCAAGAAAGAAATTAGATTTTAAAACACCACAGGACTGCTTTTACGAACTAATTAAGTAAATTTGCACTTGCTTGTTGAATTCACGACCAACCTACAAAAAGTAAATATCGGAAAAAGTGTTAAGGATATAGGAGAATACGCATTTGATTACTGTACCAGTATAACACAGATTTCAAGTGAGGCAGTCGTACCTCCAACCTGTGAATCAGGTGTTTTTACCGACATTAATAAATCTAAATGTAAACTTATTGTTCCTAAGAATAGTCTTGACGCATATAAACAAGCATACCAATGGGAAGATTTTTCCTTAATAGAGGGTAGTACTACTGGCATTACAAACACTGTTTATAATAAAGCAGGACTTGCCGATGTCTATACAATAGATGGAACAAAACGGCTAAGTAAAGCAAGCACTGACGAAATTAATGCTTTGCCTAAGGGTGTTTATATTGTCAATGGTAAAAAGATAATCATTAAATAATGAGCACATCGGTTTTCCTAAGTCACACTATATATTTTTACTTGTTGTATGTTCATCTGACAAAGAAATAAGAATAGGAACAGAAACTTACAAGGAAAACTTCGATGGCTTATACAGAAAACCTTATTACTATAGAGCAGCAAGTGAGCAATCCTTTCTAATGAATTGCTTCAAACTGTTAGCTTATCAAAATGGTATTTCCATTTTGGCATAACTTCTCATTATATACTATTGTAAACTACTAAATGGAATATAATATTTGGCGCAAAAATAGATTACCCTTCTTTCGATTTTATTTAATCAAAAGTTGTTAGTTAACTTGGGTTGGTATGGTTATTTGATTAAAGTGTGTATTCTCGTCCCACATTGGTAACTCTGCAACTTTCAAGTCAGGCAAAAGAAAATCCTCTTTATTAGGGAACTTCCCTAAGATTGTTTCATCGTTGATAGATAATCTTGAACGTATTTTTTGAAGAATTTTACCTCAGAATACTCTATCCGGTTATCTGTCTCAATAGCATTGAATGCAAGTGATTCCAGCAACAGTTGCTCCTTCTCGTTCAAATCTTCCGTAGCAATTTCATTAAGGTAGTTTTGTAGAAACATACCGCCTCGCTTATTAATTTCATTAATCCATGCATTGATATACTTTTCAGTATTCATATCGCTGAAAAGTTTATCTTTGGTACCAAGTTCTCTTATCAAGCGGATTTCTTCTTCGGCAATGTCTCCATCGAATGCTATGCAACAGAACACTGTTTTTAAATATAATTCTTTCTTTGTCATAATCATTTATACATTAAAACCTATTCGAGGTCTGTTTTTTGTCTTGCTTTGTGTTTCGCCATTCATCATTGCACGAATGCGCTCATACTTATTTAACTCATTAGCACTGAGCGATGGCTGAATATTTGTTATTACAGATTTCAAGATTTCCATAGTTATCTTGCAATGCTGTCGAAGCGCACACCTTGAAGCATCATTTACTATCAATTGAATATCAGCAGACACATAATTCTTAGTCATGTCTGCTAAAAGTTGATAATCCAAACCAAAGTCGTATGGACGCTTTTCAAGATACAACCTGAATAACGCCACCCTTGCTTCTGTATCTGGTACACCTATGTAAAACTTTTTATCTAATCTACCTGCACGTAGTATTGCAGGGTCTATCATATTTGGGTAATTAGTTGCACCAATGATAAAAACTCCTTTTTCACCTGTCTTATCCATTTGAGCGAGCATTTCATTGACAGCACTTCTTGACATCTCGTGTACATCGCTACTATCACGATTAGGCACGAGTTCATTCACCTCATCAAAGAAAATGACCGTTGGTGCATTATCTTCTGCTTCCTTGAACATTTTTGCTATGTTCTCTTGTGTTGCATTAACATAACGGCTTTTCAATGTAGCGGGAGTGATGCACATAAAGTTAAAACCTAATTCCTCTGCAAAATGTTTGGCAAAGAATGTCTTTCCACAACCCGGAGGTCCATAGAGTAACATTCCATTGGGAATAGTAACGCCATAACGTTGATATTCCTCTGGATGATGAAGTGGTTCTATCACTTCTTCATACATTTGCTGTTTCAGTTCTTCCATACCTGCTACAGCAGAGAATCCTTCACCCATTTTCTTTGTTGGTGTTAGAATTGCAGCCTCGTTCGGTTGCAATCCTGATAGGATTTCTCGCTTGGTAGACTGATGTTCCACCCTGACTTCACCGTCAATAGCCTTAATAAATTCTTGGGCTGTTTGGAATCTATTCTCTGCGTCATAACTTAGTGATTTGGCTATCACATTCAGCAGTTGATCATCAAGCTCATATATGTTATCTTTTGACAGTTTAAGCTTTTTGTTTCGTTCTACCAAGATGTAGTCCACCACATCTTGATTATCTTTTTTAGAAATATCAATAAACCAAGGTAACCTGCCATAAAGTAAATGGTACATCATAACTCCTACTGAATATAAATCAGTTTGTACAGAGTATACGCCGGAGAATCGTTCAGGTGCGAGATAAAATGGATTCAATTCATCCAAGTTTGGCTTACTTATCGCTTGTCCCAAGTATCGAGCATGTCCAAAATCTATCAACTTCAAGTCTTTCAAATCACCAGCGAGATTCAGCAAAATGTTTTGTATTGTTACTTCATTGTGAATGATGGGTACCTGCTGTGAGTGTAGATACGATAAAGCAAACAAGACAGCCTTTGCAATCGTCTTTATCTCATATACACTGAGATTGCTATCACGGATGATGCGCTCAGACAAAGTTTCACCACTCACAAACTCCGTTACAAGGCAAGCATATTGATGACCGCCTATCATTATATTACCTGAATCAACATACTGACAAAGGTTATGATGATTCAATTGTTTGGCAATCTCAACTTCCGTTACTTGACCATCATTATCTATCTGGCGATGATGGAGTTTAGAGTAATTGATAAGTTTCAGAAAACGAGTCTTACCATTTGCATCTTTCACACGATAGGTTTCCGCATAAGTCCCTTGCCTATGCGGAAACGCAATTGTGTATGCACCTACTTTATCGTTTTTCTTAAAATGCATAGTTTTACATTTAAAGTATAATTAAACCAACTTCGATTGTTAAAAATAACAACAAAGACAATATACAGCCTCAACCTTTAGAGTCTGATATTTATATGAGTGTAGATAAATACATTTTCTCAAGCCTACTATCACATTCCGGACACCTAATGGTTGCATCTATCTACTTACTCATAAGTTCTAATTATTATCTTAACAGTCCACCTGCATTCGCTGCCTCATCTTGTGGCATAAGTTCAATTAATTCTGCTGCGATCTGCTGCAATCCCTCTGTTGTAGGGTTGTTACTAATTTGCTCCATTCCACGATTTACAAGTTGGCGGGCATGCGACGAGTCTTTCCAGCGTATAGTGCCAAAGCGATCGTTGCAAGACCGAATAAGTCCCATGCACTGGTAAACCATGGTAAGTTGGAAGAATAGTCTATTGATTTGTTCTAATAGTTCACGACCAACTTGTACGTTCTTTGCACGTATAGTCTCATCTGTCTGGGTGCGGAGTTGATTAACCAATTGTGCAGAGTTATCATTTCCCAGATCGTTCTGTGCCTTTTCAAGTCTGTCAAACTCTTCACGTAACTCTTGCTCCACACGCTGCCATTCTGTATTTGCATCAAGTTGCTCAATCTTTCTAAGTAACTCTCGTAGATGGTTTAGTACCTCTTTCTTCTCTGTTGTGTTTTCATTGTCTGTACGGATAGAAGCAAGTTCTTCCTTTAAGCTGTCTACATTTATTCCACTATCAGACAAGGTTTTAAGGCTGCCCTCTGCCTCTGTAAATCCTTTCTTTATCTCTGTACTGGCATCAAGCATGGTATGCTTCTTGTTAGTATCAAGTTCTTTTTCTACAGTCGTATCTGTAGACAAGAAATGAACTTCAAGTTTCATTTGTTCGGAAGAATCGACTTTAAGTGTTACATCCACCAAACTATTCTCCGTAATGAGTGTATCAACATCATCGCCAGTAATAACAACATCTGCTACATGTTCATAGAGTGATGCAGACTTGCCTTCAGCTTCGGTAAAGTCATCTACTTGGTAAATTGGAATGGTTAGCATATCACTCTCTAAACCAGGACGAAGTTGGTTAGAAGTTTTCAAATCATTTACCACACCAGTGGCAGGCAATGGCTTGTTCTTCTCTAATCCCTTTGCCATACGGAAGACACCACGTCTTTTGTCTTCATTCCATGTGGCAATACCAATATTATAGGGCAATGGTGCAGCTCCAACTACAGAACCTTGAATAATGGTAATTTCTGAAGGAAAGCAAGGGAGGGTATTTCCTTTATCATCATAACAGAAAACATTGAACGAGTTAGCTTTTCCTTCTAATAGATTTACTTCCAGCACATCACCATTTGAATCAATTTCCACTTTTCCACTTGACCATGCCTTATCTCCTCTAACAAGCTCAACGAAAACTTTGCTCAAAGGTGAGTCGGCAGTCAAACGAACTGGTATATACTCTGTCATTTCAACAGTTGTAGATTCATAATTCACATCGAGTTTGATAGTTCCCACTTGAATGTCCTCGTCCGTAATCTCCGCATCCATTGTAGAAGCATAGAGTGCCGCTCCTGTTGCAACAGCAGTCATAGGGTCGATACTTGTATCAACATTAGGCGTAACTTGTTCTTTCAGCATCTGTCGGATGAGAGGGCTATGTGTTGGACCACCCACAAGAATAAGTTTGCTGATTTGTGATCCGTCAATGTTATTGCGCTTTACAAGGTTCTTGCAGATGTCTACTGCTTTTTGGAAGTAAGGGTGCATTACATCAAAGACCTGTGCCTGAGTTAAGGTTAAGTCAAGTTCTATTTCTTCTCCTTCCTCATCTTCTCCGAGATCGCCAAGATTGGAAATAATATCCTCATGATCTTTAAATGAAAGTTGATTTTTTGCATCTTCTGCGTATGTTTTCATAGCATCGCGAAGTACCTCCTTTTTTTCTGGATCTTGCAAGTAACTATCTACTGCATAATTTTTCTGAAGATATGGTATAAGCAAGTTATCCACAATAGCATAATCAAGGTTCTTACCGCCAAGATAATTGTCTCCCTCAGTGTCAAAAACTTGCATTATTCCATCTTCTACTTTCAACAAGGCAGCATCAAAAGTTCCGCCTCCAAAGTCGAAGACCATCCAAAGTCCATGCTTTTCCTCTGCAGTAACACCATATGCCATAGCTGCTGCAATAGGCTCCTGAAGTAGCTCACAATGTTTGAAGCCTGCCAGCTTCGCGGCTTCCATTGTTGCAGTTTTTTGGTTCACCGTGAACTTTGCTGGCACGGTAATGACAACAGAACCAAATGTTTCATCCGTAACGAATGACTTTAAAGTTTTCAGTACTTCTGCCGATAGTTCCTCTGATAAGAATTCTTTATTCAAGTTAGTACATGAATATTTTGTATCTGTCGCCATTGTGCGTTTAAACTCCACATATGTATTGGAGGCTCCCTTATGCCACGACTTTGTAGCACGGCGTTTATCTTGCTTCATCGTATTGTAGGCACTATCGCCAGCCTTTATAGAGCCTTTCTTGTTTACAGAAATGCAGGAAGGCATAGTGTCTTTTAATACGTCAGTCTTTATTACTATAGGTTCGCCTTTTTCCATGCGGCTGATGGCGGAATTGGTTGTTCCAAGATCTATGCCATAATCAATTTTGTTTCTTGCCATAATGTTAATATCTTAGATGTTTTGACTTACGGTTATCTGAGCAGCTTGTATCATTTGCCCATTGTAGTTGATTTGCGGTTTGGTAATGCCTGTAATGATTTGCTTTCCTTCTTCTAATTCTTCGTCAGCAACAAAGTTGGCAGTTACTTTCATGCCCTCATTGTATGGTTTCCCTAACATATCGATGATTTCATAGCCATTGGCTTTAAAGTTATCTTTGATGCGTTCCACGGCTTTTGCCAATTGCTTGTATCCCTTTATTGAAGAGTCCATACGTGACATATTGAGTTCTATTCTGACAATTTCGTCTGCCACCTTCAAGGCAAGCGAATGGTCAGGTTTATCAGTTCCGACAACCTTTGGCGTTGCGGATATTTGCTTGTCAAACATTTCCAGCAGCTTATCATCCAGTCTCACAGATTCTTCTTGCATCTTTGTCTGTGCCAACTGCAAGGCTTCTTGAGCTTTGCGTACTTCGTCGATAGAGGTGTCACCTAATTTAATACGTCTTGCCAATCGGTATATCACACCTATTATTATAATAAGTAATACCACAGCAATAATGCCCATCCAAAGCGTGCGGTTTCGCAGCATGTCTTGACCATCCTGCATATTGCTGTTAGTTTTATCGATTTCCCTACTGATATTTTTGCGGTCAGTTGCTTGAGTATTTGCTAATTGTCTGCATGCATTCTGCAAACTGTCAATCACCTTTGTTAGTCTGGCATTCTCATTGCTAAGCGATTGGATTTTATGCTCGTCTTCTATTTGTTTGTCTACCAGCCTGTTCAAATGATTTTCAACATTACCTTGCTTGTTCAGCAGAAGAGTAAACTTATCTTCTAAAACTTTA
This sequence comes from Prevotella sp. C561, assembly GCF_000224595.1. Classification (NCBI taxonomy): domain Bacteria; kingdom Pseudomonadati; phylum Bacteroidota; class Bacteroidia; order Bacteroidales; family Prevotellaceae; genus Prevotella; species Prevotella sp. C561. The sequence continues at coordinate 3,810 of NZ_JH114152.1, read as the reverse complement.
ATTTTGTCGGTATTATTCGCCAACTTCGCACTCGTTAGCAGGCAACCCATGGTAACAAGCAGGATTATTGTAAATATTTTATTCATAGTTATGATTTGACAACATCTAATAAAAACCTTATTCCTTTATATATCCAATAACCAATACATAGGGGAAATAAAATTATTATTCCCCAACATCCGGAACTAGCCAGCCAGCCCCCATAACTTTCTGTATCTTCCCCTTTGTCTATTAATATATATATCCAAGATATAGCCCCTATACCTATACTCCAGTAAAATATAGTTTTATCAAAATATCCACTTTCATCTGCAATACAATAACCTATGATTACACAAATAATATGAAGGAATAGTGCAGCTTGCCAATATGATGCTCTCTTAGAAGAAAATCGATGAATCAGCCCTCTTTCTTCACACATTTGTTTCAGTATTTCTCGGTTCTTTTTATATGTTTTTTCTTTAAACGAAACTTCTAAATCAAACGTGTCCATAAAAAGAGTTAACTCCCATGCACTCTTCAGAATGTCATTATTATTACTAGCATTTACCTCTGCTATAGCATTACTGAGAGCATTCCCTACTACCTGTGAGGATATTTTGAGATAATAACCATTTGATACGCCGAGTTTACGTTTAATAGCCTGTAAATGTGGTCTGGTATTATTAAGCAAAGTTACAGCATGACAAATTTTGTCAGGGAGTAAACAGTACTTACGCAATTCCTCGTGAATAGCCCTATCCTCTGAATACACCTCAGATGGTGGCAAGTTGTCTATAATCTTTTGAAGTGTATCCACATTCTCCTTACATCTGTCTTTTGCCATTTGTCCGACTACAATGCCCATTGCATATTTTTGTAGCTTCATGGCTTTATGGGCGGTATCAGCTTCGTCAGCTTCGTTGAAGTAGTCAATACCACATTGCAAAATTTCAAATCCCAGCTTGTCTGCAATCGTCTGGTATTGCAAGTCCGTTTTGGGTAGAAGACTCATTAACTGCTGCAAAGTGGCTTTTGTACTTTTCATAAGTACTTCGCCTGCTTCCAACCTTGCCAGAGAACCTTTTCCTCTTGATTTATTCGCAATGGCAATAGCATTTTGTATGGTGTCGATTAATGGGTTTATAGCCTTCCCACTAATATGTTCTTTCCAGATACTATTTTCGATATGCGGAAGTATTTTCTGTACATCAATTTCTTCACATAGAGCATCAAGGAATGTGAAAGGTAAGTCTGTCACACTTACGTTTCCACCAGTGCCAATCACTGCTGACACAAATTGATTGACATATTCCATATTGGCATACAATGTCTCTGCGCACGATAGGGCTTGTTTGTAGTCATCGCACATTAAGGCGCATACAATGCGGTTTTGTAGCGATGAAAGAGTTTCTTTCTTTTGCCAAATTTCTTCCGCCTTGCTGCGTTCGCCTGCTATGAGGTGATTAAAAGCTATATCGTCTAACGGAGTTGTCTTGATAAACCAAAACAGCGCATAGAACATTTGGTCTTTGGGTAACGCGAGTTTAGCATCAGCATCGGCTACCAAAGTATCAGTCCTATTGATAGGTTGTAGGTATTGGGGTAAATCTAAGGAAAAAGATACAGACTTGCCTACTTTCAGAAATGCTTTCATCCGATTGTGATTAGCTAGTCGTTCTTTGGTCGGAGAATTAGTGTAAACTCCGAGTAGTCGGTAAGGATTGTTCTTTAAAACATTCATTCTAATTTCGTTCACAAACACAGCCAACAGACTCCCTTTGTTGACGAAATTCATCCTCGTAATCTATACATATAAAAAAGCGTGGAGCCAGTTCTGTCACTCGCTTCACGAATTGAGGCTCTCGCATTGCCCGACAAGTCGAAACGAGCAACGCCGAAAGCCCCACGCCAGTGTAAATATATAGTATACCCTCTTGACAACAACCGAAAAATCGATTGAAGACATTGAGAACGTATATAATACACCCCATGAAGCGTTCTTAGTTGCTTTGTTCTTGACTTGTCGATGAATTTGCGAGATTCCAATTCGTCAAAACCAAAGCGTACAAAAACGCCTTTTATCAATATGTATGTATACCCCACCTTTGCCCATTGGGGCTTTCGGTATGGGTAATACGCAACAAAGATACGAAAAGTATTTTATATATTTTTATTTAATTGATAAAAAAAACACTTACTGTTAGAATCTTCCCCAAATATGCTACTGAGTAGATATATTATTTATGGTTCTTTCCCTCAATTCCACAGCATTATTCTTTGCGATTTACTTTTATATATTGACGTGACATTTTGGTATTTATCCATTGATTTGGGACTTTTCTAGGGTTCTTGGTTCTTGCATAGGCATAAAATCCCCCACCCAAACCCAATGGGGAATATGATAGCCACAAAGAAATACTGTTTATTCAAGGAATACTTCAGAGTAGTATGTTTTATTTGTATATAGGTTCAGAACGTTCTGCCTTCCCGTTCTCACCCATTTTGCCGGTACGCTGACAAAATGCAGGATAAAGGCTTTCAGTCTGCTTGTCTTTTTCAGCGGCTTGACCTTTTCGCTGATATGACGGACGAGATAGAGATAGAAGTTCTTCAGCATG
>NZ_JH114152.1:0-1190 GCF_000224595.1 Prevotella sp. C561 | reverse complement strand
GCTGCGGAATTAAGGTGATAAAAAAAACACTTACTGTTAGAATCTTCCCCAAATATGCTACTGAGTAGATATATTATTTATGGTTCTTTCCCTCAATTCCACAGCATTATTCTTTGCGATTTACTTTTATATATTGACGTGACATTTTGGTATTTATCCATTGATTTGGGACTTTTCTAGGGTTCTTGGTTCTTGCATAGGCATAAAATCCCCCACCCAAACCCAATGGGGAATATGATAGCCACAAAGAAATACTGTTTATTCAAGGAATACTTCAGAGTAGTATGTTTTATTTGTATATAGGTTCAGAACGTTCTGCCTTCCCGTTCTCACCCATTTTGCCGGTACGCTGACAAAATGCAGGATAAAGGCTTTCAGTCTGCTTGTCTTTTTCAGCGGCTTGACCTTTTCGCTGATATGACGGACGAGATAGAGATAGAAGTTCTTCAGCATGGCAGTAACCATCATGAAAACCATGTTCTCAGCCATAAAGGAAAATGGCAGATGTGACCATCCAAAGTCATTGTTCTGTATGTCGAAGTTTTTTTCACTAGCCCCACGCTCATTATAAAATGTAATGATATCCTTCTCGGTAGACACCCTGTCATTGGTGAGGATACAGCGGTATGTGTATATTACTCCGAACATATCCGTCTGTTGCTTGCCATCCTTGTCTTTCAAAGGACTACGCTGTACGACAAGTCTGTATGACTTTCCTTCTATTAAGTTGTCCATATTGATGGATGTGACATCGCATTTCTCATAGCCAATCTCAACGTTTTTCCATTCCTTCAACTGTTGGAAATTCTCGTAGCGACTGTCGCAGTTGGCAGCGCGAATGTAGAACGTGTTGCAGCGCTGCTCTACGGTTTGTATGATTTCCTTTGAGAACGACCCGCAGTCAGCACGGAAACGCTCTATTACCACACCAAGTTCTGAGGTTACACGGTCCATAATGCGACGGAGCGTGTCTTCCTGATGGAATCTCACATTGGTGTTTCCGTCACGGTTCTCACCTCCGACTATGAATCCTCCAATGGAAGCCCAACCAGGGAAATAGCCAAAATCCTGCTTGTAGGAATACTTTGCATCGAACTTGTGGGCAGGAACAAACTGGTGGTCAAAGTCCAGGTCAACATGACTGCCCACCTTATAAGCCCCATTCTCCGTATCATCCCGTAATAGTAAGG
>NZ_JH114151.1:98941-123011 GCF_000224595.1 Prevotella sp. C561 | reverse complement strand
ATAATTTCTAGTTAGTCAGACGATATTGTGCAATGAGAGGAATAATCTTCTCACATCCCGAAAGACACGCTCTGGAGAAGTCTCTGCATACACTTGTGTGGTCTTTATTTGGCTGTGTCCGAGCATTTTCGATACGCTTTCGATAGACACGCCTTCAGAGAGTGTCATCTGCGAAGCAAAGGTGTGGCGAGCCATGTGAAAGGTCAGTGTCTTTGTGATACCACAAAGCCGTGCTATCTTCTTGAGATGGATATTTACAGTGTCGCAGCCTGGTATGGGCAGCAGATACCCTTTGGGCGGTTCGTGACGGAACGCCCTAGTGTGAATACCTCGGTAGCGCTCAATGATGGCAGATGCTTCGGGCAGTAGCGGTATGTGGCATATATTGCCTGTCTTTATTCTCGACTTTCGTATCCAATTCATACCAGACTCATGGATGATATGCTCTGCCGTGAGGTGGTACACATCCGTATAGGAAAGACCGGTATAGCACGAAAAGAGAAACATATCCCTCGACACCTGCTCATAGCCTTGCAGTTCGTTATCGCTTAATGCTGCTATTCTGTTTACTTCCTCCCTTGTGATGTATCGGGGTGTACCCACGTCCCAGCGGATAGAGTGAGCGATGAAAGGATAGATGTCTATGATGTGCCGTTTGTGCAGGTCCTTGAGTAGGGATGCTAGCATAGTAAGATAACCAGCCGAAGTGTTGAGTTTAAAACCCTTTTCTTTGGCAAAATACTCCTCCAAGTCTTTGATAAGGGCAGTATCGGCTTTTTGCACGGGAATATCGTCCACATGGTAGCGATGTCTGAGAAATTTTGCCAGATGCTTACGGAAGAGCAGCAGACATTTCAGTCTTCTTTCACTGCGGTCTATACCCACCCGATCACGGAAGCGGTTGATATACTCGTCCGTATGATGAAGCAGTCCCTGCGACTTGCTGTTTAACCCGAATACAAGTTCCCTTATCTGCTCTGCCGTAACAGTGTTGTTCAACTTGCCCAAAAGCGATTCATAAACTTGATGGACACTTACTTGCAGTCGGTCAAGTTCGTTGTTTACTGATACGGCTTCGGCACTCTTGCCCACAAGTCGCTGTTTACGACTATCCCAAAGTTTTGGTGTACAGGCACATTTGCAACTGAACTGAACCATTGAGCGACCGATACTGATGCGTCCCATGATGGGACTTTTCCCGTTTTTGTCCTGCGTACCTCTCTTGAGGTAGAAAAGCAGCTTCATTTTTTCTTTTTCCATTGTCTTTTTGCTTGCAAAATTACACTTCTTAGAGGAACTTTGAGTGATGCAAAACATTGATAATGAAAGAGAAAACACCGTTTTAGTTACCACTTTTAGCCGTTCTTTTCCTTTCATCGTTTCTCGAACGATTTGGTAACTGAACTCTTGCTTTTTCACTCCTTTTTTCGCCTATTTACCTTGATGCAACCCAATGAGAAAGCAGGCAATATATCTTGTGTTTCAATCAGATACACATTTTTCTCCTTTTCTTGCTTCCAACTCCTATACTTCCGCATAGAACGCCGCCAGCTCAGGTACCTTAATGAATGTCCTAAACCGCTCTTTCTGAATGATGTCGTTCGTGATGGAGAACTCATAGTCAGTTGATTTCTTGGCAAAGACGGCTGCCCAAGCATCAAAACTATTGATACCCTGCTTCTCCAAAGCCTGCGGACGGAGGTATTTGAAGAGCAAATACAATTCTGTCAGGCTATTGGAAATAGTAGTTCCCGAAAGGAAAGTCGCTCCCAAGTCCTTGCCCGACCGCTCCTGTATGGTGCGTATGGCAAAGAGCATATTCAAGGCTCGCTGTGAGCCATCAGGATTGCCCAAGCCCGACACACGGTCGTGGCGGGTGTTGAACATTAGGTTTTTGAATTGGTGCGATTCATCTACAAAGAGGTGGTCGATACCCATCATCTTGAAGTCCACGGCATCGTCCTTGCGCTCGGCGATGCTGTCTTGTATGTTCTGTAACTTGGCTTCAAGTGTCTGCTTGCGTTTTTCCAGTCCTTTGAGCATGCCACGGGAGATGTCTCTTCCTTGTTGCCGCAACACTTCGAGATTCTCTTCCACGGAGTCCAGTTCCTTTTGCATAATCGCCTCCTGTATCTCCAAAGCTTGCGGTATCATACCGAACTGTTCATGCGTTAAGATAATACAGTCCCAATCGTTGTTCTTGATGTCGTTGAAGATACGTTGGCGGTTCTGCTTATTAAAATCGTTCTTACCTGGATAGAGCACCTTGGCATTGGGATAAGCTTTCCTAAAGGTATCAGCAATGTCGAATACGTTTGCCTTCAGACCGATAATCATCGGTTTGTTTGCTAGTCCCAAGCGTTTCATCTCGTAGGCTGCTGTACACATGATGAGCGTCTTGCCCGCTCCCACCTCGTGGTCACATATACCGCCACCGTTGGTTTTGAGCATCCACACGGCATCCTTCTGGCTTTTGTAGAGGTCGGCAATACCCAATCGTTTGAGGTCAAGGTCGGGAAACGTCTGGTGCGTACCGTCGAAATTAGGTCGTACAAAACAATTGAAAAGGCGGTTGTACCTGTCGGAGAGCTGTTGTTTGAAGGTATCGGGTGTGCGTCCGAGCCAATCGACAAAGCCTTGCCTGATTTCCTCAATCTTGGCGTTTGCCATCTGTATGGCATGTCCGTCCCTTACTTTAATGGTCTTGGTCTCTCCCGTAACCTTGTCCGTCACCTCCTTACTCTTGTTGATGTCGGGAATGGTATTGTGAAGTGCGTGCTTCAAGAGATTGATGCCGTCATAACGGCGGAACTCACCCTGTACGGCATACTTGTGCCAGATATTGGCATTCTTTCGGTCGCAGACAATGGAATACTCGTCCATGTTGGAATGGTAGGATACGCCAATATCCGTCCCGAAGAACTCCGAAGCGAACCTGCCATAGACTTTGGCAGGTATCCAGCGTTCACCGAGATTGAAGTCAAGGTCTGCAAAGGGAATGGGTGTCGGTGTGGCTACACGCAAGGCAGCAAGGCTCTGTTTGGCTTCCTCATGGTCTGGATGATCCAAGAGCCACGACTCGATACGCTCCGCCTTTTCTATTACATTGCCCGAAATGAACTTGTCCGCCACTTCGTAGGCATTCTCTTCGGGATTGTAATAGATGCGACCTTCCAAGGAAGAAATGATGTCGCTTTCCTCCATATCAGGTAAAAGTGAACTCATGTAGTCAAGTTCCACCACGCCGTACTTGTTGAGCGATGCACCCAGTGCCTCCATCGGGTCGGCAGCAATGGAAAGTTCGGTAGTAGAAAATGCCGTAGGATGGTCAAAGATGTCCGCCTTGACGTACCTGCCGTTCTCGGAGCGTTCCAAGAAGAGCATTTCCACGCCTGTGGCGTCCATCTTGATGATGTCGGTGTTCGCCTTCTGATTGAAGTAGCCCCAGTGTGCAACATAGTCATTATAAAGGTGGTTGAGTCTGCTGCGGTCTTCCCTGTCTTCTGCATGGTTCTCCGCCTCGTAGTCATAGAGACGATGATAGCACTCCCGTATCTCGATATAGGCTTTGAGGCGGGAAAGCTGCGCATACGGCAAGTCCATCGGGTTAAAGGTTGGATGTCGCTTTAAGTCAGAAAGAAAGCCTATCTGTCCCTTCTGTACGACAATGGAGCCGTCTCTCAGGTGAGAGTCCGGTGAAGAGAGAAAAGGGCGCGGTGAAACATCAAACTCCTTTCTGACTTCCGCTATCGGTTTTGGCTTGCGCTCCTCGGCTTCATTCATGAAGTCGAAAAGGGATGGCTCACGTGGAGAGGAAGAAACTGCTTTTCTGCTACTACGGGTACGGCGTTTGGGTACGGCTGCTGGCTTTTGTATCTTGCTCTCCAATGGTTTTAAGGTGTCAGTTTGTGACGTGGGGTGCTGCGTATGTGAAGTTGTTGTACCTTCCTTGATTTCATTATTGACACAGCTTACTTCTCTTGTCCAAAGGCTGTATTCCTCCGGGGCAAATAGTGACAGCTGCTCCGGTTGTCCGATGTCTTCCATGTTATTGTCCACCACCGGATGATGATCGTCGTCAAAGAATATCGTCTGCCCGTTCATCTCTCTTGGGGCTTCAATATCCGTACGGATTTCTTGTTGTTCCTGCTCGTATTGATGATGAAGTGTCAAGGCGGGTACGCCTTCGGGAACAGGTTCTATAGTCATGGAAGGCTGTTCTGATACGAATTGTTGTGGGGCAGAGTCTGATGATGACGGCTGTAATGGAATTGTCTCTCCGCCAGGAACGGTATCTTCCATTATCTGCGTATCGTTCTCAGAAGCAATGGGCACAGTCTCCTTAACCTTATTCTCTGTTTCTATCTTTGTTACCACTTCTTCCTTGATTTCCTCTGCTACCACTTCTTCTTTTGTATATTGTCCCCTGACGATTTCTTCCAGTTCGGCTATCTCGTGCAATTTCTTAGGAGAGAAGTACAGATCACGTTCAATGCCCAGTCCTCTTACCTTCACACCTTCCATTTCATCGAGGGACATATTGCCAAGCTCCCAGCCGTACCCCATCGTTACAGCACCAAAACCAATGCGGCTCTTAGGATCATATTCCAGAAGGTAGGCTGTGTATGCTCCCATAGGGAAGAAATAGCGTGCGTAGGCAACCTTATCGCCTATGAGTTCCTTTTCCGTGCTATAGAGTTTAGGCAGTTGCTTTCTGATACTGTCGGGCATGAGGTTATAGGCATCGTTTATGCCCTTGTCTTCAGTCTTTGTCTTCTCTGTTTCTTCTTCCCGACTTATGGTAATACCCAACTTGCGAAGCTGTTTCTCCGCCTCTGCATCTCGCTCTACCTCTGTCATCGGTATACCTGTTTCATATAGTTTACGGTCGATACGTTGTCCCATTTCAAGGGAGAGCCGTGTTCGGAGACTTTCTGCCATTTCCTCAATCCCTCCTGTGAACCGATACTCCCATGTAGGTCTTCCATAAGGGTCTGTACCCATTATGCGCTCTGTAGCAATGGTGCGATGAGATATGTCTTTCCAATCTCCTACAAAAAGAGAGTTATGCTTGAAGACGACCGAAGAACCTTCTTCCTTAGGAACGGAAACGGTTTCTACGAACTGCTGCTCGATGCCTTCGCTGATTTCTTTACCCGTCTGCTTCTGTAGGACGATGAGGTCACTGCCTACGTCCGTTCCTGCACTGTCTGAAAACAGACTTGATGGTAGTCGGAGAGCGGAGATAAGGCGGCTGTTCTGCATAAGGTAACGGCGTATGGCTTCATTGCGGGGACTGTCTAATACGCCCTGTGAGGTGATGAATGCCAAAATTCCACCTTCCTTGATGCAGTCCAGACCTTTCACGAAGAAGTAATTGTGAATGGCACGTGTGGACTCACGTTTAAGAGTGTCCTTACCTTTGCTGTATTCTCGGTCATAGACCATGAAATCACCGAAAGGAATGTTACTTGTAACAAGGTCGTATTTGTCTTTGTCTTCTAACTCCCCAATAGCTTCAAAAGGCTCGTTTCGGACGAAGATATTGCCTTTGCCATAAGGGTGCAAGGCTTGTGAGATGCGGCCAGTGAGTAGGTCTTTTTCTATTGCATCTACAACACCCGCTTGCTTTGCAAAGGTCTCGGCAAAGGCACCCATACCCATAGAAGGGTCTAAACATCGTCTTATCTGCAGGTTTGTGGAGGCAAGTGCGTCCGATATAGCAGACACGATACGGGTATCGGTATAGAAGGAAGTTAATACGCTTGCCTTGATGCTCTCCCAATACCGCTTGGCGGTGTTAGCATCTAAGGCTTCACGATAAATCATCTGCTTGAGCTGCTGTGTCGGTTCAAAGAGATTCTGCTCTGACTTGCTCCAATAGCGTATATCATCGGGGTTATCTGTGCGGTTGAGTACACATTTTAAGCCACCGAAGCCCTGATAGTTCCGTAAGATACTTTTCTCAGCTTCGGTGGCTTCACGGCGTTCTTTTTCTAATCGCAAGACCACTCGGATAGCTTCCGTGTTGGCTTGCAGGACTTCTTTCTTATTGTATGCCATAAGGTATAATGTATTCTATTATGGGAATAACTACTCTGATACCAAAGCTTGACCGTAATGTCAGACTTTAGTATCAGAAATGAAATAACATGCTATTTCCGTTTCTTGTTTTGCTCAAACTCAAAGGTGGTGGTATAATCATCCTTCAAAACAAGTCGGGCATTGAATTTCTTGCCTGCCTTGCTGGTCAGCCCTTTAAGGATAGGCGTACGACCAGAGCTTATCAAGTCACGGATATTATCTTCAGAGAGAAGTATGCTGCAGACTTCACGAAATACGTGGAAACCACAGGTTTCATGCCTGCATTTGGCTACCTTGGCATAGATGCCGACACTCTTCTGTCCGCATTTTGGGCAGCGGTAGACAGGATAGGACTTCTGCTCTGAAGAAAGCGAGAGGAGTTCCTCGCAAATAGTTCCCACGTATGAGTTGATGCCTTGTGAGAACTTATCAGATGGCATCTTTCCTGCTTCAATAGCGGCAAGGGCAAGTTCCCAACTGCCTGTCATCTCCGCATTGGCAATCTTCTTGTCCTTGACAATCTCATAGACAGCTAAGCCTTTCTCGGTAGGTATGATGGCTTTCTTGTCCCTTCGGATATAATCACGAAGGATCAGCGTTTCGATGATGTTGGCACGGGTGGCAGGTGTACCGATACCACACGCTGCCATTGCTTTCTTGCTTTCTGCATCTTCGATCTCTTTTCCGGCATTCTCCATAGCAGAAAGTAGTGTTGCTTCTGTGTAGAGGGGTTTAGGTTTAGTCTTATGCTCGGTTATTTCAGCAGAAACAAGTGCCAAAACCTCTCCCTCCGTCAAATCAGGCAATGAAGGTAAAACCTGTTCATTGTCGTTGTCGTTTTCCTTTTCTTTTCCTTTTTCTCTGCATCAGTAACCTGCTCTTTCTGCACGACTTTCCATCCCAAGGAAATCTGCCTACACGCTTTCCAAGTAAAGATGTTGGTACCGTCAGTAAACCGTACCTGCATACGCTCTTCCTCGGAATTGGGGGAAAAGGCTTCGACAAAGCGATTGACTACCATTTGATAGATAGTTATTTCATCTGTCGACAATCCTGATGGTGGCTCACCTGTCGGGATAATGGCTTGGTGGTCAGTAACTTTGGTATTGTCCACCGAGTGGCGGTTAAGCAGATTGGATAGTGGCATGCCTATCTTGCGCAGCAGGACGGGTACTTCCTCGAAAACATCCTCGCTGATATATCGGCTGCCAGTGCGGGGATAGGTCGTGATTTTCTTCTCATAGAGGCTCTGGGCTATCGAGAGGGTCTTGTCTGCAGAAAAGCCGTGGTGTCTGTTGGCATCTTTCTGCAAGGCAGTGAGGTCGTACAAGAGTGGTGGCGGTGTACCGCCCACCTTCCTTGTGACCGACTCCACCTTAAGCTGGCTCTGACTGCGGAGCGTAGTGAGGGCTGTCTGTGCCGATGCTTCACTCTCATAGTCTGTAATGCCAATGGCTTTCAGCGACACGCCCTCTTTCTCCATGAGAGCGGAGAGTTTCCAATAAGGCACGGAAGAGAAATCACGGTTCTCTATGTACCGACGACAGACCATAGCCAATGTCGGGGTCTGTACCCGTCCCAAAGAATAACCTCCCTTGCGTGTAATGGACAGGGCACGGCTGGCATTGATACCTACCAGCCAGTCAGCTTCGCTTCTTGCCTTGGCGGAATGATAGAGATTGTCGTAACAGTTTCCAGGTTTGAGATTGGAAAGTCCTTCACGGATAGCCTTGTCAGTGAGTGAACTTATCCAAAGTCTTTCGAAAGTCTTTTTACAATCAAGATATTGATAGATGTAGCGAAAGATGAGCTCACCCTCTCGCCCTGCATCGGTGGCGACAATGATACGATCTGCCTTGTCAAAGCAGGAGTGTATCACTTTAAGTTGCTTCAATGCTGCAGGGTCTGATACATACTCCTTGTCCTTACGTACTTGTCGTACCACTAACAGAAATGGATTGGGACGGATGGGCAAGTCCTCGGCTTTGTAGGCAGAAAAACCGTAGGTTTCGGGCATGGCAAGGGCGATGAGGTGTCCCATTGCCCAAGTAACGACATAGCCGCAGCCTTCCATATATCCGTCTTGCTTGCTCGTTGCTCCTACGATGTGGGCAATATCTCTGGCTACCGAGGGTTTCTCGGCGATAATACAAGTTGTCATAGTCGATAATAGAATTAAGGGTTACATCTTACGTCCACGGGACTTCTTCTGCTTGTTCTCGTTCTGCTTCTGTTTTTGGGCAGCAGTAGGTTGTGTCTGTCCCGTTTCCAGTGGTTCTTTCACATTCTTGGTGGCTTCATTGGTCTTGCCGTGGTTGTTCACAGCTACCTGCGTTTTGTGTTCTTCGGCTACGGCAACCACCTTTTCCTTGCCGGTTTCCTGCTTCTTGTCGGGATTCCATTTATAAAAGCGTGGTCTATTCTGTTCCTTGTCCATGCGGACATAGGCGTTGAATGGTTGCCCCTGTTTGTCCACCATATTCTTTAGGTATAGTGTACGACCGCTATCCAAGGCTTCACGCTGCTTATCTGATAACTCTAAACCGCAAAGCTTATGTGGGACACCTTGCTGCTGTGTCTGCTGCTGGCGTTCCTTAAAACCACGATTATTGTCGAAGATGAACTCAATGCCCTTTCGCTCGGCATTGACCTGCAGGGTGGCGTTGAAAGACTTGCCGCTCTTGGCAGTCATACCTTCCACTTTCACGGCTTTGCCTTCCACAAGGTCTTTATACTGAGCGTCAGAAAGGGTTACACCCTTGATTTCCTTAGGGATGTTCACACGGTCGGCACGCAGGGCTATGATTTCATTGGTTTGCGGATCGATAGATACGTAGGCAGAGAAAGGCTCTCCGTTCTTAGGTGTTACCTCAATGGTCTTGCCAAGATTACCCGTAGCAAGGAGTTGCTCCTTTTCTTCGGGAGAGAACTTGTAACCCATATAGGGAAAGTCAAGCTGTGGCTCCTTTCTCAAAGGGTGAATCGCCAAGCCGATATTGCCGTTATCGTCCGTACGGAACGCAAGGCGTGCTTCAGTGTAGATAGTCGTGTCTCCAATAGGTACAGCAATCGTCAAGAGATTGCTCTTCTGCCAATTGAGCATCTTTTCCAATTCTCCACTCTGCTCCAATCGCTCATGGGAAAGACCGAGATTATCGAGTTGCTTCCAATCAATCTTCGACTCATCGATGGCAGTAGCATTCTTCTGCTGGGGCAGATAGTCCTCAAAGGGAACACCCATCTCTGCCAGTTGCTGTTTGCTTTCGGGCTTCTCACGGCTTTGTAACATGGTACGCAGGTTGTCCACGCCTTGCTCCACATTGTCTGCCAATACCTTGTACAGTCCAAAATGAGTCGGGTTATTGAACTGTTTGAGGAAGTTAGTCATGAAGTTCTTCAGAAGTCCGTCCTTGTTGTTGAACTTCAAGAACGCTGCCTGATTGGCGGCGATTGCCTCGGTGGTTTTAAGGTTTCCCTTGTCGTCAATACCAGAAACTACGGAGAGTTTTCCTGCTTCCTTTTCATTCTTCACTTCCGTGCGGTCTTCCAAGACCAGCACATAATTGTCATTGCTGTTTGATTCCATTGCTTGATAATTTTAATGATGAATACTGTTATCAAGCAGCAAAATTATAGGTATATGAAGAGATGAAAAAGTTTTCGGGTAAAGTAGGAAATAAAAGGAATTTATGGGAAACAATCTATTATGTTTAGTTTATGGTAAAGCCTAAAATATCACTTTATTTAGAATATAGTTTCTATAATAAGAAAATTCCCCAATTATCACGCTGGATAAGTGGGGAATCTCTTTGAACTGTATGGTTTAATCCAAACACTTTTTTTATGATTTCATCGCTGATACCATTTTCTTTCATTCTTTTAGCAACTACTTTTTTATAATTATTTACTTCATGGTTGTGGAATATCATGTGTCCAAGTTCCTCTAAAGCATTTTCTATACGCTTTCTGCCTTGTTCCGTATTCAAGTCAATGTCTGAGAATTTGGAACGCTCTCTGTGAAGGTTGAGGTAATAAATGCCACCGATTATCAGGGATGATATGGCAGATATATCAATACCAGTGTCCTTGAATTTCTCTTCATAGATATTGACAAGAGGTAAAGTGTGCATTTCTCTGAGCATGGCCGTACGGACTGTGGTCTTATTTCCTTCAGCAATCTCCCAGCGTAACAGTTCCAACATCACTGATTTATCTTGAAGTGCTTTCTGTACATCCTTGAAAATACTGATATAACCCAATTCTGAATCTGTAGGAAATTGAGCACCAGTGAGCACATCCTTAAACCAATAGTCATACCTCTTAACGAATTCATCATAAAATTCGCTAAGATTGTCATATCTGTTATAGAACACAAGCGGCTCTATTCTGGCTTTTTTGATGAGTTCTGTCACCAACATTGATGCAAAGCCTTTTTTCTTAATCAGACTTTCTGCTGCCTTGATAATGTCTGCCTGTATATCGACGTTTGTCCTTCTGTATCTTTTGGGTTTATTTTCTTCTTCTGCCATCTAAAAAGGAATTGATTTTCTGATTTCCAAAAGAGCAGTCACTAATTGCTCTAACTGTTCTATCTCGTGAGAAGCCAATACACTAACTCTAAGCCGTGCTTCCTTGGTTCTTACCGCAGGGTATGTGATACCGCTTACAAAGATACATCTTTTTTGCAATTCTCGTGCTATTTCATATACTTTTCTATTGTCTCTGACCATAATAGGGAATATTGCTGATACAGAGTAGCCTGTATCAAAGCCTTCCTCTGTCAGTCGTTTGCGCAGATAATTGACATTAGTCCACAACTTTTTTCGAATTTCAGGTTGTCTCTGTATGAGTTCCAGTGCTTTCAGTGAAGATGCAGCTACCTGTGGAGTCATTGCAGCAGAGAAAACATTACTGTCAGCATAATATCTCAGATACTGAATCAGTTTTTCTGACGCGGCAACAAAACCACCGACACATCCGAAAGACTTACTGAAAGTTCCTGTAATAATATCTACTTGTCCTAAGCAATTATAATATTCGGCTGTTCCTCTGCCATTTTCTCCCATTACTCCAATACCGTGGGCATCATCCACCATAAGAAGACAATCGTGTTTCTTACATACTGCAATGTACTCTGGAAGTTTTGATAAATCTCCATTTTGAGAATAGACCCCATCAATGATGACCAATCGAGTCTGATATTTTCCCGTTTCTCGTTCAAGGATCATGTCAAGATAGTCAATGTCATTGTGTCCTATATGTTTTACATTGGTTCCAATTAAACCACTTGTGGCACTGGTATGGATATACGAATCTATGTAAGCTATGTCATTTTTTCCCAATATAGCACGAAGCAGACCAGCGTTGGCACCAAAACCTGATGAGAATAGAATGGCATCTTCTTGACCAACGAACTTTGCAATGCCTTGTTCCAACTGCTGATGGATGTCTAAATAGCCACCGATGGCTTGTGCGGCACTTGCCCCTGTGCCATATTTCAGGACGGCATTTATGCCAGCTTCTTTAGTTTCTGGTCTTTGCGACATACCAAGGTAATCATTGGAAATGTACGCGGAAACTTCACCAGCATAGCCCTCTATCTGCATCTTGGCTCCTACTCCTGTTCTTGCCATGACCCAATAACTCTTACAGCCGAACTGCTCCATTTGGTCTATGTAGCTTTGGAAATTTTGGCTCCGTTCGATTACATTCTCATTTGGAGTAATCTCGAAATCTTTTAATGAAATAATCTTTTTATTCATATAAACAATGTGTAGATAGTAAATATAGCTACAAATGTAAAGAAAATATTGAGGAGTTGAAAATTTTTTGAAAAAAAACCTTGTTTTTCTTGTTATAAACAATATAGATTTGTATATTTGCATCGTTAAGATTATAATTAGTATAATTATAGAACAGACCTTACTGTACAAAGGGAAGCAATGCCAGAAGCTATAAGAAGGCTAATCTAAACCGAACTGAAATAATTAAAGAAGCGGTAACTGAAAAGCTACACGAGTAGGTGAAAATAAAATAACAAAAGATGAATAAAGAAATTATAGAAAATTTGCGACTTTCAGAGTTGGAAGAAGTAAAGGGAGGTCAAGCATATAGAGATTATCATTGCAGCAGTGGTGCAGAAAAAGTCGTAATAATTGAGGTTCCTACTGAAGATGGTTCAGAAGATTCTGATGGTGCCATTTACAGCTAAACAATGAGCGAAGGGAGAATTAATGCTTTATTAAAAATCTACTTTAGACTTGATGCTCCAATAACAAAGAACAAAGTCATGCCATTACTTGAAATGCAGTTTTGGCATGAGTTTTAACTCCAACCATCATAAAGTGCAACTTCTGATAGTGCTCATTTCAATTTCGGCATAGATTATTAATTACCTAATTTTATACGAAATGCAATATGTTATTTTAAATAGAGCGTACTCGGTGAGAAATGAGGCAACCTGCTCATACATCGTAAGAAAGAATATGTTTGTTAATTCTGAGTAATTATCAGACAATATATACAATTCCTCCATTTCTTGGATATATCATAACCAATATTGGGAAAAGAGTTATGAACAATCTATTGTTGAAATAGGAAAAGACCTCAACATTAATGTCGCAACATTAAAAAGTTTCATGTTTCAAATTGTAGAGCAATCGAGTAAATCTATAACTTTTATGGGGGGAATATTAGTTTTCCCTGAACAGTTATTAATATTTTCAAATCAAAAAGATGATACTCTATATTTTATGTAACAGACTTCTCTCCGAAGAATCCTTATGTGTAATGTTGGCTACAAACACCATTGGAAATAAATTTTATGGTAACAGAGAAAAGCAACACAAATCGCATCTACATCCACAGCAAGTTCAAGGGAACAGGTGCTGGTAATGAGGAGAAAATACGATTACAATGAGGCGATTACCTTTTTTAGACAATCAGATTCTATGATGTGTGGTACCACTTGCTTACAGATGATATGTAAATATTACGGTAAGAACTTTAGCCAAGCTTTCTTGTCTAGCATATGTTATGCAACTACAGAAGGTATTTCTATGTTGGGAATAAAAGAAGCTGCTGAGAAATTTGGCATTAAAACTATAGGACTTTAATGGAAACATAAGAATACTTCTTTCGCCTATAGGTAATAAGAATATAACGTAAAGTGTGATGTTTGATAGCGATGGAGCAAGTAGTAAGGAAATAAAAGAGGGTGTTTCAAAATAGACTAAAGATATAAATGTAAAATTATAAGGAAATTATCAAAATGGTACAAAAAATGAGGCATATTTTTATGATGATCCTGTTTCTGATGTTTTCCAAAGGAGTATACTCTCAAGTGAGTGTAAGAGGAAACATTATTGATGAAAACGACAAGGAAGTAATTGGATGTTCAGTCAGAATTCTGTCGACAGATTCGACATTCTTGTCTGGCGGCGTAACCAATGATGTGGGTGAATTTCATATTAAAAGTATTCAATCGAATAACTTTATCGTTCATCTGTCATATATAGGCTATGAAGACCAATATATAACCTGTAATAATGCATCGGATGATGTTGATATGGGAAAGATTAAACTGATGGTATTGCCAAAGACTTTAGGAGAGGTAAAAGTTGTTGGTAGTAATAAAATTCAGAAAATTGACAGACAGATACTTATTCCTAGTAGTCTGCAACGGAAGGCATCCAGTAATGGACTTTTGTTACTGCAGAATTTAAGTCTTCCACGCATTGAGATTAATTCTATTAATAATAGTATAGAGATGACTACAGGAGGGATAGTTGAATTACAAATTAATGGAGTAAAGGCAAAGCTTCCTGAGGTGAAATCTCTAAGACCAGACGATATAGCAAAGGTGGAATACCATGATAATCCGGGATTGCGTTATGGAAATGTGGGAGCTGTCATTAATATTATTCTGAAACGGAGGAACTCAGGTGGAAATTTCTCAGTCGATTTAACCAATGGCATAAATAAAATCGGAACAGGAGATTATAATGTTTCCGCTAATTATCATTTTGGAAGTTCGTCTTTCAAGTTTATGTCTAATTGGGAACGCAGAGATTTGAAATGGATACGTGAAAATGTTGAAACCTTTAATGGAACTGCAACTCCACTATACAATGTGGAAACAGGCTTGCCTACAAAGGTAAAGTATGACAGGATGAATTTCCTATTAGGTTATGACTATAATAAAAATAACCATCTACTCAGTATTAACTATAGACAGTCATATATGGATATGCCTTATTCCATATCAGACAGAGAATCCGAACTTACAAGTGCTGGACAGGAATATAAAATATCCGATCATGAAAAGTCGAGGGAAAATATACCTTCATTAGATATTTATTACCAGACAGAATTGGCTAAAGGAAAGAATCTGTTTATTGATGTGGTAGGAACCTATATAAAAACTAAGAATAATAGGCATTTTGTTCAGAGAGGAGTAAATTCTGTTGAGGAATATGCATCGCAGACAAAAGGTGATAAATATTCGCTCATCGCTGAGGCTATTTATGAGCAAAAGATTAAAAATTCCATGTTATCAATTGGCATAAAACATAATCAGGCCTTCGTTTCCAATAATTATGGTGGAACCATCAATGCGAATATAAGCATGCGAACAGCTGAGACCTATGGGTATGTGGAATTTATGTCTAAGGTAGGGAAATTGGTATACACCATGGGTAGTGGTGTAATGAGAACATATAACAGTCAGGGAGATGTAAGCCAGAGTAAAATTATTTTTCGGCCAACACTTAAATTGTCATACAATCTGACCAAGAATTTACTTGTTAGATACACTGGCTATATTTCAGGTTATTCTCCATCATTATCAGATATGAATGATGTGAGTCAGAATATAGATAATTATCAAGTTAGACGAGGAAATCCTAATCTTAAGACAGTAAAATTCGTTTCTAATGATTTGACTATCAACTGGAAGTACAAATGGTTGGATTTGGATTATCTTATCAGATACAGCTTTGATGACAAGCCATTGATGGAGACGACATTGTTCGAGAATAATAAGTATATACGTACAATGGAAAATCAGAGGGGTTTTCATCGATTGCAGAATAATTTAAATCTGAAGCTGACTCCTTTCGGTGAAAATCTTCAGGTTAATATCAGCACATACTTGAACAGATACATAAGTGAGGGAAATAATTATACCCACACCTATTCTGATTTTGGTGTAAATGGTTCTGTTACCTTTTTGAAAGGGAATTGGTTCTTGATGGCCAGTGCCAGCAAAGGGCATAAAATACTATGGGGAGAGACTTTAACCAAGGAGGAGACTCTACATTCAATATCTATCGGCTATAATAAGGATAACTGGGGCATACAAGCTCAGGTGTTGAATCCTTTCAGTAGCAAGTATAGTCAGTATGTAGAGAACTGGTCGAAGCTAGCTCCTTACAGGCAGGATGCTTTTTCGCATGACCTGAACAGAATATTCATGCTTGAAGCATATATCAACGTAGACTTCGGTAAACACAAGAACAATGTAAACAAACGAATAAATAATAGTGATACCAATTCTGGCATTTTGTCAGGAAGCAAATAGAAGGTATAGCTATGATTGATTAGATATTTAATTTATGCGCATTTTAAATATAAAAATAGAGGTAGCTGAAAATCTATAAAAGAGTAAGCATACAACTTTAATCCTTAAAAAAATGGAAAAGAAAATTTTAAAATCAATGGAAAGTATTCCAATGATGTCTGAGAGTGATTTTGACTGTCTTATTCTAAACGATGACCAAGCAGATGAGATTTATGGTGGAAAAGGAAAATGGATATGTGGAGGAGTCTATAATAACTGTGTAAATTGTTAGAATAACTAAATTCACAATTTGAGGGTGCTGGCTTACTTCATAAACTCAGTACCCTCAAATAAATTAAAACATTTTATTATGAAGAATCTAACCAAGCTTAAACTTTCGAAATATGCATTTATGTCTGCTCCTCGCAATGATGTTTATCTTATTTTCTCTGGAAGATCTGGTAAAAATATTAGATTATCCTGTAAGTCATTTGATGCAATTAAACATAATAGGTTAGATATAATATCCGACGATACTCTCTACTTATTAAGGAATGTAAAGGTCCTTGTACCAGAGAATGAAGATGAATTTGCGGAAATTAATAAAGAAAATCATGAGAAATTAAGAAGGCAGGCAAATTTTAGAAAAGAAAATCTTTATTTATCTATTCAGCCATCAGCTTCTTGTCAATTAGCATGTGATTATTGTGGGCAAGAGCACAAAAAGGCTAAAATCTCAGCTGACAACATCCATCTAGTTCTTAACAGAATTAGGATGAAATTGAAAACGCATACATATAAATTATTGGAGATAGGTTGGTTTGGTGGAGAGCCATTGACTGCATGGACAGAAATGCGCCATATAAACCGCAATATAAAAGATCTGACTTCAAGTGAAGATATTCGTTATATAAGCCATATAACTACAAATGGATATGCCCTCACTTTGCACAAATACATTTCATTGAAAAATGAATTTAATTGTAAGCGAATTGAAATAACTTTAGATGGCAGTAAAGAATTTCACGATATCCATCGTTTTACAATTAATCATAGTGGGTCTTTTGATAGAATTTTTTCCAATCTAATTAATATTATAAATAGTCCTGATTACGATAAAGATCAATGTTTTATATCTGTAAGATGTAATGTGGATGAGAAAAATATTGAAGGTGTTATTCCTCTTCTAAAATCCCTTTATGATCATAACGCTCAAGATAAGATATTTTTTTATGTCGCGAATGTTGTCTCTTGGGCTAAGAATGGTGCTGGAGTAGAAAATACTTGGAAAAAGATAGGTGAGAAATCAACTGAATATCTTTTGTATATGTTGGACCATGGTTTTAAAACAGAGATTTTGCCAGAAAGAGAAGGTCCATACATGTGTCTCGGGACAATAAGAGATTCAGAAATGTATGATGCATATGGAAATATCTTTGATTGTTCTGAAACATCATATTCTTCTACCTATTCCAAAGGACCTTTCGCATTAGGAAATCTAAGAAATCAGAAAAATTTGAAATATAATAGCATTCTCAAAGATGTTCCTGAGATGCTAATGAATGGTAAGTTTGAAAAATGTCGTGTCTGTAAATTCTATCCGCTTTGTGGTGGATTGTGTCCTCTAGCTTTAGTTGAGAATGAGCCTAGATGTCCATCGTTTATCTATAATATTGAAGATAGAATGCTTATTCAGATGTTGTATAATTATAAGGGGAAAGGAAAGTAATGAATATTTTACAAACATACTATGATGATCGTATACATGAGCATGGATTAGATATTTCTGGAAGATATTTAAATTCTGTCATAAACTGGTTGTCCATTGCGTATAGCTGTTTAACACTGAAAAAGAATAATCAAAAATCACCATTATTTTTTTATGGTGATTCTGATATTGTGCATATACTTCAGGATTTATTCAAATTGCCATATGATGAATATAATAGTTTTAATAGTCATATCTTAGAGGGTAATAAATATTATTGTCTTCCCAAGATAATAACATATTCTTTACAGAATGCTCCTTTTATCCATATTGATACTGATATATTTGTAAATAATCCATTTCCTCAATATTGGGATAAGTCGGATTTAATAGCTCAACATCAAGAACATGATTCCACCTTTTATAAGTTAGTATATGATTATCTTAAAGAAAGTAAAGTTAAATTATTAGATATCCAGAAAGTTTGCATAGATGGAAGCTATATTAACTCTTATAATCTGGGAATAGTGGGGGGATGTGATATTAATTTCTTTAAAGAGTATATACAATGTATTAAAAAGTTCATGACCATTAATCACAGGAATATGTATTCTGCGGAACAAAAATGTCTTTTTAATGTTGTATTTGAACAGTGGATGTTTTATGCTCTGGCAAAAAATAGAAATAAACCTGTATCCACATTTTATCATGAAATTGTAAAAGACTTTGTAATGCCGAATGGCTTTGTCCCTGAAAGGATAGTTAATCAATACCCTATAGATTTTATACATATCATGGAACATAAGAAACATGTGAGATGTAATAGTTTTGTTGCACGAAATATGCTTTTAGAGTTCCCTGACACGTATGAACGAATTTTAAAAGAGTGTTATAAAAATGGAATAGATGTCCCACAGTTATCTGTGCCCAAGAAAGTTACCCAAGATCAATTAAAACAACAAATATTTTTAAATCAAATTAATCAGGATTCATCTTTTTTATTGAATCTAAAATTACAATTATCTCCTTATATTCAGTTTTTAGAACTGTCTAACAAGCAAAAAGAGGTCTTAAAAAAGAAAAATGCAGATGGGAGCAAAATTGGTCAATATCTGAATATTAAAGCTTTTGATGCTTATATGGGGATATACCACAATTATCTTTATTCTAAAAATCTTTCATCAATTCTCTGGAATTTTAAGAGTCCTAGGAATATAGATGATATTTTAAGATCTATCCCTGAGAATAGTAAGAAAGCTTTTATATTCTTTATTAAACAAGCTATCTTTGATAATATATTAATTTGCATATGAATATAATTCAAACATTTTATAGTTATACAGATGGAGACCCTTTATTTGATAACGCAGGTTTTTTAAGTGCTGAATTTAATTGGCTAAGTATTGCTTTAAGTTGCGTTTTATTGAAACAGCATTTTGGAAAGGTTACATTATATTGCAACCATAAAGTCCGTATATTGGTAGAAGAACTTCATATTCCTTATACTAATATTGTTGAAATTCCTGATTTTATGGAAAATTATGAAGGATATAATTTATGGGCTTTACCTAAAGTCTATACATATAGCATGCAGAGAGAACCATTCTTACATGTCGATTGTGACTGGTTTATGTTTGAAAAATTATCTGATGATTTTTTGTCATCGGATTTATTTGCACAGAATATTGAATATGATGATCAGTTTTATAATCGTAAGTGCATAGAGAGATTTATACATGCTGGGGGAGTCGTTCCTCAATGTGTGAATGCAGAATTATCTGCTCCAATTTGTAGGGTCGCTAATGCTGGGATTTTAGGCGGGAATGATATTGATTTTATAAAGAGATATGTTAACCAAGTTTATTCTTTTATAAAGAAAAATGATAGAGTTCTAAAAGTAACGAAAGATGGATTTATAAATTCTTTTTATGAGCAAATGTTTTTTTATAGTATGGCGAGGGAGGAAAATAAATCAGTAAACTATTGTACTAGGGGAGATAAGCTTAGTACTAAGTTTGATTGGCTTGATGTTGATTTTACATGTAAACCAAAATACGGGTATATGCATTTACTCGCTTCTTTAAAACGATCTATTAATGCTCAGATTTTTGTTTCTCAATACCTTAGAAATATAGCTCCAGATTTATACAAAAATATTATACAAACGTATATTAATCGAGGAGGTCACACTATTATTAACTATTTTGATATATGCAGTGATTTGTGTATAAACAATCTTAGAACAAACGATTTAATATTTTCAGAAACGAAAAAGTATTTAAATATATATATTCCTATATCAAAAGAAGGTTTAGATTCCTATATTACTAAATCTAATTATAAGGAAGATAATTTGTTATCAAAGATTTTCTGTATAGATTTGATGAGGTATAATGCAGAAAAAAGCTTAGTAGAGAATTATCAAGAAATTTGTAGTGTAAATGATAAAAACATCACATTTTTTTGGAAGGAGAATCTTTTAAAGAAAAATAAGTTGAAATTAAATAATCAATTTTCATTCATTGAACTTTCTCAAGATATCTATAAATATCTTTTTCCAAATTACCATTTTCCATTTAGGAATCCTATCATGGCTTTCTTAAAGGATCCATTAATTTTAAAAGTAAAAGATGTTTTATTAAGGGGAATTGGTGCGGAAATAATTAGATATATGTGGACTGTATCCGAAGCAACTGCCCCTCAAATTATAAGCCACATACAATTAGAGCTAAAAGATGATGATGTGAGAAGTGACTCAGAGTTGATAATGAAGTATATTATTTCATTTATTACGAACAATGTGTTGCTGTGTGATGAATAATCTCTGAAAATGAATAAGAATTTCATTATTTGTAAACAATATGATTCAATGCAATGTGGGATTGCATGTTTAGCTATGATATGCAAATATTATGGCAAAAAATATTCAATGGATTGTCTTAACCAGTTATGTTTTGCAACTACAGAAGGTGTCTCTCTATTGAGTATTACTAGGGCTGCAGAGACACTTGGATTTAAGACTGTTGGAGCTAGGTGTGAGGTAAGTAATCTGGTTAATAAGAATCTCCCCTGCATCCTCCACTGGAATCAGAACCATTTTGTAGTGCTGTATAAATTGAAGAAAGGCAAGACATTCTATATTGCTGACCCAGGAAAAGGACTCATTAGGTATAAGCTTGAGGAGTTTAAGGAGCACTGGATTAGTACAAAGCAGGACGGAGCGGAGAAAGGAGTAGCTGTGTTCCTATATCCGACGGAAAAATTCTATAAGCGAAAAGACATAGACAGGAGGGAGGAACACCTGTTTAAGTTCCTCTTTGGTTACATCAAAAAGTACAAAAAATACTTTGGGCAGATTGTACTGGGCTTATTTGTAGGTTGCCTTCTGCAGCTTATCCTCCCTTTCCTCACGCAGTCAATCGTGGATGTGGGCATTAAAAACCAGAACATCGGTTTTATATGGCTGATACTCTTAGGGCAACTGATGCTTACCGTGAGCCGTACTGGCATCGACTTTATTCGCCGTTGGCTGCTGTTGCATATTTCGCTGCGCATAAACATCTCATTGGTAAGCGACTTTTTCATCAAACTTTTGAAGCTGCCAATGTCGTTCTTCGATACAAAATTGATGGGTGACCTCATGCAACGCATGGGCGACCACAGTAGGGTGAACACATTTCTGACGCAACAGACGCTCAGTATCGTATTCTCACTCTTCACCTTTGTGGTGTTCAGCATCGTACTGCTATTCTATAATTGGCTCGTCTTTGCCATCTTCATGCTTGGCAGTCTGCTTTATGGCGGTTGGCTTGCACTCTTCCTCAGGCGCAGAAAGGTACTCGACTACGAACTCTTTGAGCAACAAGCTATCAACAACAATAAAACCTACGAGTTTATCACCTCCATGCAGGAAATAAAGCTCCAAGACTGCGAGCAGCGCAGACGCTGGGAATGGGAAGACGTGCAGGCAGACCTCTTTGGAGTGCAGATGAAATCGCTGAAACTCCAGCAGACACAGGAGGCTGGCAGCATCTTCATCAACGAACTAAAGAACATTGTCATCACGGTAGTGGCAGCAACAGCCGTCATTCATGGACAACTCACGCTGGGTATGATGCTTGCCGTGCAGTACATCATAGGACAACTTAACTCGCCCGTGGAACAGTTGATGAGTTTCTTCTACTCCGTACAAGATGTAAAGATAAGCCTTGAACGTATCAACGAAATCCACCGTATGGACGATGAGAACGGAAAGCAAGGATTGGAAACCTCTGTGAAAGAAGAGGATAAGGGCATAGACCTTGAAAACGTAAACTTCAAATACGACCCACACGCACTGAAGATCATCATTGATGATGTGAGCCTCACTATCCCCAAAGGTAAGGTAACTGCCATTGTGGGCGCATCGGGAAGCGGTAAGACCACCCTCATCAAACTGATGTTAGGCTATTATCCTGTATTGGAAGGACAAATCACCATTGGCGGAACAGATGTGAACACACTCAATAAGAAATGGTGGCGCAGACAATGTGGTGTGGTGATGCAAGACGGTGTCATCTTCTCTGAATCCATTGCACGCAACATTGCCGTTGATGATGGAGAGATTGACAAGGAGCGGTTGCAAAGGGCAGCCGAAATAGCTTGTATTCATAACTATGTAATGGGATTGCCCCTAAAATACAACACCAAGATCGGTCGCGATGGCGTTGGTTTGAGTCAAGGACAGAAACAGCGTATCTTGATAGCAAGAGCTGTGTACAAGAATCCCGATTACATCTTCCTTGACGAAGCCACCAACTCGCTCGATGCCAATAATGAGCGCATGATTGTGGAGCATCTGGATGAGTTCTACAAAGGCAAGACGGTAGTTATCGTGGCGCACCGACTAAGCACGGTGAAGAATGCTGACCAAATAGTGGTATTGGATAAAGGCAAGGTGGTAGAAATTGGCAACCACGAAGCACTCACGGCAAAGCGGGGTGCATACTATAACCTTGTAAAGAATCAATTGGAATTGGGCAACTAACAGCAGAAAGGAATATTATGTCAGACAACAAGATAGAACTCCGCAGCGAGAAAGTAAGGCATATCATTGGCGAGATACCATCAAGGATTGTCCGTTATGGTATCACGATTATCACCATTGTGATGTTGGGACTACTGATAGGCGCATATTTTATACCTTATCCCGAAACCATCAGTGCAAAGGTGCAGATGACAAATGCCTATCAAGGCGCAATAACCATTCCATATAAATATGTGAATACGATAGCAAGAGGAATGACGGCAAACATTGAGTTTGATGGTTACGATGCAGAAACATACGGAGTTGCAAATGCTGTAATAACAGCCACATCGCATATACCCTTACAAACGGAAGCTGGTAGTGTATTCACGGCACAGGTAAGGATAACGGATTACAAGTATAATCTTGTAAGCGGGATGACAGGCACGGTATCTATACTTGAAAGTAATGAAAGCGTACTTCAAAGGATTGTCAAGAGAATAACAAATATCATATGATTTCCTTTTTAATCGTAATAAAACAGTGAAAGAGAGGAATGTCCAGATTGAGTGTTAAATTTTTATGTCCATATTGCAGTTCAACGGAAATAATTAAAAGTGGAAAGAATAGCAATGATAAACAATACTGCCAATGCAAACATTACTCCAGATATTTTAGGTTCTTCCGTTAAATGAGTGGATACTTTTCGCATAGCTTTAACGGAAAAACCGAGTTTATTCATTAAACAAAAATACAGTCAAGACTGTCAATGTCTATTCTATTATCACCCTCCAACACCGCACCCTTTTTCATTTTAACACTTCAAAATGTAGATAAGGGTCTGAAAAATCATTACATAATTCAGATTAAAACATCTATAAATAAAGATAAAAACACGTATAAAAAGTAAGTTTACAACTAACAGAAAATCAATTAGTTATAAAGTTGTGTAAGAAAAGGTGCTTAGTTGGGCTTCAAAAGGGTGTTAGTACCACTCCAAAAGAGCATCTTTTGAAGTGCAATTAGGTGTCTTTTAGAAGCCAAAAGAGCATGTATTGCAAACGCTACCGAAACCGCAAGGGCAGGCTCTCGGAAAGTGAGATTATGACCATTTTGGTATACTATCATTTCGGCGCATATCGCAATTTCAAGGAGTATTATTTGAATTGGGGCAAAGGGATGATGCATCAAGCAGGAACTCTTTGAGAGCCTATTCGGTCAAGGTATCCAACTCGTTCATGGACTCAAGGCTAAGATGAAGAACAAACTGATGCCTATGTGGGACAAAATCATGCTGAGGAAAAGAAACATTATCGAGTGCATTAACGAACTACTCAAGAACAAAGCCAACCTTGTTCACTCAAGACACCGCTCGATACACAACTTTATCATGAACTTGTGTTCTGCCCTTACAGCATACTGCCTCTCTGAGAACAAGCCAGAGGCACTGCCAGTGTATGTGGGAAATCAAGGCAGTTGGAACTTTTATCATGCTAAACTTATCCCGAATTCACGTAACAATAGACAAACCTTTTACAGTGAATAAAGGGTCTATAATAGATATCTCAATAAAAAATAGATAGTAAAAAACTATTCTTTAATTAGATGTGCCAATGCAGAATCAGCCTTGATGCGCTTGACCTCTGCATTCACAAGCGACAATATTTCTTTTTCTCCTTACGATAATTGGCTTCAATAGTTTCTTTGAGATTAT
>NZ_JH114151.1:7903-98819 GCF_000224595.1 Prevotella sp. C561 | reverse complement strand
TGAACTTGTGTTCTGCCCTTACAGCATACTGCCTCTCTGAGAACAAGCCAGAGGCACTGCCAGTGTATGTGGGAAATCAAGGCAGTTGGAACTTTTATCATGCTAAACTTATCCCGAATTCACGTAACAATAGACAAACCTTTTACAGTGAATAAAGGGTCTATAATAGATATCTCAATAAAAATAGATAGTAAAAACTATTCTTTAATTAGATGTGCCAATGCAGAATCAGCCTTGATGCGCTTGACCTCTGCATTCACAAGCGACAATATTTCTTTTTCTCCTTACGATAATTGGCTTCAATAGTTTCTTTGAGATTATCGGAGCCATCTTTGTTTTGAAGTCTGCGATTGTGGATATAGACTGATAAACTTTCATTTCAGCGGAAACTTTGGCAATATCCACGACAATCTCGGCATGGAAAATCTTTTGGTCAATACGTTCATCGAAATTATCGGATACTACACCTTCAAACATACCCTGACCCGTTGGCGGAATTAAGGCCGAATTTACCAAGTCTTTTAAAAACCTGCATATATCAAGAGTTTTTACGAAATTATCATATAAGTTGTGCATACGGATTATTGAACTTAGTGTGTTGGTTATTACTAAGTTACAAAACCTCTTTTATATGCAACTTTTCTTGCATATTAATTTATCCTTTAATTTAATTCCGCCAACGAGTTATATATAGTTAATAATAGAACAAATATAGTGAAAATACTAAGGAAATACATTTTTTTGAAAAAAAACTTGTTTTTCTTGTTTTAAACAATATTAATTTATATATTTGTGGCAGAATATCTTATTCAGATAGCTAAAGGAACAATAAGGCTTTAATCGGTCTTGGATGCTAAGATAATAATGCTAAAAATAATAAAAACTTAAAATAAGATTCTATGGCACAGATACTTAAAAAGCTGGTGAAATTAGATGCATATAAATATGCCTATATATTTGTTATAGTTATTTTATTTGCAAGTTATTTTTCTGATGCGAATGCTCAAAAATCCTCGTATCAAAATAATTTGTCGATCAAAGAACAACTGAATAAGATGTTCGTTAAGATTAATCGTAAAATAGTGCCAACTGGTTTTCTTTTGGATTATGCAGAGGAATACGAGCAATTATCTAATTTCAGTCCTAACAAAAATGGGAATATAATACGGAAATGTGATTTGGGTACATATGTTAAATTAGTAGAAACATTACGTTCAGCATATCTTTTTGGCAATCCCTACAAGGATTATGATAAAGCATATAGTGAAAATATTTCACAACAGAAAGACGGGACTATCGGATTGTGCGTATTATTCTACCAGTATTCACATATTAAAAAGGATGCTTTAAAAGATGGGTATATATCATATACTAATGGTGTGGTTGAATGTTACAGCCCCAAAGCTTATCAAACCCAAATGGTAGGTGCTGGAAGCATAATACAAAATACGTCTAATACAAATGATATAACATTTTTCCTTCCTGAAAAGTTAATCCTCGCAAATGTAGGTATAAAAAATGTAGAATTGGATTACGGAAGTGGTTTTATGAGTGTATTGGGATCCAAAATAAAAGCTCACATTAGGAATGGACAGCACAATATAAAAATAAAGATTACTTCCGACGATGGGTATATAGGCATTTATACTACTACATTAAATGTCTGTAACACAATGGACATAAGGAAGAATACTAGGGCTTCAACATTCCTTAAGCCGATAGAATTAGATGTGCAGGGAGATTCTTATAGAGGAATATCTACAACAGCAAAGGTAATGATTATCCCTTCAAGGATTGGGAACGGGAAAATATCAAAACCATTTATATTTGTTGAAGGGTTTAATCCCCAAACAAGCAATAACGCTCAAAGCGCTAAGGAGTATTTACTTTCTTACTATAGAGGTTGGTCTGAATTTATTACAGATAATGGATATGATTTCGTTTATATTCATTGGTGTACACCTGAAGAATATATTCAAGCGAACGCTTATACATTAGTAAAGATAATAGAAACTATAAACAATATGTCTGCTCAAAACAGTGAACCAAGCCTTCTAATAGGCCACAGTATGGGTGGACTTGTAGCTAGATATGCTTTAAAAACAATGGAGAACAAAAACAAGCCACACCATGTGGGGACTTATGTCAGCTATGATGCTCCACATTTAGGAGCTAATGTTCCTATTGGGCTATTGCATGGCTTTTATGGAATAAGAAAATTTCTACAAGAAAAGAATTTGATAGATAAGCTTATTAAAAAGATACCAACTGCAAAGAGTTATTTAGAAATAGGTGAAAAATTGGCATATTCGACAGCAGCTCAACAGATGCTTTGTAATAGTATTGATGCTGCTGGACATTTAAACAACTCTCTACATGTACAATGGCAGGAGGAACTCAGGCAACTTGGCTTTCCTAATGGAGATAAAGGGAAAAACTTCCAAATGCTTGGTATTGCTAATAGCGATTATTCAACATCTAAAGTTCCTAGTTATTATATTAACCTTAAAGCCAACGCTGGAACAAAATTAACATCTGATTGGATTTCACCATTGACAGGCCTAGTTATCGGAATTGGGTTGCAAGATGTAATTGCTGGATTGTTAGCATCTCTACCAGGAAGGACCTCGGCTGACTTTCAATTTGAATGCCTACCGGGGAAATCACAAGGACAGAGAGTAAATTATTTCAAACTTGCTTTAGAAAAGGATTTTTTATGGACCATCCCTATTAAGAAAAGTATATTTAAATATGAAGGCTTTAATAGTAGTCCTTTGCTGTATGATATATATCCATCCTCAAAATTCGATTATAAAAAGATGGATATAGGTGATGGAGAAACAATTCCTTTTCTTGCTGATTATTGGTATTCATGGGGGATAAATATAAATATTCCATTTATCCCCACATCAAGTGCATTAGCATACAACGGTATTTCATTATCTCCTAGCTCTTTTACATTTAATATAGATAATACCCGAACTGCATTTGGTAACAATTTCTATCTTGAAACAAATGACACCTATAAACAACATATGTCTTTCTCTCAGAGTGCACAAAATTGGATATTATCCCACATAAATCAAACTGTTACAGGGCCTATTTTTGGGTATTCTGGAGCAAAGTACACTTTATCTGGAGCGAAAGGAACTGTTGTATGGAGTACGTCGGATGCATCAATTGGAACCATTAATCAAAATGGGATACTTACCGTATCTAAAAATGGTTGTGTATATGTAATTGGTGAAACTAATGGGATGAAGTTTAGCAAATTGGTATATATAGGAGTCCCAACTTATTTGCTTTCTTCCAAACATAAACCAGATGGTTTTGAAATTGAAGCAAAATGCATAGATGAAACCTACAAAGCCAATATTGATAATATAAATTCATCGTTAATATTTAGATGGGGAGTAAAAATTCCAAACAAAGATATACGATGGATTGATACCAATAGCCCATCAGTATTCATACCTATAGAAGACAAAGATGCTGTTGTATTTCTTAAAATTATAGACAGTAATGGAAAAGAATCTCTAGTTCAATCTGTAAAGTGTACAGCGACGGATATTTTTTACGCATCAAATAATAGGCTGTTACTTGACGCAGCAAAAAAATATACAAAGAAGATGGGACTACGTATTCATACAAATACGGCAAGATATACCTTACTAGAGATATTTCTTTGTCTAAAGAATATGAAGGTGACATCTGGACTTCTACGAAAGCTAAAGTATATAGCCCGTTTAATAGTACCTACATAATACCTGTGTCAAGAGGGGAAATGTCTATTAAAGATGTTCTTCCACAAGAAGAATTGGACTATATTACACACAACATGCAGGTTGATCATACATGCCTTTATACGATAGCATTGCTAAACCCGGAGGACAAGTTTATACAAATTATTCCTGTAACTATAAAATAAAATAATATGTTCAAGCACATTTTAATTTTCTCTACAACATTGCTTATTACGTGTAGTTTGATAGGTTGTTCAAAAGATAAAGATGGAACCATCACTGTGTATGGATATGCTAACGTTAATGGTGTCGCATATAAAGATTATGTGTCTATATATGATGCTTTCCACCCTGATCTTCCAATAAAGCCAACATTGTTCAATGGTGATAGATTAGGTGTTTATAACGATAGTATTTTTATTTTCCAATTTATGTTTAGAAGTATTCAAAGTGAAACACCATTATGGTTGTTTGGAGCTTTTCGTATCCCTCAAGGTGAAGTCTTTCCAAATTTGGATAAATCTTACCAATTATCAAAGAATTTAATGTACGATAAAGACAGAACTATCTTTGAAGATTTCTTGAAATATATACCAGTTTCTGAAAACAACAATGATAGTAGGGGTATCGCTATTATTATAGATTATAATAAGTTGCCATCAGCAACATCTATAGATGGCACTATTATTTTTAAGAAATTTAATAATAGAACTAAAAAGCTAGACGGTGAGATTTATCTCTATTCCAATGATGAATTCCCTATTTCATATAAGTTAGAGGGACATTTTTCTGATGTTTTATCCTATAACAAAGTACAATTACAATGAAAAAAAGTGGTTTTAGATTTATTCCGTTATTTGCTCTAATGTTTTTCTTTACAGCTTGCCATGACGATATTTACTCAGATATAACTAATGGCGGGAATGGTGTAGAGCATAATAGACAGTCTTTGGACAGTATGGATTTATACAATATCCAAATAGACAAGAGTACTATCCTGACTAATCTTATCCGCAATAATAATGGCAGATATTATCTCGACCTTACAGAACAGGATGCAGAAATTTTAGGTATAAAATCAGAGCTTTACTACAACGCTCTTCGAAATGTTGAGCAAATGAATAACAATAAATAATTTTTACAAATGTTTACAAATCGGTATGTTCAAGTTGTCATGAACTCTTTATTGACAACAGTATTAGCTTTATCTGTGGCATCATGCTCTAATGATGATGCTATACAAACAGAAACAACTCACAGTGAGAAACATGTTGCGTACGTTGCAACATTGAGTACAGAACAGCAAAAGTTGCTACTATCAACAGGAAATCCTTTTGGTAACGTCCAACAAAAGGATGCATGGACAACAACCATTGCATCTACAATTCCAACACGTTGGGGATTGTTTGTCGATCCACGTATTTCAGTTTCTACAAGAGCAATTGGCATATATGGATTTTATCCTGCACAATATTGGACAATGCTTAGAGTGAAGTTCCTTAAGATCCCTGGGAAGATAAAAGATGGGGCTATTCTTGCTATAGCAGAAATGGAAGAACAGACAAATGTACGTTTCTATAACTCTATAGAGGATCCGGAATACTATGAGCCATATCACATAAAATTTCCAAACATTGCTGTCAGAATGGATTCTGGTAGAGAAGGAAGCGGTAACTACGGCTTAGTAGGTGGTGAACAATATATAAATGTCCCAACAACTCTTGAGAATGCAGACGCAAATGAGATAAAGCGATTCTTCTTGCATGCATTCTGTAATGCTGCAGGAATGTTCAATGAACAACAGCGACCAGATCGTGATAATTACGTGAAAATTGATTTTAACAATGTCAAGGACAATTGCAAGTCGGCTTTTGATAAGATAAAGAGCAACTACACTACTATGGGAATGTTTGATATGTTCTCCATTACCCTTGCATCGTCAAAAGATTTCTCAAAGAATGGATCAAATACTATAACTACAAAAACGGGACTTGGTGTTGCTATAAATTATACACTTTCTACACAGGATAAGGCTTTCCTGAATTCTCATTATCTACCTTACATAGCAAGAAAAGACAACTATGTTGAATTAGATGATGTGTATGATCAATCAGGCAGACGCCTAACAGAAGAAGAGCGTTTGCAGCTACAGAACCAAATAAATGCCCAAAGAGGACTTTATGGAGTTCCTCCTGCAAATGGTCGTATAGAGTTGGTAGACTGGTAATTAAAATTTGTCTTTATCTGCAAAACATTTGTTAGTTGTCCTCTATGTGTTACCATATTTGTAAGAGGAAATATGTAGTACACCCCCTAATTATGGTCAGTAATTCACATAACGAAATATCAAAATAGTATTTAACATATGTTAGAGGAATTGTCTTTTATTAGATAACATAGCGATGGAGGACAATATTTCTTTCTGTTTATGACAGAGCAAGAGAGTCTTTCTCTTTTTAGCTTACGATGGTTGGCTTCGATAGTCTCTTTGAGGTTATCGGAGCCGACTTCGTTTTGGAAAGGCTTGATTTCGGGAATAGGTATAGAGACATTTATCTCTGCTGAAGCCTTTTCGAAACCTGCGCCATTCTTAATTGCGCAGATGATAAAACTGTTCTACAGCATATGATAGGATAGTAAATGATGGCATATACAAAAATGCTCTGTATTTATCAGAACTATAATTCTTTTAATAAATATTTTAACCGAGGCTCATTTTTGATTCGTTCAATCTCAAAATCAACGAGGAAAAGTATATCCTGTTTGATTCTCTTATAATTGGCTTCGATAGCCTCTTTGAGGTTATCGGAGCTATTTTCGTTTTGGAATATATTGATTACAGGGATGGGCTGGTATGCTTTCATTTCGGCAGAAACTTTGGCACTATCCACCACAATCTCAGCGTGGAAGATCTTTTGTTCGATACGCTCGTCAAAGTTGTCGGACACCGCACCCACAAACATACCCTGTGTGAGATTACTGATTTTCGATGCAGGGATAAGGCTGTCCATCTGTGTGGAGATAGAGGTGGATTTGTCATTGCGGTTGATGGTCATAGACTGCCGTTGCTGGAGAACCTTTCCAAATCGCTCAGAAAGGGTCTTGGCGGTTTCTCCCACGACTTGACCACTGAACACGTTGCCTACGGTATTTTGTATCACTTTACTTTCTTTGTCCCCATAATCGCGAGTAAGTTGCGAGAAATCCTGAAAACCCAAACACACCGCTACCTTGTTGCTGCGGGCAGTGGCAATCAGATTGTCCAAACCACGGAAGTAGATTGTCGGCAACTCGTCGATAATCACTGAGGATTTGAGTTGCTTCTTCTTGTTGATGAGCTTCACGATACGGCTATTGTAAAGTCCGAGTGCAGCCGAATAGATATTCTGGCGGTCGGGATTATTACCTACCACAAGGACTTTCGGCTCATTAGGGTTATTGATGTCAAGTGAGAAATCATCGCCAGTCATCACCCAATAGAGAGCAGGGCTTATCATACGAGACAGTGGTATTTTGGCACTGGCTATCTGTCCCTGCAACTGGTCTTGCGCTCCGCCCTCCCAAGCATCCATGAAGGGAGAAAGGTAGTTGGCAAGTTCATCGTAGGAAGTGAGTATCGGGAATATCTGTGCGTAGGGGCGGTTCAGGAACTCGATGGCATGAGGAAAGGTGCAATACTTTCCGTTCTCATAAATTTTCAGAAACCAGATGATGGCTGCCAATAGAATAATAGGCGATTCCACAAAGAAATCTCCCTGTTTCTGAATCCACGAGCGGTTCAAGTTGAGCATGATGGTGTAGGCACTCTCATAGGCATCCGATATATCCGTCATAAAGGCTGGATTGATGGGATTGCAACGGTGGCTTCTTCGAGGGTCGTCAAAGTTAATCACAAAGAATTGCGGCTTTACCTTATAGGCATCCAAATGATGGAGCAGGTGATTATAGGCTATCTCTGAAAGATCAGGGAACTTATAATCATAGATATACATAGCAAAGCCTTTTTCTATTTGCTGCTTGATGTAGTTGTTTACGATGGCGTAGGATTTACCAGAACCCGGTGTTCCAAGCACCATTGAGGCACGGAACGGATTGACCACGTTAATCCAACCGTTGTTCCATTTCTTCTTATAGTAGAAGCGTGTAGGAAGATTGACGGAGTATTCATTTTCCATCAACCGTGTTTCCTGCATGAAACTCTCATTCTCCGTGTTAAACACATCGTCCATCAGGTTGTTTTTGAGTAATCGGCTCATCCATACGCCACCCATTAACAGGCAGATATAGCCAATGGAGAGCGTGAAGATATAGAGCGAAGCTGCACCAATCTTGCCGATGGGCAGTACCAGCAGCCACCAATTGAGAAAGAAAAAGACGAAGCCTGAGAAAAGCACCGTCCAAATCTTTGGCCAAGTGATTTTCTCCTCTTTCACGCCTTTTGTCCCAAGGCAGGACAAGGCAAGGAAAACCACACAAAAGAGTTTTGTCCAAAGGATGGATGAAAACAATCCTGTGGTACGCTGGAAATTCATCAGTATTTTATCAATGATTCCAAGCGTAAAACCCCAGACATGAAAAGCCTCGTAGCAGAACCAATAACAGTTAACGAGGAGGAATATCACCGATATGCCCCGCATAAAGTCCATAACTTTACCCAATGCCCTTAAATCATCTTCTTGTGCCATAATACTATGTTTTTGTAGCCTCCCCAACCCCTCCGAAAGGAGGGGAGATAGAAATGCTCGTTTATTTAATGTTTTCTTCGTCTAATATTTACCTTACTTAGTTTTCGGAGCTTACGCTGCCATGCAGCTTCTTTCCAATCATCGTTGCCCGTAGATAGGAAAGAGCCATCTGCCATATCCTCGATAAGTTCATCGACAAGGTTGTCGCTTTCCTCCGTATTTAGCTGCGAAGGGTGAACGGTTGCAGATTGATCCAAACGGGCAGACAGACTGCCATACTGCGTTTCATCTAAGAACGGATTATGTGTTGGATTGGAGAAATAGCCATTGAATACGTTAGCGGCATATCCCTTACCCAATCGGGAACCATTAAGTGCAATGCCCTCCTTGTCGTCAATGAACGTGATGCCATAGATGCGCCCGCTTTCGTTCTTTCGGATTACCACACGCAAGCCTTGTTCCTCCAATCTTTGCCGAAGTTCTTTCTCCGTATTGGGAGAGGTACGCATAGTTTGCAAAACCTTGTTTCTGATAGCAGGTATCAATGGTTTGATAGCTTGTTTCGACTTCTGCATCGTGTTCTGTACGGCAGTATAGCCCACACCACGACCGATGTCTGATGCGTTGATGGGTGTACTTATTTTGCCTCCCTTGCCATCTGTGGGCACATAGATCAGTCCGTCATACTTCTTTCCCCGAAACTCCGTCTTTACTTCTTCTACGACAAGGTTATATTTGCTCAAAATGGCATTGAACTCGCCCAAGGAGCAGAAACGATAATGTTTCAGTACCATGCGGACAACACTTGCGACCTGCTCTTTGATGTTTCCTTTTGTGGTATCCACCTTGGGCGTTTCTGTTACCGCTTTCTCACTAACCTTTGAACTCGGAATAAGGTTATACTTTCTTTCCAAAGTATCGGTAATCTGCTTGCTCCTTCGCTTCTCGAAGCGGTCGTCAATCTTCCTTCCTTTACTGTCTACCCGAAGTGATACGATGTGTATATGCTCACGGGCGATGTCGTTGTGCTTGAACACGATGTAGGGTTGTTTTCCGTAGCCGAGAGCCTCCATATATTCCTTGGCTATCTGTGTGAGCCTTTCATCGGATAGTTTCTCGTCTGGATGCGGATTGAGGGAGCAATGGAACACCGTCTTTTTTGTTCGGCAGTTCTCAGGGATAAGTGCTTGCATATCGGCAAACACCTCTGCCATTGTATAATGTTCCTCTTTGTTTTGATACAAGCCATGGGCAAGAAGAATGCTTGCTTCCCCTTTCTCCACCTTTTTGAAGTTATAGCCGAGTGCCCCTCCAAGGTTCTCCGTTGCAGAAATTTTTGCTATCATTTTTTAACTAAATTCTCAATACTTCTTCTTTCTATAATCAATGGTTAGATTGATAGCCTGCTCTTGCAAGGCAATGATTTGAGCCGACAATTTCTCCAACTTTTCAAGTAGAATCTGAGCTGTCTTCACGCTGTTATAACTGTTGATGGCCCGCACGGTCTGGTTATACAGCACGCCAATCTTATGGATTTGCACCGTCAGTT
This sequence comes from Prevotella sp. C561, assembly GCF_000224595.1. Taxonomy (NCBI): domain Bacteria; kingdom Pseudomonadati; phylum Bacteroidota; class Bacteroidia; order Bacteroidales; family Prevotellaceae; genus Prevotella; species Prevotella sp. C561. The sequence goes on along the minus strand of NZ_JH114151.1, from coordinate 88,842 downwards.
CTGAGAGCTTTCGGTAGTATTCCACGGCGGATTTATCCACCGTGATAACCTTAAAACTCTCCCCAAGAATACGTCCACGCACGAAATCCGACTTGGTTTCCGCACCTGATTTATGGAACAAATCAATCGCCCGTTGCTGGTCTTTGGGCTTGGGAAGACGGGTATCCCATCTGTCCCATCGTTCTATCTTTTCGTTCATTGTTTTTATCCTTATCTAATTACGACTTTGGAGTAATTCTTCCCCCTTCGGGGCAAGGGTCTTTGTCGGCAGAAACGAAGTTTGTCGGACAAAGACACACCTTGCCAATATCAAGAAATGATACGATTGAAGTATCCACCCTTGTGGGGTGTCTGCTTCGGGATTTTTCCTCCATGTATTATTCTCGCCTGCAAAGTTACGGCGAGTTTTCAAATATCTCATTATCAATGGTATTCACTCTTTTTCCTCGCATTTCCCTGCACTTCATTGGTGTCATATAATCAGCCAAAATATCATTTATTTTGCAGTCAGAACGAGCGAACAATGGCATGATGATACAAGTAAAAGATACATCGTATTACCGTTGGCTTACACCAAAGATGACAAGAAGGAACAATAGATATTCATAACAATTTATTGTCATGACAAACTATTGTCAATACAACAAATTGTAAGAACTTGAAATCGTCCTTTTGGACTATCGCCAGAACCATACGCAGTCAGAGCAAACTGTCTGCTGATGACTCTTAATAATGAGAGAATATCCAAACATCAAATAGACAAGTAATATGAACTAAGAAATTATCATTATGGAGAACAAACAACAACGCCCCATCTTTCTGGGGTTCTCCTCGCAAAAGGGAGGAGTCGGAAAAAGCACGCTTGCCGAAATCGTAAGCAGCATATTGTACTACGAACAGGGCATCAACCTCTTCGTGGTGGACTGCGACCTGTCGCAGGATTCCTTTTACAAGCTGAGAGAACGTGAGAAAAGTGTCATTCAGGGAAGCGAGGAACTTTCCAAGTCCATGCAGGCATTCTTTCAGCACCTCGGCAAAAAGGCATACAGAATTTACAAGTCCAGCCCCAAGGAAGCCGTCAAGACAGCACAAAGTAAGATTGACGCTATCAGCAATGAGAAGTACCAGTTGGTTGTGTTCGACTTTCCCGGTCATGCAGGAACAACGGAGTTGATGGAACTGTCCCTTCAGATGGACTATATCCTATCTCCACTTGAAGCCGACATACAGTCACTCGTCTCTTGTATGGCATACGCCAAGACCATCACGGATATTGGTGTCTCAATGTCCGACTCACGGATAAGGGACATTATCCTGTTCTGGAACAAGGTGGACAGAAGGGTGAGGAACGTCATCATTGACGAATACACGAAGCTCATCCAAGGACATGAGCTCACGCTCCTGCCCGGCTATGTATATGCCACGCACCGCTTCTCCCACGAACTCTCCACATACGGGCTGCGTGGTGTGTTCCGTTCCACCTATCAGCCTCCTGTAAAGGGACTGCGAACGGGTACGGGGCTGGATGAACTCGTCTCCGAGATAATTCAACGTCTCAAACTAAAAACGAAAACAGAAAATGGCAACGATTGAGGAAAGAAAACAGCAACTGGAAAAGAAGCTGAAGAAAATGGCAGAGGACAATGTCGTGGTGAAACCTGTCACGGTTCCCAACCCCTTCGATCCATCCGAGGACACCGAGCCTTCCCTCGCAACATCACGAGAGGAAGACAAAAGTTCGGAAGAAATGAAGACGGCAAAAGAAGAACGAACAGACGAAACTGGAGGAGAGGAAATCGGGAACACGGAACCGAAAAGAGAAAGAAAACCGAGAATAGAAAAGTCCGGCAGGTCGTCCCTTTCCATAGAGGAATACCGTTCCCTATACTTTCATCCCATACGTTCGCAAATGCGGACAGCTTTCTCCATCAATTTGGAGACATTACAGAACCTGCGCAATGTGCTACAAGACTTAGGAGAAAGGGTATCTATTGCTTCCTATATTGATAATATCCTCCGGGAGCATCTGCGGGAACATCAGGAACTTCTCAATAATGCAGCAGCAAAGCAAAGACGTAAGACAACAATAACACTATGATGGAAACAATACTTTTCAGTTTTATACTGGTACTCATCATCATTTGGATGATGCTTGGTATCCTGTATTTCTATATGCGGTATGTATCTCCGTATGACTTCATTATCAAGAAAAACGGAAAGAGCGATGAAGATATCAAGAAGAAAGAAGCAACGAAGAAAAAAGACGAACAGAAAGGAAAAGGAACAATAGAGCAAGCCGAGTTTGTACTGATTGGAAAAAGCCGTTCCACTTCCCCGATTATCCCACAAATTCCCTCTGTTTCATCATCTGAAAATTCGGAGCAGAATAATAATAATTTTGCACCGCAGAACTCCGAAAAGGAGAAAGAAATGAAAGAGGACAACGAAATGGACGTTGATTTCGAGATGGAGAGAGTGGACGAAGATGAGATTGTCCGTGAGGAATTAAACCTATCCATCGAGTCCACATCGGGCGAAGCCGAAATTTCGGAGCAGTCCGTCCTCGCACGTGACTTAGTTCGCCTGCAAAAGTGGGCAAAGAACAGTGAGGAGGCTGATGAGGAAGAAGTCAAAGAGACCGTTCTGCGGCTTCAAGACTCAGACCTATTGGATAAGTACAAAGAAAACATCGCCAAGATGCTGGGTGAACAAGCCTCGCTATTGGAGAAAATCCGTAAGGCGGAAGAAAAGGAAGAACAGAGTGCTCAACCAGCAATGCCTTCATCACAAAACCCAACACCTCCTGTTTCTGGCATATCTGACACAGCGGTGGGCGATGCTGACGACAGACCGCTGTCCTATTATCTGTAAAAATGGTTTCTTGATTTTCATATTTCGGAGGAATGCAGGGGGTGGCTCAAAAGTAAAACAATCAACCAATATCAGTCATACGATAAAACCGAGCCACCCCTTACCATCTCTACCCAAAAGAAAACAATTCATTTAACAACTTAAAATAAACAGAACAATGAACAACAAAAAGAAAATCACAATGCTACTCCTGACGGCTACCGCCATAGGAGCATACGCACAAGGCAACGGTATGGCGGGTATCAACGAAGCCACAAAAATGGTAACCTCTTACTTCGATCCAGGTACAAAGCTTATCTATGCTATCGGAGCCGTAGTAGGTCTGATTGGAGGAATAAAAGTCTATAACAAGTTCTCAAGTGGTGACCCCGATACGAGCAAGACCGCTGCCTCTTGGTTCGGTGCGTGTATCTTTCTCATTGTGGCTGCCACAATTCTGAGAAGTTTCTTCCTGTAAGGCGATGGCTGCATTTGAAATCAACAAGGGTGTAGGCCGGACGGTAGAGTTCAAAGGCTTGAAGGCGCAGTATCTCTTCCTCTTTGCAGGAGGATTACTGGCAGTCTTTATTCTTGTGGTCATTCTCTATCTCTGTGGAGTCAGCCAAGTTACCTGTCTTGTCATAGGTGTAGTGGGTGCCAGCCTTGTGGTATGGCAAACGTTCACCATGAATAGAAAGTACGGGCAATACGGGCTGATGAAAAAGGGAGCAGTGCGTATGCACCCACGCTACCTTGTGAACCGCCGTACGGTCTGCCACCTTATCCGTAACCTTCAACCAAAGAAAGCGAAGAAATGAGAAATAAAAGCAAGATAACGACCTTGGAATCGAAGTTCCCACTGCTCTCCGTCGAGCAGGGCTGTATGGTGAGCAAGGATGCAGATATTACGGTCGCATTCCGTGTGGAACTGCCCGAACTCTTTACCGTCACTTCTACAGAATACGAGGCAATGCACTCTGCCTGGCATAAGGCAATCAAGGTACTGCCCAATTACAGCATCGTACACAAGCAGGACTGGTTCATTAAGGAGGACTATCAAGGAAAGCTCTCCGATGGCGGACTGAGTTTCCTTGCCCGTTCCTCTGAACGGCACTTCAATGAGCGTCCGTATCTCCACCACTCAGTCTATCTCTTCCTGACCAAGACGAACAAGCAGCGTATGGCACAGCAGAGCAACTTCTCTTCGCTTTGTCGTGGACATCTGTTACCCAAGGAAATCACCAACAAGGATGAGGTGATGAAGTTCATGGAAGCAGTAGACCAGTTTGAGCGTATCATCAATGACACCGAGCAAATAAGGATTGTCCGCATGACTGAAGAAGAGTTGGTTGGCACAAATGAAAAAGGAGGACTGCTCGACTGGTATTTCTCTTTATCTGAAGAAGGACACGCCTCGTTGGAGGACATCCGCTTGGGCGCAGACCTTGTGCGTGTGGGCGACAATATGCTTTGTCTGCATACACTCTCCGACACGGATGACCTGCCGACAACAGTAAGTACGGACAGCCGATATGAACGGCTATCAACAGACAGGAGTGACTGCCGTCTTTCCTTTGCCTCTCCCGTGGGACTGATGTTGCCCTGCAACCATATCTATAACCAGTATCTCTTTATCGAGGATAGCGATGCCAACTTGGAACGCTTCGAGAAGCAGGCAAGGAATATGCACTCACTGGCACGCTACAGCCGTAGCAACCAAATCAACGAGGAGTGGATACAGGAGTATCTCAATATTGCCCATTCACAGGGACTAACCTCTATCCGTGCCCACTTCAACGTCCTGGCATGGAGTAGCGATAAGGAAGAACTTCGCCAGATTAAGAATGACGTGGGCTCTGCACTTGCTCTTATGGAATGCCACCCACGTCACAACACCATTGATGCGGCAACGCTCTACTGGGCAGGTATTCCCGGCAATGCCGCAGACTTCCCTGCAGAAGAGTCGTTCTATACTTTCATCGAGCCAGCCCTCTGCTTCTTTACGGCAGAGACGAACTATAAGGATTCACTCTCTCCCTTCGGTATCAAGATGGCAGACCGCCTTTCTGGAAAACCCGTCCACTTAGATATATCGGATTTGCCGATGAAAAAGGGAGTCATCACCAACCGTAACAAGTTTATCCTGGGTCCTTCGGGCAGTGGTAAGTCTTTCTTTACCAACCACATGGTACGTCAGTATTACGAACAGGGGGCGCACGTCCTCTTGGTCGATACGGGTAACTCATATCAAGGCTTGTGTGAACTCATCCACCGCAAGACCAAGGGTGAGGACGGCGTATATTTCACCTATACTAATGAAAGTCCGATTTCCTTCAATCCTTTTTATACTGATGATTACTTCTTCGACGTGGAGAAAAGGGAGAGTATCTGCACGCTCTTGCTGACCCTTTGGAAAAGTGCCGATGAGCATGTCACTAAGACCGAGGCTGGTGAACTTGGTTCAGCCGTAAACTCCTATATTGAGCTGATATGTGCTGACCACAGCGTTACACCCTGTTTTAATACCTTCTATGAGTATCTGCGGGATGTGTACCGAAAGGATATGGAAAAGCGTGATATCAAGGTGACGCTCTCAGACTTCAATATCAACAACCTCCTGACGACATTGAAGCAATACTATCGTGGTGGTCGATATGATTTCCTTTTGAACTCGGACAAGAACATCGACCTACTCTCCAAACGCTTCATTGTCTTTGAAATCGACCAAGTGAAGGACAACAAAGACCTCTTTCCTGTGGTAACGATTATCATCATGGAAGCCTTCATCAATAAGATGCGCCGATTAAAGGGTATCCGCAAGATGATACTCATTGAGGAAGCGTGGAAAGCCATTGCTTCGGCAAACATGGCGGACTATATCAAATATCTTTATAAGACGGTGAGAAAGTATTTCGGGGAGGCCATTGTCGTAACGCAGGAAGTGGACGACATCATCCAGTCACCCATCGTCAAGGAGAGCATTATCAATAACTCCGACTGCAAGATACTGCTTGACCAGCGCAAGTACATGACCAAGTTCGATGGTATACAGGCGATGCTCGGCTTGTCTGAAAAGGAAAAGAGCCAGATACTCTCCATTAACCAGAACAATGACCCGAACCGACTCTACAAGGAGGTGTGGATAGGTTTAGGCGGTATGCAGAGTGCCGTCTATGCTACGGAGGTAAGCATGGAGGAGTACCTCACCTACACCACGGAGGAAACCGAGAAGGTGGAGGTGATGAACAGGGCAGCACAGCTTGGTGGAGATATCGAAACAGCTATCCGTCAGCTTGCCATAGAGAAAAGAAACAATAAAAAGAAATAAGTACAAACCATCAAAACTATAGTAACAATGAAAAAGTACATTTTCATGGCTCTCTTAGGATTGAGCCTTTCTGTTCCCAAAGCCCACGCACAGTGGGTAGTAACCGACCCTGGCAATTTTGCCGGCAACATCGTCAATTCGGTCAAGGAGATTGCAACAGCTTCGAAGACGGTGAAGAACACCCTTGACGGTTTTAAGGAGGTAGAGAAACTCTACAACGATACCAAGAAGTATTATGATGCCCTGAAGAAGGTGAACAACCTCATCGGCGATGCCTACAAGGTCAAGGAGTGCATCCTGATGGTGGGCGACATCTCAGAGATTTACGTTACCTCGTATAAGAAGATGCTCTCGGACAAGAACTTCCGCCCTTCGGAACTCGCTGCGATGGCTTCGGGCTATGCCAAACTCTTGCAGCAGAGCGGTGAGAGTCTCAAGGAACTAAAATCCATTGTTAAGAGTAATGTCTTCTCGATGAACGACCACGAACGAATGCAGTCCATAGACCGCATCTATACCACGCTGAGGGAATACCGCTCGCTCGTGTCGTATTACACAAGGAAAAATATCTCTGTGAGCTACGTGCGTGCAAGGGAGAAGAACAACCTTGCCTCTGTTAAGGCACTCTATGGTAATACGGCAAGCAGGTATTGGTAAATCCACAGACAAAAAAGAACTTGAAAAAACTTTCATAAAAACACTTTTGCTTATGGATTTTGCCAGTTTACATGAGCTGCTACGCTCAACCTATGACGAGATGATGCCACTCTGTGCCCAGATGACGGGCATTGCCAAGGGCATTGCGGGTTTGGGTGCGCTCTTTTATATTGCTCTTCGGGTATGGGCTTCCATTGCCCGTGCCGAGGCGATAGACGTTTTTCCGCTTCTCCGACCTTTTGTCTTAGGCTTTTGCATCATGTTCTTTCCGACAGTCGTACTGGGTACGATGAATGCCGTTCTCTCGCCCGTGGTGCAGGGAACAGAGATGATGGTACACCAGCAGGAGGGGAACCTTGCAGAACTTACAGCCAAGCGGGACAAGTTGCAGGAGGAAGCCTACCTGCGCAATCCCGAAACAGCCTACCTTGTTTCCAACGAGAAGTTCGATGAGAAGATAGAGGAAATGGGCATCATCGGACCTGAAGATGCCGTGACGATAGCGGGTATGTATGCCGAGCGTGCTGCCTATCAGACCAAGCAGTGGATCATGAAGATGGTACACGACCTTTTGGAACTCCTGTTCCATGCTGCAGGACTTATCATCGACACGCTACGCACCTTCATACTCATCGTTCTTGCCATTCTCGGTCCGATAGTCTTCGGCATTGCTGTATGGGATGGTCTTGCTGGCTCACTTACGGCATGGTTCTCACGCTATATATCGGTCTATCTGTGGCTGCCTGTCAGTTCTATTCTTACGGCACTGCTAACGAAAATACAGGTGCTGATGATAGAGAAGGATATCGAAGCACTCAGTGACCCTAACTACCTGCCTGATTCGGGGACGTGGTACTACATCGTCTTCTTCCTTATCGGTATTGTAGGCTACTTCTGTGTACCTACCGTGGCAGGATGGATTATCGAAGCTGGTGGTGGTATCGGCTCTTACGGTCGTAATGTCAACCAGACAGCACAGCATGGTGCGCAAGGCGCATATACCGGTGGCAAGGCTGCTATGGCTGGCGCAGGTGCTGCTGTGGGAAATGTCGGTGGACGTATCAAAGGTGCACTGCTCAAAGGAAAATAGAAATCGAACAATAATGCTTAATTAATCAACAGATATAAAAGAAAAATGGAATTCAAATCACTTGGTAATATCGAGACCTCATTCAGGCAGATAAGACTCTATGCTTTTGTCTTTGCCATCGTCTGCGTGGCAGTAAGCGGTTATGCTGTCTATGCCTCGTACAGCTTCGCCAAGGAGCAGAGGGAGAAAATCTATGTGCTTGACCAGGGAAAGTCGCTCATGCTTGCCCTCAGTCAGGATGCAAGTCGTAATCGTCCCGTAGAGGCAAGAGAGCATGTACGCCGTTTCCATGAGCTGTTCTTCACCATCGCACCTGACAAGGATGCCATTGAGAAGAACATGGAGCGTGCCTTCGTGCTGTGTGACAAGTCGGCTTTCAACTATTACAAAGACTTGGCAGAGAAGGGCTATTATAACCGTGCCATATCGGGTAATGTCAATCAGCGCATAGAGGTGGACTCTATCCACTGCAACTTTAATACTTACCCTTATGCGGTAACGACTTATGCACGGGAGTTTATCGTCCGTCAGAGTAACGTTACAGAGCGCAGTCTTGTTACGACCTGCACGCTGCAGAACTCTGTCCGTTCGGACAATAACCCGCAAGGTTTTCTTATGGAGAACTTCCTTGTGAAGGAAAACAGGGATATACAGACTTATAAACGATAAGGCTATGGCAAGGAAAAGAAACTTTTTACTCTCACGTCACTATCTGCGCTTTCACCTATGGCTCCGCCATCGTTGTGAAAGGCTCACGATAAGGCAGAGAAAGGAAATCGTCTATGGGCTGAGTCTCATCTATCTGCTTTGCTCGCTTTGGATGATAGCACAGTTTTTCCTTCCTCCAAAGAAGGAGAAACTACCCATCCCCATGGGAAAGCTGACGGACAGTCCGATACGGACGGACAGCACTTTACAAGAGTTACACGGTAATTTTTATCTACAACATCATCAAACAATCAAAGAAAATGGATAATAAACAGAAAGAACAAATGAAGAAAGGCTTGGTCTTCGGAGGACTGGGACTGCTGTTTGCCCTCTCGATGTGGTTTATCTTCGCACCTTCGGGCAAGGATAAGACTGCAGCGGAGCAGGGACTCAATGACAGTATCCCGCAGGCAACGACAGAAAAGCTCACCGAAAACAAGCTCAAAGCCTATGAATTAGGCGACAAGGCACACGAGGAGGAACAGACCCGCGAGGAGATGGGCAGACTATCGGACTATTTCGCACAGAACACTGCTCCATCAGAGGAGCAGCGTGCAGAAACAGCCGCTTCTACGGCAAAGATAGAAAACTCCATGCATCGTTATGAGGAGAATAACCGCCTCTTGAACTCCTTCTACGCTCCTGACCCACACGAAGAGGAGCGTGAAGCCCTGCGCTCGGAGATAGATAATCTTAAAAAGGAGCTATCCTCCAAGAGCAGCAGGGAGGACAATGAGGAGAAACGGCAACTTGCCTTGATGGAAAAGAGCTATCAAATGGCAGCAAAGTATCTTCCAAAAGCATCAACTCCACCTACCTTCAATAATGGTCTGACGGCAGGAAAGGATAAGACGGAAGACACTGCAGGCGGCTCTGAAGCCGCTAAGGGCAAGACCATGCAGAATGAAAAGCCTGCAATGGAAGTTCTGCCGGAGCGTAGGCAGATAGTTTCTTCACTGGATCAGCCTATGAGCGATGTGTACTTTATGGAGGAATACAGCAAGAAAGCTCGGAACATGGGCTTTTATTCGCTTGCAAGCACGGCTGTACCTACAATGCGCAATACGCTCAAAGTCGTAGTGGACAGGACTACAGTTCTTAAAGAAGGTGACAATGTCGTACTCCGTCTGCTTGAAAGTGCCAAGGTAGAGGGGCTGCACATTCCACGGCAGAGCCGACTCATAGCAGTCGCCAAGATTGAGGGTAACCGTATGCACCTGCTTATCAAAAGCATAGAAGTGGACGGACATATCATAGCCGTCAAGCTCTCGGCATACGACACAGATGGGCAGGAGGGTGTGTATATACCAGGTTCGGAGGACATCAATGCACTTAAGGAAGTTGGGGCGAACATCGGTGGTTCAATGGGAACATCCTTTACCTTCGCTTCCTCTGCCAAGGACCAGATTATCTCCGAGGCTGCCCGTGGGGTGATGCAGGGTGCAAGTCAGCTACTTCAGAAGAAACTGCGCACCGTCAAGGTAACGCTCAAGAGTGGCTACCGCCTTTTCTTGGCTCAGTCTAAATAAAACAATCGAAAATGATTAGTAAAAAATAACATCAAATCAAAAGGAACAATGAAGAAAATTATTTTATCAATGGCTATGCTTGCCATGGTGGGAGCAACAGCCACAGCACAGGAAAACAATGATGGTCTGACACCGAGCCGTCCGCTTACTTCGGGCGAACTCTTTCAAGGTATGAGCCGTGCCATACCAACAGGGCGTGTCGTTCTGCCGTATGGTCTTGACGTTACCTTTGACAAGACCGTGCATCTTATCTTTCCTTCTGCCATACGCTATGTAGACTTAGGTTCGCAGAACATCATTGCAGGTAAGGCGGAGGATGCAGAGAATGTACTACGTGTAAAGGCTTCGGTGAAGGACTTTGAAACGGAAACCAATATGAGTGTCATCTGTGAGGACGGCTCTTTCTATGCTTTCAACGTAAAGTATGCTGATGAGCCAGAGAAACTCAGCATCGAAATGAAAGACTTCTTGTCACCAACGGACGGACGCCTGCCAAGCAATCGCTCTGATATTTACTTTAAGGAACTCGGTAACGAGTCGCCCGTATTAGTAAAGCTGATGATGCAGACTATCTATCAGAACGACAAGCGTACCATCAAGCATATCGGTGCACAGCAGTTCGGCATGAAGTTCCTGCTTCGTGGCTTGTACGCCCATAACGGCTTGCTGTATTTCCACACTCGTATGGAAAACGGTACGAATATGCCGTACTCGGTGGATTTTATCACCTTTAAGGTGGTAGATAAGAAGATGGCAAAGCGCACTGCCATACAGGAGCAGCTGTTGCAGCCGCTTCGTGCCTATCATCAGGTAATGCAGGTGCGTGGCATGAGTAGTGAACACGCTGTGTTTGCACTCGAGCAGTTTTCTCTTGCAGAAGACAAGCAGCTTGAAGTGACGCTCTATGAGAGAAATGGCGGTCGTACGCTGACCTTCTATGTGACGGCAGAAGACCTGCAACTGGCAAAGAAGATTGATAACCTCAAACTGAAGTGGTAGACATTATGAAGAAGAAAATCATTTTATCAGTTTGTGCAGCGGTGGCTATGACTTTCAGTCTGCCATCGCAGGCACAGCGACTGATACCCAAGCAAAGGGGAATAGAAGTCGTAGGGAGTGTTCCGCTTATCAAGGGTGAAAAATTCCTTGCAGCTGACAATTTCGGCATGGGAGCATCACTCACCCGATATTTGGGTCGTGAGAATTATACCTTTGTTATGGCAGAGTATGAACAGCAGAATATGCCGTACAGAAGTTATAACGTAAAACTCAAGGATGCTCTCTTGCAGGTGGGCTATATGCACCCTGTTCTCTCCGACAGAGGTAAGAACGTGTTTATCTATGGTGGCATATCCGCTTTGGGTGGCTATGAGCAACTGAATGAGGACAAAAAGTTGCTGCCCGATGGGGCGACACTGCTCGACCGCTCCCGCTTTGTCTATGGCGGTGCCGTGCATGGCTCAGTGGAAGTATTTCTAACGGACAGGGTTCTTTTTCTTGTAAAGGCGCAGGGACGTTTCCTCTTTGGAACGGACGTGCATCGTTTCCGTCCGGCTGTTTCTGCTGGACTAAGGTTTAACTTTTAAGTAGAAGAAAAGATGAAGAAGATATTGAATACGATTTGGGTAATGGGCGTACTGTCCCTTGCCGTGTTTTGCCTATCTGCTTGTGATAGGGATTTGGATGTTCAGCAGTCTTATCCGTTTACGGTGGAGACAATGCCGGTTCAGAAGGACATCATAAGGGGACAGACGGCTGAGATACGCTGCACACTCAAACGAGGCGGTGAGTTTGCCGACACTCGCTATACGATACGTTATTTCCAGTCTGACGGCAAAGGCTTGCTAAGAAATGATAATGGCACAGTCTTCAAGCCGAACGACCGCTATCCACTAACAAAGGATGTGTTTCGCCTATACTACACCTCGCTCTCAGCCGACCGCCAGACGATTGATGTATACGTGGAGGATAGTTTCGGTAAGGTTCAGCAGCTGACCTTTAGTTTTAACAACGAGCGAGAAGAGGGCAGGGACAAGGACAAGCCTGCATCTTCTCGCCACTAAGACCATAATGGATGCGAACGATAAATTCTTTCATTCTACTTTGTGTATTCTTCCTGTTCTGTCAGCCGACCCTTGCCCAGCGCAGGGTGCGGCTGGCAGACTTGCCACCTTTTGAGCGTGCGGTAGTTGTTGTGAAATACTTTGAAGGTATGCATACTTGGAAGAATTATCCGTATGTTGGCTATGGGCATCAGCTGCAACGGGGAGAGTACTTTACGGCAGATATGACGGAACGGCAGGCGGACTCACTGCTTCGTGCCGACCTTTGGAAATGCTTTGAACACTTCAAAGGCTATGGTAAGGATGCACTGCTGCTGACCTTGCTTGCCTACAATGTAGGAGTGGGGCGATTGCTCGGTTATGGCAATCACCCCAAAAGCCGACTGCTGCAAAAGATAGAGGCAGGGGATAGAAACATCTATCGGGAGTATGTTTCGTTCTGCCAATTTAAGGGAAAAGTTTTGAGTGGATTGGTCAAACGGAGGCAAGTGGAATTTGCCCTGTTTTATTTACTCTGATTATCAAAGACGCCTCTTGCGACATTTTTATGCTCCACAAGAGGCGTTTTCCTGTCGTTTTATTCGACTTTCTCGCTATGAATGAGTAACTTTGCAGAAACATTATAAAACTACATATTATGCTTCAAGGAGATAATATAACAATACGAAAGGTACACGGAATTGCGGATACTGACCTGCAGAAAATTAAAGCATTTCTACAAGGAGCAGTGTATTCTTGGTGTATAACTCGCAATGATGAATGGTTCTGTGCGAGGAATTTTATAGGAGGAGATAATTATTACTGGGAACATTATCCTTTGGGAATCCTCTATTTTCGTCATATAGATGCAGGTTATGACCATGATTATGCTTTTGACCAGGCTGCAAAAGATGCCGGTAAGATATTGAAAAGTGTTCTGCAAGAAGATAATCGGCTCTTTGAAACTGAGGGCGGTTATACTCGCCGTTATCGTTGGAAGAAACAATAAAAATATAAAATGGTAGCTATAGCATAAGTGTACACCTCTTCCCATTCCGAACAGAGAAGTTAAGCCTTATTGCGCCAATGGTACTACACTAAGTGGAAGAGTAGGTCGCTGCCAACGTCCACTAAATGAGTTCGGGACGTAAAACCAATAACGGTAGAACTCTTTATTTTAATGAATTATCTAAAATGAAGAAAATTGTATTTTTCAGAAAGTAGGTGATTGATTTAAGTAAAAAACTTAGTCAATCCCTACAAGGATTGTCCTCTGACAAGTCTGTGATGATTGTATGTAGCAATATAATTCCGCTAATTGTCGGACTATTTAATCCAATAGCAGGTATAATAGCTACGGCTGTTGTAATGTGCTATTAGTTGTATAACAGCAAGGATGCCAATTAGAAGATTGTTATAGTATCTAATAATATGATTCCTTTGATTATTGGCTTGATAAATCCAATAGCAGGCATAATATCAACAGTTGTTGTGACTTGCTATTAGTTGTTTAACAACAAAAAAGGAACAGATTAAGTTTCCGGAGCGGAGCAACGTGTTTGTTCCGCTTTTTTCATAAGATACCTCAATTCCGCAGCGTTTTTCCTTGTGAGGCGATTTTATATGTTGAGATGTCTTTTTGGGGCTCTATATGTTGATATGAGGATTATCGGGGCTTCTTGGGTCTTGCCGAAGCATGAAATTCCCCACCCAAATCAATGGGGAATATGAGAACCACAAAGAAATGCTGCCTATTCAAGGAATACTTCAGAATAGTATGCTTTGTTTGTATACAGGTTCAGAACGTTCCGCTTTCCTGTTCGCACCCATTTGGCTGGCACGCTGACGAAATGCAGGATAAAGGTTTTCAGTCTGCTTGTCTTTTTCAAAGGCTTGACCTTTTCGCTGATATGGCGGATGAGATAGAAGTTCTTCAGTATGGCGGTAACCATTATGAAAACCATGTTCTCAGCCATGAGGGAAAAGGGCAGATGTTCCAGTTATTCACATTGGTGTTTTCGTTACGGTTCTCACCTCCGACTATGATGCCCCCGATGGAAGCCCAGCCCGGGAAATAGCCATGATCCTGCTTGTAGGAATACTTTGCATCGAATTTGCGGGCAGGAATAAACTGGTGGTCAAAGCCCAGGTCAATATGGCTGCCCGCCTTTACAAGGTTCTCCCATTAAATGCGTAGATTGGAAACAGAACAAAGGCTTATACACCTGTCTGGTATGACTATCCCCAAACAGACGGTCTCACAAAAAGGGATAAAGCACAAGATAAGAATGCAGAAAAGGCAAATACTTACCATGTCCTTCCGTCTTCTACAAACAACTTATTCCCATATCAATCAATATTTGTAAACTATTTTCATGCAAATCAAAACTCAATACATGGTCTCTTGGCTTTGAAAAGACGCCCAATTGACTTGCAATAAACGCCCTTTTGAGGTCTAACTGACGCCCTTTTGAAGTCCAATTAAGCACCTGTTCTTGCACTGCTTTATAACTAACTGATTTACTGTTGGTTGCAAACTTGCTTTTTATATGTATTTTTGCCTTTATCTGCAGGTATTTTACCTGTAATTATGTCATGATTTTTCAAAATGTTGTCTGCGATTTTCAAAGTATTTACATGAAAAGGTTTTCTGCGTTGGAGGGTGATAATAAAGTAGGTAGCCAAGACAGTCTTGGCTATGTTTTATTTAATGAGCAACTCCAGTTCTTCCTTTAAAGCTATACGAAAAACATCCACGCTTTTAATGGAAGAACCCTTTATAAGCCCCATTCTCTGTATCATACGTAAAAGTAAGGTGTTCAGCTTTTCTGCTGCGTTGAAACTGTAAGACTTGCCAGAGGTTTCGCTCTTATAGACAATATTCTCTTCGGCAAGTTCCTTCAGTCCGCGCCCCACGGTGTCGGCACCGGGTAACAGCGTACCAGGTCTCTGTCTGAACTGTCCTGTAAGAGCATTGATGTCCTCAAGAAAATCCTCACCACAAAGATAACTGAAGAAGAGGGAGCCCAGGATTCTTTCATGACTGAATGCCTTGCCGTTGCATCTGCGTCTGCCCAACACGGATTCGGTAAGTTTTTCAAAGCCCAACTTTGAAAAAATGTCCATAATGTGATAAATTCTACCGAAGGAAGTGATATTCTCGCTTTTAATTGCTACCTTTGCCATGTCAGTTTTTTGCTTACTTATTATGTTTGCAGCACCAAGATAGGTGAATTTTCTGACATATCCAAGTGTTTTGAGAACTTTGTTTCTTAGGCACTTGGAGTTCTTACAAGAATTTATGCTGCGGAATTAAGGAATTTTATGTATTACCATAACTTAATACTTGTTCAAGATAAAATGAATGAAATCATCGAATATATTTTAGGAAAAGAGAATCTTCTTTTGGATATCCTCACCATTGTTTTCACTGTTATGTATTCATTATCTGTAATTCGCTTGTTAGGAAAGCTGAAAGCTCGAAAATTAGAACGGAAAAAGATATTTATTAATACTTTTATCACGGGTATGTCAGATAATACTATTGCAAATTCAACTGATTTATTGAATATATATTCTGGAATAACAAAATTGAGTCCCGAAGATTTAACAAACAGACAGGACTTAAATAAATGGCTTAGGGAGATTCTTGCTAAACTTATAAATAAAGAAGTTGGACAAGATTTAGTACAAGATAAAGTAATAGAAATAAAGGAAAAAATTACGAATTTCATTAAAGAAAACGAAACCACTAATCCTTATACAGACTTGCCAGATACAGAGCGAAGTATAATTAATGATTTGAGTGCATTTAATAAATTAGGTGACCAAAATTCTATAAATAGAAAACTAAGCGAATTGAGTAGTGTTATTATTACTAGACATGAACAACAGAAGAAAATTGAAAATTTGAATAAATGGTCTATTCCGTTAGCAATTATCGGAATGGTTTTGACTATCATATTTGGGATTTTATCTATAATCTAACGTAAGTTTGATTAATTTGAACAAGTCTTGACTATTACAATTAATTCAATTTACCAAATTATTAACAACAATGTTTTCACCGAGTTCACGTCAAATATGTACTTTTTGATTATCGATTAAAGTATTTGGTATGCAAATAGAGTTTTGCAGAGTTCAATATTATAGAGATTTCGTAATCAAATGAGTAGTGATATCCTTGGGTACATGAGAACCGCCACAGAAGTAGATACTCATGAGAAAACGGATGATTTCGCTGTACTGATAACCGAACGATCTACACCTTAGGCGAAGGTTGAGTCGATTACAGATGATAATGTGGAGTCAAATTGCTCCATGATTGAAAATAATCCCCCAAAGGAGTGAGTCTCTCAGATTTAATTTGTATCTTCGCCATGTTTATCGTCGGATTCTCTTGTTTTCTTTGCAACACTAAGACAAGCGAAAATTCCGACATGGCAAAATCCTGATCACCTTTTTGTTGCTCAGGTACTTAAAAAGTTTAATTTATAATAGTGTTGCGGAATTAAGAATAATTGCTATGTACAGAGGATTCAATTTACTATTAGGGAATAATTTCTTCCGTGGATGGGATTTTGAAGGTTTAAAAGAAGTAGGCTCGGATAGTTTCTCAAGTCAAAAAACAAGTATCGAAGAGAAAATAAACTCTTTTGTAAGAAATGATGGCTCACTTGATGGAAGTATGATGAAAGCTAATTGGTTTCCACAAATAAAGGCGAATATTTTTATATCACACTCACATAAAGACATTAATCTTGCTCTTGCTCTCGTTGGATGGCTAAAAGAGACTTTTGGATTAACCGCATTTATTGATTCATGCGTTTGGGGATATGCTAATGAGCTGCTAAAAATGATAGATAAAGAGTATTGTTATCAAAAAGAAACCAATACATACAATTATCAAAAGCGTAATTACTCTACGAGTCATATCCATATGATGCTTTCTGTGGCGCTCACTCAAATGATAGACAATACAGAGTGTTTGTTTTTCCTGAATACTCCCAACTCAATTACACCTAACACAATCATAAACCAGACAGAATCACCTTGGATTTATTCAGAGATTGCGATGTCCAGGCTTATTAGAAAAAAGAACTTAAAGAGCACAGAGGTGTAGCACTTATGGAATCTCAAAGAGCATTTGCTGAAGGTGGAACTCTTAACGTTCGATACGACTTGCCAATTGACCATCTTACAGTTATTTGTGCAAATCATCTAAAACAATGGATGGAGGTTTGGAATATAGGTTCTCAGAATTCTAAATATCTTGCATTGGATATTTTATATAACTCAACAATACAACGAAATGGATAATAAAAAGTTAGAGATTTTGGAAAGCCCTGCGGTACAATCTCACATATCAATGCTTCAAGGGATCATCAATAGAATGGCGGGAAATAGTGCAAACTGCAAGAATTGGACAGTTACTCTTGTTGCAGCAATGTTGGTTCTTCTTGTAGATAAGAATATGCAAATACCAAATGCGTGGATTTGTCTTATTCCTATAGGTCTGTTTTATCTACTTGATTGTTACTACTTAGGGTTAGAACGATTGTGTATCTCATCTCAAAAATCCTTTTTGGAAAGAATTTGCAATAATGGTGATTATATAGAGAACTTATACAAGGTGGAGGAACTCAAAGATAAATGCGACCAAATTTGCAATACAATTAAAGCAATGATGTCTGTTTCTACAACCCCATTTTATTTGATAGTGGCTATAGTCGTTTTATTCTTTGGTGCATAATTGGTGGGTAATAGTGGGACGAACGAAAAGAAAATATAATGCAGAATTAATTCGTTTTCAAAAAACACTCAGGAAACCAATTCGTAATGTTTTAAGCATAATGCCTAAAGGGTTTACTGATGAAGAGTTTTTATCCGAATTTAAGCTCTTATATTCGTATTTATGGGATGATGTCTGTGCTAAGGCTCAGGAATATCGAAGAATGGATGATGGCTTGAAAAAGAAGGGCTTTCCCAAACGATATTTCTTTCCTTCTCCTGTGGTGTACATCAAAAAAGTATCTGCACCAATAATTAAGAATAAAGGACTGCATCAAAAGCTTATCTTGTATGCTGAAGAGAGAGAAAAATTCAGAAATTCTCTGATTGAAAAATGTACAATAAAAAGAGAGGAGAGAGAGGCAAGATTAGAGGCAAACTTAAAATACACACAGAAAGTAACTCCCACTTATTCCAATTATTACATCCAAACTTACTTTCATTGTAAACGAACTAATCCGATTGATGTTGATACTCGGTATGCTGTATTAGTTGAAGCCTCTAAGTATAAAAGTCCTGTAACCATAAAGTTTCTTCATAAAGTAAATGCATCGGAAAGAAACTACCATCTTCGATATTTTGCATTTCAAGCCTTGCAAAAGTTTGGGGTAAAAGAGGTCCGTTTGCGTAAAAACAGGAAAGGGAAGAAAAAAGTTGGAGACAAAATAGTCCCAACACCTATTGAAACTCCAGATGATTTAATTCATTCTATCTATAATTCTCAATTAGAACAAATGAAAAAGTTTGATTTATTCCTATCGCATAGTTCCTTTGATAGTGAGTTACTCTTAAGCCTAAAATCAGTATTAAATCATAGTAATGTGAATGTTTATGTTGATTGGGTTAGTGATAGAAATGCGCTAAAAAGAGAATTGACCAATGTCAATACTGCTAACACTATTGTTGAAAGATTAAAATCAGCAAAAGCGTTACTATATATACATACGGAAGCAAGTCAAAACTCAAAATGGACACCTTGGGAATTGGGCTTCTTTCATGCTTTAAAAGGAAAAATTTGCATATACAATCCTGACAATATAGAGAAAGCTCCCTATTTGGATATATACCCAACTGCAGTTTTAGAGGGAGATAAACTACTTGTCGAAACGAAAGAAAAGAGAATCTCTATAAAAGAATGGATTGAACAACAGGCCGAATAAATGTAATTTCAGTGACTTTCTTTTGCTATTATTCTGAAGGAAATTTTTGCACTTTCGTTATTCTACTTATTCGTTTGTTGGGATGTTTGTCAAAAGCCCAATTTATTTCATCATCGGACAAAGTACTATGGATGCTTCCACCCATGAACAGCCCACAATCTTGCAGGACTTTCTGCCGTGCGTCTTCTTTGTTCTCCGCAACCACATCAAACACTCCATCGAAGATGTATTGCGTCCGAACTCTGTAAACTTTCTTCTTCATAATCTTAAAATTCAACCTTTAATAATCTGTATTCCTTTGGCTCTCCATTGGATAATCTGCGGTGTTTGAGCCAAAAGTGATGTGCGCCATAGCCGTATGCAAAGAACTTATCAAGCTCTGTTTCTTCAGCTATTTTGTTGATAGCTGACCTTAACTCCTCTTTGCTGTCGGATAGGGTTATTGCGTTGATAACCCTAATGAGAATATGCGGTATCTCGTCCGTATAGTTATAGATGATGTTTTCAATCTCTGTCTTCATATCTCTGATAATTTAACGGTTCATACTTTATGCTGTTGCTTTCATTCTTCGGCTTATAAGTCCTCGATTGGCATTGACAAGGTTTACTATCTGCTCGTGGTATACTGTGTTCTTGTTGCATACTCCACGACTTTGTATCACTTCCAAAGTTCGTAATGATACTTCAATGGTTTCTATTCGCTTGCCTTCAATGGTAGCCGAAAGGATAAGGGAGTCCTCCTTGAGGTAGTATGCATTAGAGAATACGCAATGGTGCATTGATACACCTTCTTCTAAATGCTCCTGCACGCTCTCCAACACGTGGACTTGGATTATGCCGTCCGTAAAACAGATACCGAAAAACTTGGATTTGAGTTCCTTGAAACGCTTTTCATCTTCTATTGCCTTCTTTTGTTTCTGTTCTATTTCCTCCCTTTCACGCAATCTGAGAAGTTCCTCGTGTCTGCGGTCGTGTTCGGCTTTAAGGTCAGTTGGACATAAATATTTTGGATTATGAATATCCTTACCTAATCTTCTAAGTGTATCTACATAATCATTCCAAAGAGAAATGTCTGCTATCTCATAGCCGTTACGGACTGCAATCTTGTAGGACTGCCATAGTTCCTCAAAAGTCCTCCTGTTACCAAGAAAGTATCGTAAATGGTCTGTTCGACCTGCCTTTAGCAATGTTTCCACTCGGCTGTCTGTAAGTAATGCAGGAATAAACTTAGTAGGCACGATGCCATAGAAATTATCCTTAAAACCATTTCTGCGAAGTATATCTGTAACCTTGAACTTCGGATATATCGGTGAGTAGGCAATATGCTGATAGGCTTCATTATCGTTGCGTATCGCCATAGGACTATAATAGGAAAAGGTATCAACATAGTGTCCCAATACCCTCTGTATGGCAACCACAGTTTTTCGTCCCTGCATATTCCACCAATATTGCCCAATCTCAATTATAGAAGTCTGTGCTTTGTAACCTTTCTCCATACCCACAACAAGTAGGAACATACGTAATACTTGAAACTCTCCACAAGTGGTAAGTATGGTGAAATACTGCTTCTGCTGCAACTTACGTTCGTAGGTTTTCTTGACCTGCAACTTTGCCCTGCAATGAGGGCAAGTGCAAGTTTCTCTATGTTTGTCCATTACCCAACTATGCCCACAATCCATACAAGTGGTGCGACCTTTTGGCAAGCGGTAGGCAAAGTGGTCTATGCACTCACGAAATGCCCACTTGTCTTGTGTCTTGGTTATTGGGCGAAGATGCTTGCTCTGTTCCAAAACTGCCTTTTCAAATTTGTTTCTCGGTTTCATAGGCTTAAAAATCAAATAATGATGGTTGTACTTGGGTTGCTATGTTCTCGGTCTTTTTCACTCGTGCGTTACGGCTCTGTAACTTGGCAAGTTCCTCACGCTGATATTGCTTAATGGCTTCCTGCCTTGCTTCGGCTTTTTCTTCCTCTGTGAGTTCTACAATGTGATTGACGGCAACTTGGCAAGAAATAGCCTTGCCGACCTCTATATCGTCCTCATCGTAGTAGTGAACAGCCATAGAGAAGATTTCATCATCATCAAAGCCGTTGCAACCGCTTTTCTGCACTTCATTAAGAATGTAGGTGATGCACTCCTCGATATTCTTGTTCGGTTTCATCAAGTTAGGGGCAAACAAGGGGTCTGTCATAGCACGCTGATTGAGATACTCGGCTATTGTCCGTGTGAAATGTTCTGTTCCTTTCATATTGCTTAGTATTTTGGGATTTCTACTATTTGATTGATGCGTCCATACAGGTAGGCTCTTAGGCTTGTTCTGTCGGGTGCGTAATACTCTGTCCATTGTCCGTACTGATTGACAAGATATTTCTTCAGCACGTCAAAGAAGTCAAAGCGATAGCCTTGTAGGGGAACGGCTGTACGGAAATAGGTGTTAGAGTTCACTGCTTCACATAGCCAATTCTTTTCCTCACGGCTCATACACTCGCCACGATTGAGTTTCACACGCAGGAGATATACTTTGCTATTACAAAGGCTCTCCAACGGGGGAACGTCCCATTGTACAAACTTAATTGCCAATACTTGCTCACTTTTTTCAGCCGTAGGGTTAATGCGGTAATGAGAGGAGGAGTTATATCCTTTTCTGTTCATCGAAGATGTTGTATTTGGCTTTCCCTTCGGTCGCCCTCTTCGAGTTCCTTTTTGCTTATCCATAGCGACATTTTTTTTATGCGTCCAAAGATCGGAGTATGCTGATTCCTTTTTGTAGCAAAATAGAGGTAGCGGGGTGGGCTTGCACAAGGTTTTGGCGGAAAATACTACCCGTAGGTGTGGAGATTTTCCAGACAAACCAAGTGGCTTAGGACCTTGGGAAAGCCACAAGCCCCGTACTACCTTTGCGGATAAAAAGGGAACAGCATCCGTCTCCTTGTCATCGCATATCGTGGAGCATAGGAAAAGAAGCGAAAGTGCAACGCTCGTAGTGGAAAATAGAAAAGGTGGCTATCTCAATATGCGAGATAACCACCTGATGAAATCAAATGGAAAGTTTTTACAGAGCTATGCTTCTTAAAGCACGCAAAGCAGGATTGCACAGAGAATTGCCAGCCAGAAGAGAATGCTCAGCAGCGTAATTGTCACTTTTAGAATTACCCTGACTATAAAGCGTAGTATCAGAAAACCTGCAATGACAGAGACGGCAGTTACGACTTGCGGCGTTACCATCTTCGAGATAAACCAAATGGCACCGATAACGACGGAAAGCAGGATAGTGAGTTCGATGAAGCGTGTCCAACCGAAACGGCGGACTTGCTTGAGAGAAGTCGGCTGCTGCTTGATATTATCGGTTTTGTTCGATGCGTCTGCCTTGATGAAGGCAGGTGTGTGGACGTCTTGATTCATGATGATTGTATTCATATCGGAGCTTTTTATAGTTTCAAGAGCAATAACAAGATACTCTTCCACACAAAGCCAAGTGTTTGTAAAACTATTGGTGTGTGGAGAAGAGTGGTTATCTTGGCTCTTGACACTACAAAAGCTTCCGATGGTATTACATCAAGTCATGTTCTCACTATCGACGGTTGGCAGACCATTAACCTCGATGATCAGAACGATTGTCCCTGTCAGTTCGGTGTAGAGTTTCTCATACTCTGGACTTGCACCAAAATCGTCCGTCAGTTCATACTTATTGAAAACGCTTTGCACAGCCTTATTCTTCAAAAGTATTGGTGTTAGTCTTTCTGGAAGAGGAGAAGGGAGTTCTTTCTCAAACTCATTCTCTAAGATAGAGACAAGCGTGTCATACTTGGAAAAATGTAAACCTTGATATAATACTTCGCTTGCCATACTCTCAGCTTCGGGATGCGAGAAGCCTTGTGCCACTGCATCGCAGTAGGTGGTAAGAGCTTCGTCGGCTCTTGCCGTTATGAATGGTTTATCACCCAGCATTTCGGGGAAATGCTCACTGAGGTAGTTCTCTAATTTCAATCGGAAGTAAGATAGTTCTTTCTTTGTTTCCATAATCGTCTATTATTTTAGGGTTATACATTAATATATTATATGCCCATGGCTGTATTGAACTTACTGAGCTTTCCAGCCAGTTCTTCCATGTCTCGTTCCACTTTCTTGTTTGTTATTCGTGCATAAATCTGAGTTATTCTGATATTTGTATGTCCAAGCATCTTTGATACAGACTCCATTGGTACCCCTTTGGATATAGACATAGTGGCGAAAGTATGCCTTGCCATGTGGAAGGTCAGATTCTTTTTTATGCCACAAAGGTCGGCAATTTCTTTCAAATATGAGTTGATACGCTGGTTGCTCAACATAGGAAAGACTTTCCCCCCTTTTCTATTGATGTCGTAGTACTTTCTTATAATGGCAAGTGGAATGTCCAGTAACATGACGTTTTCATCTACGCTTGTCTTGTATCTCTTGGTGATAAGCCATTGTCTGTCTTCTACGGTAACAATTTTATCGTAGGTAAGATTATATACGTCAATGTAGGCTAATCCCGTGAAGCAGGAAAAAATAAAAATATTCTTTACTAACTCCAGCCGTTCTATGTCAAAGTGCTTCTTCATAATACGGAGTACCTCTTCTTCTGTGAGGTAGCCACGATCTACCAATTCATAGCGCAGCTTGTGATTCGCAAATGGATCATGCATGATAAGTCCTCTGTTCCTCGCATAGTTCACGACCGTTTTCAGGTTTCTCAATTTCTTGGTGGTTGTGTTATGCACACCACCTACAACAGATGTAAGGTATAATTCGAAGTCCTGAACAACGGCACTTGTCAGTTCTGTCAGTCCAATATCCTTGCGATGATACTTTGCTTGTAGGAAATCCTGAAAGTTCTGCCTCACCACCTTATACTTATAAAAAGTACACTTAGTTAATGTCTTGCCAACTTGTTGTGTGATGGAGTCTATGTACTTGTCAAAGACTGGCAGAAAAGTTGTATATTCTTTGTCTGTACCAAGGAATACCGACCTGATAAGGTCTATGGAAAGTTCCTCTGATGTTTCATATTTCCTGTAAATCTGCATCAGCGTTGTTGTCAGTGCATCTATAGAAGCATTAATGGAGAGTGCTTCTGCTGTTCTGCCAATCATTCTGCTGGTTTTGTTACTCCACTTGGATTTATCCACAAAAATTTTAGTGGATCCAAGATTCGCCTTTTCGCCACCGAGATATATTCGGAGCATTACAGGTGATTTTCCTTCTTTGTTCTCATAGTTGGAACGTAGGTAGTAGGATACCTTGAAAGTTGTTTTCATAACGCATCATTTTAGTGTAGCTTTTTGGCTACAAAGTTCGACATAAGTTCTTGAAAACGAAAGTTTTGCATGCCGTCAATTTGATAGTCATTTTCCATTCATTGCTACATTTTTTTGAGAGCCTGCTTTTGTGTAGCAATTTCTGTAGCAGAAAATGACCGAATGATGACTATCAAAAGGTATAGTTTGGCAGTCAAACGGATATGGATAAAAAACAAAAAATCGCTGTAAAACCTTGATTTTACAGCGATTATCCTTGTTTTGAAGGCTAAAATGACGTATTGTTTGACGTCCTTTTGAAACCTATTTGTGGACCAGGCAGGAAGAAAAATGCTGCAGAACTCATTGCCACCTATGAACGCGAACGAGGAAAGGACTGCCGTAAGTATAAATGTCGATATATTCAGCTCAGCGGACACTTAGGAGATATACCTGTAAGAATCTTCCTCATCAAGTATGGTAGGAACTCCGCATGGAACGTCCTGCTCACCACGGATACAACGATGTCTTTCGTAAAAGCCTTTGAAGTGTATCAGATTAGATGGAACATAGAGGTGATGAACAAGGAGACTAAGCAATATCTCGGATTAGGAGGTTATCAAGGTTGCGACTTTAATGGTCAGATAGCTGACGCAACGCTGTGTTACCTTACATATACTGTCATGGCTTTGGAAAAGAGATTCACAGAATATCAAACCATGGGCGAACTCTTTTCGGATATGGAGGACGACCTCATGGCACTCACGTTATGAAAGCGAGTTCTTGCCTGTATTGAACGCATTCTTCGTATTTTAGGAGAAACACTTGGGATTGACGCCCCAACATCTTATGGCTACGATCAGTGGCAACGACAAAGAGTTGAGCAAAATCCTTGTAATGGCTGAAGCGTTGGAAAAATGTGATGAAGTATATGGACAGACAGAATAACTTCTATTAGTCATGTGTTAAAAGTCAATGAATATGGGGGACGACAAGCAAAGGGAAATGAGAAAAAACAGTGTTTGAAAGGGTGGGAAACTTTAGTGAATAATAGATAGTGAAGAGATTCTATTACATATAACTTAAATTTTAACTATGTTAGTCAACAAGGAAGAAGACATCGTACAATGTGCTGCTGAGTTAGCTCGTGAGTTACACAAAGGACAGGTGGACAAGGCTGGGATTGATTATTTCACTGGCCATCTTACAGCTGTTGCCCAAATGGGCAGTACATGGCAAGAGCAGGTTGTGGGTTATCTGCACGATGCAAGTGAAGATACTCCCTATTCCGTTGAGGAAGTGCTAAACTTGTTAGATGATAAATTAGGAACTCCCTTGTCTGATACCGATAGGCTTGAACTTGCCGATGCTTTACATTTGCTCAATCATCATCTTGCACCTAACAGAGAAACATATATTCATCGCATAAAAGAGAATGCCCTTGCAACTGCCGTAAAGATACACGACCTTACTCACAATATGGACCTTTCTCGAATTCCTAACCCTGTGAAGAAGGATTATGAACGTGTTGAACGATATAAGCAAGAGTTTGCTTACCTAAGTAAGAGCAAAAAAAGATATGAAAACAAGCAACATGACTGAATATATAACACCAAATCAAATTCTCAACAACTTGATAAACTTGTTTCAATTAATCTTTAAGGTAACTGGCCCTTGCAATCTTAAATGTAAATACGTATCAGTATCAATAGCATATATTATGATGATTTTAATAAAAACAAATAACACAATATAATGCTAAGTAGCAATACACTTGATGACGGATTCAATACTTAAAGATAAGTTGGAACTCAGAGAGAAATACATGGATAAGAAATCTAATTAAGAATAAAAGATTACACATGAGAAGTATCATTATTTTCTTTATTTGTTTTTCATTAACGTTGCATGCACAAGAAAAACAAGGGCATGTAATGCGCCCTAACAGTAGAGGTATAGGAAAATGTTCAGTGATTGGGCAAGCCCCAATTAAAGTTATATATGCTCTAAATGCTAATGATATTAGCGATGAACATACTTATTTAGATTCTCAAGTGCTTCTAATAGGAAAAGGTTTGAGTAAGCTCTATAGTCGTTTCTTAGAACTAAACGATTCCTTACATGATGATTTTATTAAGCAAAATCCAAATGCGAATAGTATGCCGAGAATATGCTTTTCTGGTGGAAGGAACAGTCAGTATTGGAGCGAGTATCAATTTACTGACATTTACTCTGCTAATGGTATATACACTTGCTATGCTACGATGCCATGGGCCATGGAGCGTTATAATGCTTTCTATACTGAGCCGATGTACCAACAACATTGGACGCTTTCTGATGAGCAGCTATCAATACTGGGGTATGATTGTCAAAAAGCAACTTGCCAATGGAGAGGTAGAACTTTTGAAGCTTGGTTTACTACCAAAATTCCTACACGCCTCGGACCATGGATATTCGGTGGATTACCTGGACTAATATTAAAGATATATGATAAAGATCATCTCTACACATGGGAAGCTGTTGAAATAAAATCTGGCAATTTCCCAATTGTTAAAAGTGAATATAAAGGATTTGTTAAGGATACACGTGAACATATTTATAAATTACAAGTAGCCGCAAATCGAGATCACCTTAAAACAGCTGGAGCCCGCGACTATCAAACAGGACAACTAAAATCAAAGCCACACCCTTACGAACCATTAGAGAAAGAATAGATGAAAACTACAACCATATTCAGTCTACTGATTATCTTTTGCTTGAAGATACAAGCTCAAACTGTCATTGAAGGCAGTGTGTTAGACGCACAGGGCAAGTCTGGAGATGCCATTGTTACTGTAACGTCAAAAGGGAATAGTAGCGTACTGGCATTTGCAGAGACAGACAGTAAGGGTGACTATCGTTTGGAGGTAAATTCACAATCCGATAGCTTAACAATTACCGCAGCAGGTATGTCTATAGGGCAGCAAGTTAAAATTGTTGCTAACCGTTCACAACGATTAAACTTTCGAGTCAACGAAAAAGTACTACAACTTAAGGAAGTTGAAGTTCATGCTAAGAAGATACGACAAAACGGTGATACTCTTAACTATTCTGTTGGTGCATATCAACAGCAAGGCGATCGCACTATAGGCGATGTTTTAAAGCGTATGCCTGGTATAGAAGTATCAGATAATGGTAGTATAAAATTCAATGGGAAAAGTATCTCAAAGTTTTATGTTGAAGACATGGATTTGTTGCAAGGTCGCTATGGTCTTGCAACAGGAAATATCAATGCACAAGATGTTGGTTCGGTTCAAGTGCTTGAGAATCATCAACCAGTGAAAGCCCTACAGGGACGAACACCAAGCGATGATGTTGCTATAAATCTGAAATTAAAAAATGCTGCTAAAGGTACTGTGGCGGTAAATACAATGCTCGGTGGTGGAGGGCAACAGTCTGGTGGATGGGGCTTTGGAATGCGTTCCCTATCTGATGGACAAAATCCTATTGGCAGAAATCCATTATGGACGGCAGAGGTTGTAGGTATGTACTTTGCAAAACGCAGGCAGAATATAACACTCTATAAAGGAAACAATACAGGTGATGATGTTTCCCAAGAATTAACTTCACATTATTCTGGTATCAATGATGTGGGGCTTGTTGCTTTCGCTCCACTGGGAGTTGTTACGCCATCTGGCAGTGGATTACCACAGAAACGAACTTTTGACAATCAGTCACACATTATATCAATGAACCACTTGGAGAAAATAGGCAAACAATCTGAAATAACTTTGAATATGTCATATCTCCATGCATCTATACGTCAAGAAGGTGTCTCAGAAGCTGACCTATTTTATAGTTCTAATCAACGACTATTAAGCAGCGAGTCGCTTATACTTGTGACACACATGAATAATCTTAGTACAAACTTAAGATACAATCGCAATGGTAAAAATGGTTTTATAGCCAATGTACTGAAGTTAGATGGAGAATGGAATAATGATAACGTACAAAGCCAACTCACCTCTAATCTAACAGGAGCTATCCCCATCAACTATGGAAACAATCGAGTTTATCAACATTTCCATCGTCCTTCGCTAACAGTAAGTAATACTATGAATCTAATCCAGAATTATGGTAAACGTACACTTGATTTGCATTTCTCAGTTGGCTATGCTCAGCGCCCCAACACATTGATCGTTAATGTGGATTCTCTTTTACCACAAACATCAGTCCATTATAATCAAGAATTGAAGTCACGCAACATAGCTGGTGACTTCCACACTAACTTTACCTTTCACTTAGGATTGTTCTCTATAGACTATGGGGTTTTAGCTAATGCCAATTTGCATGGCATAAAGACAGACTTAAGTGGTTTTACTAATTTGACGGCAAATGGTAGTCAAAATCACACATCACAGTCGGTATTGAATGATTTATGGTACAACACTTATGAATTATCGCTAAATCAACAATACAAATTCGAGCAGGCAGGTTGGCGTCTCTCCCTTACCTGCCCTCTAAACTTATACACACAAACTCTTGATGACCGCATCACTAAAAACAAGAATAAATATACCCGCTTGCTTGTAACACCATCGTTTACTGCAAACTATGAGTGGCGTGATTGGAGTGGTAACATTAATGCAACATACTATAAGAATGTCGGAGATCCTGGAAGTATCTATAGTGGCTATATAATGAACAACTACCGAACATTTCAACGGTCGTATGTTGAACATTTGTCAGAAACAAGTTGCTTCACAACGAGTGCATCAGTTGGGTATCGCAGTGCTCTTACAGCAACCTTTTTCCGTATAAATGGTAACTATGGGCACACTCGTGACAATCAAATTTATGGTTATGAATATCGAGGTGCAACCAGTGTTGTACATGCCATTGATAAAAAAACATATACAGATAATTATGCTTTCGGCTTTGATGGCAGCAAAGGTTTTGATTGGTTACAATCAACCATTCGTGCTTTTGGAGGTTATAGCTATAGTAAAAGTGAGCGCTTCATTGCTCAGAATCTTTATCCTTTCCATTCTCGAACAATCAGTATTGGAGGCGGTGGCACTATCACTCCTCTTACATGGCTTAATATTGTCATTACCAGCGGATATGCATGGAATGTGTCATCTATAGATGCTCGTAATGATAATTCTTCACAGACTGTTCGAACAGCAACTCAGCGTATTAAGTTCAATATCTTTGTTACTAAGCAATTTACGTTTAGTACTACAATAGAAGGTAATTACAATAATTTGACCGAAAAGAACAGGCACACATGGTTTGGAGATATGTTGTTTAAATACAAATTGAAGCATGTTGAATTAGACTTGCAAGCTAATAATCTTTTCAATCAGCGTCAGTACACAAGGGTTAACTATAGTGGTCTTGATATATATTCATCTACTTCACAATTGAGACCTCTTAACATAGTAGGAACTATACGATTTAAAATATTATAGAAAAGACATAAGACAATGCACTTGCAAAACGTATGAGGGAGGAGAATAATGTTAGAGCTAGTCACTTTAATTGTATTATTCCGTTTACCCGTTAGAGTTCAACCTTTGGAAAGCGGGAAGCTATTTCTATTACATTTCGACAACAAAGAATTCAAAGTAGTACTAAGTGATTTCTTTTCAGCACTTGATGCTAAATAAATAAGCTACAACTCTATGTAGACAACAACAGATCGAGGGGATAAAAACAAGTTAGGTTCTAAAGATTGCTATCGAACATGGCCAAACGGCTTTCGTACGACATAAAGTCTTTAGAACCTAACATAAACGAAAATCGGACATTAGACTATCTTGGACCAACTAATCCGTATTGTCTCTTGACAGCTTTTATACCATAAAATTTGTTCGGTATCTAATGCTCGATTAGGCTAAATATTTAGAACTTGTAAGCTACACCTACACCAAGTACCAACTGGTTGTAATTGCTGATAATCTGATACTTCATCTCAGCATTTAGGATGATGTTATCAGTAACAGCATACTCTACACCACCACCAAGGTTTATGGCAATACGACCATCTGTGCCCTTAACCTCGACCTTATCAATTGAACCATTCTGTTCGTTTTTAACAAGTACATCATTACGATATGACCAGTTTGTATAGCCAACACCTGCAAGAGGATAAACATTGAACTTATCAGCTACATTAATAAGATAGTGAGCATTTGCATTGATATCCCACATTGTCAAGCCCTTGTTCTTAAAGAAATAGTCAAAAGAAGCCTCACCTCTAAGATGATCAGTGACGTAGTACTGACCTTTAACGCCAAATCCGATGTTATTAGTCTGTGACCCGAATACAAACTGTGCACCAAGTGCTTTATCACCGGCCTGTGCTGAAGCCGAAAGACTCATAACGGCTGCACATACTAATAGTAAAAGTTTTTTCATTTCTATTTGTTTTATATAAAAAATAAGTCTGGGAATATTGACAATCACTGGCTTGTAAGGCTTTTCCTACCATTCAAACAGAGAATGCCATTGCCCTTGTTTATGTCTTAAATTGAATAAGAACTGATTTAAAGCACTTGCTTAAACCGTCTTTTAGCTTTTAATTATATTCGTAAAACACTTGCAACTATCTACTATACACTGAATAAAAGCTATACTGATAGATGCCTATCTAATCACATTGTGCAAATATATACAAAATATTATTAGCATCAAAGGAAAACAGTACAAAAGTTATAAGAAAAGCAAAGAAAACTGGATTACACCATAATATTATGGGGATAAATACACAAAATTCGCCTTTTAATCCTTATTCCTCAGGTCATCATCAACTACTAACGACCCTCTCGTCCTGTCTACCAATCATCATCATCGTCTAAATCAGGCTCTGCCCATTCCACGCGTGCACCATTAGCCAGCGTCTGCTCCTTCTTGCCAGTACGTGCATTACGAGTGCTGGTTGGTACAAAGCGACACTTCACATTCTTTATATGCTTCTTGATATCAAAGTCGTCAGGATTATCCACAGGTTCACTCTCTACTGTCAGATGAAACCTACCTAACCCTTCAAGTGCTACGGTCTCACCCTGACGAAGACGATAAGAAATCTCGTCTACCAACGCAATGACAAGTCCACGCACGTCGCCACGTGAGAATGACGTATTTTCCTGAATAGCATCAGCAAGGTCGTCTGTCGTAGCGATACCCGTACTGACAGTTCGTGCATACCATTTTCCAGCACCATTCTTATCCTTAAACTTACTCTGTTCCAGTCTTACTTCTACTGACATAATCTTCTGCCTATTCGTTTCCTATAATATAAATACGGTGCAAATATAAGCAAAATAAACAATTCATGCAAAACAAAATAAACTATTTTACGAATCCACGTCACACTCTCTTTCAATCAAGCACACCAATTCATACGACCATAGAAGCGACTAAACAACAACTTGCATGTATCAAACATCATCAATTATAAAGCCTTTTACCAACATGACACACTGCCATCCACTAAATTATCTTCACGATCAGAAATATTTTTGTTCATGAAAAGAAATATTTCCGTTCATGAAGAAAAATATTATTTTTCATGAAAATAATTCGTTAAAGAGAATTATTTAGGTAAGGAAAGGCTTTCCACAACCTACTAAATTGAGATTTTCAACTAAATTATTTGCCATTTGTTTGCGAGAATAAAAAACTTTCCTTACCTTTGCACTCGCCTTACAAAAAGTAAGGGGCGTTTAGCTCAGCTGGTTTAGAGCATCTGCCTTACAAGCAGAGGGTCGGCGGTTCGAATCCGTCAACGCCCACAAGGGGTGTTTCCCTGTGACTTCTTGGGGTTGCAGGGGATTTTTTAAGGGCGTTTAGCTCAGCTGGTTTAGAGCATCTGCCTTACAAGCAGAGGGTCGGCGGTTCGAATCCGTCAACGCCCACCGATGAGACTTTGAAATGATGACTTTGCAACTTTGTTGTGAAGTCTTTTTTGTTTTATTCAGCTTTAATCTGCTTCCTTTTTGATATTATTATTATTATTATTTGCGCTATTAATGATTTTATTCTTAAATTTGCAGCATATTAATAAATGAAATTATGACCCTTGACGCATTAACAGCCGTATCGCCTATTGACGGTCGCTACAGAAGTAAAACGGAATGTCTTGCTGACTATTTCTCAGAGTACGCACTTATCCGTTATCGTGTACGCGTAGAAATTGAGTATTTCATCACTCTTTGCGAATTACCATTACCACAACTGGAAAGTTTCAACAGTGCTCTCTTTGAGCAATTGCGTGATATCTATCGCAATTTCGATGAGACTTCTGCAGCACGTGTAAAGGAGATTGAGAAGACAACCAACCATGACGTAAAGGCCGTAGAATACTTTATTAAAGAGGAGTTTGACAAGATTGGTGGACTTGACGACTACAAGGAGTTCATTCATTTTGGACTAACCTCACAGGACATCAACAACACCAGCGTCCCACTCTCTATAAAGGAAGCTCTCGAAGAGGTCTACTATCCTCAGGTTGAGGAGCTAATAGCGCAATTACAGGAATATGCTGATGAGTGGAAGGACATACCGATGTTGGCAAAGACACACGGTCAGCCAGCCTCCCCTACTCGCTTAGGTAAGGAAATAGAGGTTTATGTCTACCGACTCAGCGAGCAGCTCGCAAGCCTGCGCAACTGTAAGATGACAGCTAAGTTCGGCGGTGCTACGGGTAATTTCAATGCCCATCACGTAGCTTATCCACAACATGACTGGCGTGCTTTCGGCAACCGTTTTGTCAGTGAGAAATTAGGATTAGAGCGCGAGCAGTGGACGACACAGATTAGCAACTACGACCACTTAGGTAGCATTTTTGATGCTATTCGCCGAATCAACACCATCATGATCGACCTCGATCGCGATTTCTGGATGTATATCTCAATGGAGTATTTCAAGCAGAAGATTAAGGCTGGGGAAGTAGGTTCAAGTGCAATGCCACATAAGGTGAACCCTATCGACTTCGAGAATAGTGAGGGTAACCTCGGTGTAGCCAATGCTATCCTACAGTTCTTGGCACAGAAGTTGCCAGTAAGTAGACTGCAGCGTGACCTTACAGATTCAACTGTTCTGCGTAATGTTGGCGTTCCTATTGGACATAGTATCATCGCCATACAGAGCACACTGAAGGGTCTTCGCAAGCTCATCCTCAACGAAGAGAAGCTAAAAGCTGACCTTGAGGACACATGGGCAGTTGTGGCAGAGGCTATTCAGACTATCTTGCGCCGTGAAGCTTATCCACATCCATACGAGGCATTAAAGGCACTCACACGCACAAACAAGAAGATGACAGAGGAAACAATACATGATTTCATTCAGACACTCAATGTCAGCGACAGTGTGAAAGCCGAACTAATGGCTATCAATCCACACAACTATACGGGCATTTAATCCGTCTTATAGGGTATAATAAAGTATAAAGAAGATATTAAACTGAGTCTCTCCGTCTAACGGAGTTTGATTTTTAATAATTAATAAATAAATGGATTGGCCGTGAGGCCAGTAGTATCAAATCTTAAGTTAAACAATTATGACAGAAGAATTCGAGAACAAAGAAGTTCAGTCTGAGCAGAATGAGAACAGCCGCGAGGGCTATTCAGCTGCCGAACAAGGCGGCTATCAAAGAGAGTACCGTGGCACAGGACGTACACAACGTCCACGTATTCACAGCCAACGCGCTTACAGTAGCGATAAGGCTAATAGCAGTAACGACGAAGGCGGGTTCCGTCCTGAGGGCTTCGGCTCTGGTCTGCAGAGTGCAAGTCGCCCACAACAGGGTAGCTATCGTCCACGTCAGAACAGCTATAATGGCGGATATAACAACAATCGTGGGGGTTATCAGAGCCGTCCACAGCAGGGTGGTTATCGTCCACGTTACAATAGTAACGGTGAAGAAGGCGGCTACCAGCCACGCCAAGGTGGATATAATAATCGTGGTGGATACCAGAGTCGTCCACAGCAGGGTGGCTATCGTCCACGTTACAACAGTGAAGAAAATGGCTATCAGTCACAGGCTTATCGCCCACGTTACAACGCCAATAGTGGTGCTGAGGGTGAGGAGAAGACAAGCTATCAGGCAAGTCAAGGCGGTTACCAGCCACGTCAGGGTGGATACCAGCCTCGCCAGCAGGGAAGCTATCAGAGTCGTGGCGGATACAACAATAACCGTGGCGGATATAACAACAATCGTGGCGGATACAACAACAACCGTGGTGGATACAACAACAATCGTGGCGGATACAACAACCGTGGCGGATACAATCAGGGCGGATACCGTCAGCACAGTGCTGATTATGACCCAAATGCAAAGTATTCACTTAAGAAGCGCATTGAATACAAGGAGGAGAACTTCGATCCAAATGAGCCAATCCGCTTGAACAAGTATCTTGCTAACGCTGGTGTATGCTCACGTCGTGAGGCTGATGAGTTCATCCTCTCTGGTGCAGTAACCGTAAATGGTGAGGTCGTAAAGGAACTCGGTAGTAAGGTTCTCCGCTCTGATGTGGTACTCTTCCAAGAGAAACCAGTATCATTGGAGAAGAAGGTCTATGTCCTTCTGAACAAACCTAAGGACTATGTAACTACAAGTGACGACCCTCAACAACGTAAGACTGTGATGGACCTCGTGAAGGGTGCGTGCCCAGAACGTATCTATCCTGTTGGTCGACTCGACCGTAACACAACTGGTGTACTGCTTCTTACCAACGATGGCGACCTTGCTTCAAAGCTTACTCACCCTAAGTTCTTGAAGAAGAAGGTATATCACGTATTCCTCGACAAGCCTGTTACGGCTAATGACCTACAGAAGATCTCTGACGGTATCGAGTTGGAAGATGGCGAGATCAAGGCTGACGCTATCGAATATGCCGACCCACAGGATCAGACACAGGTTGGTATTGAAATCCACAGCGGCAAGAATCGTATCGTACGTCGTATCTTTGAAAGCCTTGGCTACCGTGTCGTAAAACTCGACCGTGTACAGTTTGCGGGCTTGACTAAGAAGAATGTACGTCGTGGCGATTGGCGCTTCCTCACTGAGAAGGAGGTTGACATGCTGCGCATGGGTGCGTTTGAATAAAATAGAAACCTCCCCAAACCTCTCAAAAGAAGTGGATGTGCGAGACCTAACAATGCCACGATTTAGGCATTAGACACATGGGTTAACAACATTCCTCTCCTTTTGAGAGACTTGGGGAGTACCTAATTACAATATAACAAATGAAAAGAACAAAAATCGTCGATGCACTTGCTTGCACCGATTTTGGTAAAGATATCAACGTAAAGGGATGGGTTCGTTCTCATAGAAGCAGCAAGGCTGTTGACTTCATCGCCCTGAATGATGGTTCTACAATTAAGAACATTCAGGTTGTTGTCGACCCTTCTACTATCGACGAAGACCAACTGAAGAGCATTACAACAGGTGCTTGTATCAGCGTTATCGGTAAGCTCGTAGAGAGCCAAGGCGCTGGTCAGACGTCTGAGATACAATGTAAAGAGATTGAGATCTACGGTCTTTGCCCAAGCGACTACCCTATGCAGAAGAAGGGTCAGAGCTTCGAGTATATGCGTAAATATGGTCACATGCGCCTTCGCACAAACACCTTTGGCGCTGTCTTCCGTATCCGCCATAACATGGCAATGGCCATCCACAAGTATTTCCACGACCATGGTTTCTACTATTTCCACACTCCGCTGATTACTGGTAGTGATGCTGAGGGTGCAGGAAACATGTTCCAAGTAACCACACTCGACCTTGACCGCGTTGCAAAAGGTGGTGAGGTTGATTACAGTGCTGACTTCTTCGGCAAACGTACTAACCTTACTGTGTCTGGACAGTTGGAGGGTGAGTTAGGTGCGACAGCACTCGGTGCTATCTATACCTTTGGTCCTACCTTCCGCGCAGAGAACTCCAACACTCCACGCCACCTGGCAGAGTTCTGGATGGTAGAGCCTGAAGTAGCCTTCATCGACAAGGATGAGCTCATGGACCTTGAGGAAGACTTCATCAAATATTGCGTTCGTTGGGCATTGGAGAACTGCAAGGACGACCTTGAATTTCTCAATAAGATGATTGACAAGGGGCTGATTGCTCGCTTGGAAGGCATCTTGAAGGAAGATTTCGTACGTCTTACTTATACAGAGGGTATCGAGATTCTACAGAAGGCAGTCGCTGACGGCGTGAAGTTTGAGTTCCCTATCACTGGTTGGGGAATGGACCTCAGTAGCGAGCATGAGCGTTATCTCGTAGAAGAATACTTCAAACGCCCTGTCATCATGACTGACTATCCAAGCGAGATCAAGTCGTTCTATATGAAGAAGAACCCTGACGGCAAGACAATGCAGGGTACTGACGTCCTCTTCCCACATATTGGCGAGATTATTGGTGGCTCTGTTCGTGAAGAAGATTACGACAAGTTGCTTACAGAGATAGACAATCGTGGCATGAAGCGTGAGGTTTACGACTGGTATCTTGATACTCGTAAGTACGGTACCTGTCCACATGGTGGCTTCGGTCTTGGCTTCGAGCGCCTCATCCTCTTCGTTACTGGTATGCAGAACATCCGTGACGTAATCCCATTTGCACGTACTCCAAAGAACGCTGAATTCTAAGGATTAGACAATAGAAGACGACTATCTACAAGAGATGGTCGTCTTTTTATTTACCTAAAAGAACACTCCTGACGAAACTTAAAATATAACTTATATAAACAGAAAAACAATCATGAAACTAAAACGCATCGTATCAAACCTTCTCTTACTGTGCCTTATCTCCTTAGTCGGCTGCTCTACTGAGTCCTTTCAAGACGAAGACATATCACTGCAAAACTTGCATGAAGGCGACTTGATGTTTGTTGTGAAGGAAACAAGCAACCCTATTACAGATGCCACACAGGGCATTAACGGACTAAAGATCGACCACGTAGCCATCTTCCATCATACGGATAGTGCCGATTATGCACTGGAGGCTTATGGCAAAGCGGTGTCGCTCACCCCTCTTACCAAGTTCCTTGATCGTGCAAAAGGGAAAGAAGGAAAACCACTCATAGCAGTTGGTAGAGTAATTGTCGACTGTGATATGGCTACTTCCATGAGCCGAGCACTAAGCTATCTCGGCCGTCCATACGACCATTTCTATATGCCTGATGACAAAGAAATCTATTGTAGTGAACTGGTTCAGAAGTCATTTGTCGACCACCATGGGCTACCTGTGTTCCCAACAATCCCTATGTCTTTCCACGATAAAGACGGGAAAATATTAGACGCATGGGTCCACTTCTATGCTTTCTATCATCGTGAAATACCCGAAGGAGAACCTGGTACCAACCCCGGACAGCTGTCACGTGATAAAGCCATAAAGGTTACATACGACTTTGAGGCTCCAACTGCACAATAACCTATCTATTTCTTTATGGTGGTGGGTGGTGAATATTAGGAGTTAATGGTTAGAGTAAAGCCACTAACACGTACTTACTACCCACAAAATCATAGCATCCTTTATGGTGGTGGGTGGTGAATGTTAGGTGTTAATGGCTTGAGTAAGACTCCTAACACCTACTTATTTCTCACAAAATCAAAGCATCCTTTATGGTGGTGGGTGGTGAATATTAGGTGTTAATGGTTTGAGTAAAGCCTCTAACACCTGCTTATCGTCCATTATTTCGTAGTTTCTTTTATGATGGTGGGTGGTGAATGTTAGGTGTTAATGGTTTGAAGAAAACTACTAATACGTACTTACTGTCCACAAAATCATAGCAAACTGTGTCCCGTTAGGCGCTCCCCTCCCTTTCGGGGAGGGGCTGGGGGAGGGGTCTTATTTTGCACCCTTCTTATCCCACACATGCTCTTCAAGCTCGAAGAAGAGGCCTTTTAGCATTCAAGAACATGCCCTTCTTGCATGCAGAAGACGCCCTTCTTGAGGCAAGAAGGGCGTCTTCTCCAACGCAGTTTGTAACTTATTGATTTCATGAAGGTTATAAGGCTGATTTTTTAAGATATTATACTCCTATTTTGAGGGTATTTAGTTCATTGAGATGTAACGTTTTTTTCATAATCCTATTATTCCTTCTGAGGCATGAGAAGTTTACCAAGTTAGTGTGATAAAGAGGCAACGCCTCCCCCACCCTATCCCCTACAAGTAAGCTCGCACGTTTCATATCACCCCTTTTATCAGCATCCAAAGAGGAGCAAGCTCAATCATCCATTTCTCGCTACAATGGATAGCAAGGGAGAAGGTCACCTCTCTTTATAAGTTCCACCCACCTATTTTCCATGAGAGAAAGGGAGTGGCCAACAACTTATATTACAAGGAGAAAGCCTACGTGGAGTGCCGCCAATTATCACAGAGACACCTAAGGCTTACGAAGAAATAGGACTTGAAGCGACAAGAGAGGTCTGAAACATCATGCGAAGCATTGGACGAACCATAGTTGTTAAGCTTATAATTCCAACTTACTAAATAGTACTTTTATAAAAGAGAATAATACTTAACCTATCCAATGACCTATTTCTTGTCAACAAATTTACTCTTTAGAAAGAATACATGACCTATAGTCACGCCTAAGTGAATAAGGCATACGCTTCCCATAACCCAATCTTATTAAGACAGTAGGATATTCCGTAGGGATTTGCAATTGCTTTGCCATTTCTTTTGCAATACCACTCTCTTCATTAGGCTGATTGAGATAAGCATTTGCGATACCTACCTGTGTTGTGCACAATAGCATCCGCTCCAAGGTTCTACCTAAAGCAACCCACTGTTCAACAGTATTATCTTTTGTTGTGAAAAGAACGAGATGCGATGCAGAAGCTATCTTTTTTTGGTCTCCTTTATTCTGTGTTTTCTCATTGATAAGTTTTGACATGATAAACTTAGCCATAAAAAGAGGAATATTCGGAGCACCGAAAGTAGCATAACTCAGTCCATCTCGTGTATTGTCCTGTTGTTTCTTATTATAACGCATCCAGTCAGTAAGTTCCGTCTTAAAAGCCTCATCGTTCATTTGCAAGCGATTTCCAGCATAAACCCAACCAGCTATTGTGTCATAATCAACAGTTCCATTTCTATAAAAATGAATAGATACAGACGGTTCCATAGGAACCATTTTGAGTAGATTAATGCTCCTTTCTGGTATTACCTCACCATTATAGACACGCTTATTCGTCTGTCTTACAGCAATTTGAGGGAACAATAGAGAATCAGGCAGCTTTTCCTTCCCCTCTGTAAGTAGGACTCGAATAAAGGAGTTCTCTATGACTTTGACCTCAGTATGATAGCCTTTCTCGTGAGCAGCAATACAAAGATTTTCTGTCGCACAGCCTAAGCTAACGAATAACTCCCGATGACTTGGGTCGACAACAGGTAATTCTTTTGAAAAATCAGGATAGATATCAATCTCAGACGCACCTATCTTAAACAACCAAGGCTGTGTGTTATGCCCAGAAGGAGCCTTACAAGCGCTCTCTATCATAAACAGATAATCTGAATTTTGTGCTACTATATTATTCATAACTCCCATACAAACAAATTATAAAACAATTAATTTTTCCCTTCTTGAATACTTTTTATCCATAAGTCGACTATCATGTCTACTCCTTGTGCAATCTGTTCCCAACCCTTATCAGTCTGTAAAGCAATACCGTTATACGTAGGGCATTGATCTTCTATCAATGTCAAGTAACTGATAGAAGCCGAGAGAATACTTGCTAAAGACGCCACCTCCGAATTAGAACACCCAGTCAGTCTACTGACCACTTTGATTAGATTGCATCCATTCTCTTCCCGTTTATCTCTAAGCCGGTCAATGCTTGCGTTATGACAGGATAACTCCCAGCGACATAACCGCCTTAAAGTAACATCGTTTCGTAGTTGCTCAATCTGATTGCGAAACATGCTCTTTATACTATCACCAACCGAATGAGGATTGAGGATAAGCGTGTCAGTGTTAGCCCAATAATCCTTCTGCATTATAAACCGTGCAACTAACTCTTCAAGTCCACCAAAGTATCTATAAATAAGCATCTTAGAAACATTCGCTTTTAACGCAATAGTATTGATACCAAGCTTCTCGAAACCGTCGCTCTCAACAATGCTTGCGACAGCCTCAAGTATCTTACTTTCTGTTTGTTCTCTACTTTTCATTCTATTATATGCCTATGTTACCAATCGGTAACTGCAAAGTTAAGTTACTTATCGGTAACACGCTAATATTAAGCTAAGTTATTTCTCCTATTTTATATAGTTTAACCTGCAAGCAAAGGAAATAACAGTTTTAAATAAAATCAGACTAACCGAGATGAGTAGAGACACAAGCCTATTAGCATATAACAAGAATACAATTTCTTAAAGGTTGGACTTTAAGAAAAAAGAAAAAGATGATTGAAAGATTAGCAAGGCTTGGTTTATCTATATTCTTTTATTATCTTTGCAAGAGACATATAAATGTTATTAACCAATCGAAGTATTATTACTAATTCTAATAGATACAATTATGACAATTACAAAAGCTATTTATCAAGGTAAAGGACGAGTTGAAGCAACGCATGTTAGGTCGGCTGTGACAATAAACACTGATGCGGGTAAGGCTGTAGGAGGCTTAGGAGAAAATCAGAATCCCGTCGAGCTATTAGGTAATGCACTGGCAGCATGTGGCTTGACAATGATGGGCTTGCAGGCAGAACGTGGCGGTGTAGATTTTTCTGGTTGCTATGCTGAGGTCGGCGAGATAGAGGAAGACATGCAAACCTTTACTGTTACTCGTATTCCTATCACGTTCCATCTAAAG
Organism: Prevotella sp. C561; assembly: GCF_000224595.1. Classification (NCBI taxonomy): domain Bacteria; kingdom Pseudomonadati; phylum Bacteroidota; class Bacteroidia; order Bacteroidales; family Prevotellaceae; genus Prevotella; species Prevotella sp. C561. The sequence continues at coordinate 47,635 of NZ_JH114151.1, read as the reverse complement.
GCTTCATTTGATGAGAAGCAGCGTAAGAAGTTTGAGCATATCGCTCTTAAGACCTGTTTTGTTGGCAATACGCTAACCGCAAAGAAAGATTTCACCTTCATTTATGAGTAATCTCATAGTATGATTTGGCATTAAAGACAACAAACAATAAAAAAGGACATTTGGGATAGCAACATCACCAAATGTCCTTTTATTTTCTTACATAGTCTTAGGATTATGTCTTTCCAATGATGACAGAAATGACTTATATGTCCTTAATAATAAAATATAAATACATTACTTATCCGCTGCAGCCTTCTCAGCCTTAAGACGTTTATGTTCTTCCAGCATCTTTGCTGCACGTTCACGAGCGATGCGAGCAGGCTCACTTGTAGCCTCATCCTCAGGACGGATGCGCATAGTGTGGGCAAGACTGACAAGATCTTTCACAGCCTCTCCACCTGCAATAAGTCCCGCTGCAGCTGGTACCCACGCATTAGAACTGGGGATAGTATGGCGGTCAGTGCACTTACGCATATCCTTGTCAGGGCAAATACAATGGAAACGGCAAGAGATTTCAGGCTGTTCTATACTCTCAAGTGGCTCCTCAGGACTATAAACAACCTTTAGATGCTTAATCTTTGTCTTACGAAGTTTCTTACGAATGACCTTCGCTAATGGATCGTTGATGGTCTTGAAGATGTCAGTCACACGAAATTGTGTGGCATCAAGTTTATAAGCTGCACCCATGCAAGAGAGCAATGGGATGTTAAGTTCATGACAACGATAGATAAGGTCGAGCTTAGCTGTAACGGTGTCAATACAATCTATAACATAATCATAATGAGAGAAATCAAACTGATCAGCATTATCAGGCAGATAGAAAGTTTGATACTTCCGTACAATACAACGTGGATTGATTGAACGAATACGCTCCTCAGCCACATCTACCTTGTGTTTTCCCACCGTTCGAGTGGTAGCAAGGAGTTGTCGATTGACATTCGTCAGACAGACACGGTCGTCATCAATAACATCAATAGCCCCCACGCCGCTACGTGCCAAGACCTCAACAGCATATCCACCAACACCTCCAACACCAAAGACAGCCACACGACAACCATTAAGCGTATCGATGGCAGGCTTACCAAGAAGGAGTTGTGTTCTTGAAAATTGATTCTGCATTGTTTTATTATTATCCTTTATTTAGATTACAGAGATAGTGCAAATGAAAACAAAAGAAAGCTTGCTTTCATTTTGTCGAGTGCTGCCTATCTTATTCAAAGATAGTGCAAACGAGGACAAAAGAGAACTCGTTCTCACTTTGTCGATTGCAGCCTATCTTATTCAAAGATAGTGCAAACGAGAACAAAAGAGAGCTTGCTTTCATTTTGTCGAGTGCAGCCTATCATGTGCAAAAGTACGAAAAAAATAAGAAAAAAGGGATTTATTCTATTTTACTAAACGTATTGACAACGGTTCGACAGTGATAAGATGACGTTTATAGAGGTCGCCAACAGCGCGTTTATACACCTTCTTCGATACTTGGAAACGTCGTTTGATATCCTCTGCTTCGCTCTTATCGCCAAGATCACATACTCCGTCGTTATCCTTCAAATATTGAAGCAGGGTCTCAGCAAAGTCTTCTGCATGCTGTTGTCCTGTGGGTTGAAGAGTACAATCAATCTTACCATCACGGCGAACAGTAGAGATATAGCCCTTCAAACGGTCGCCAGTGTGGACATACTGGAACACTTGGTCTTCGTAGATAAGCCCCGGATACTGATTATCGACAATGACCTTAAAACCAAGGTCGGTTTTCTGCCATACCAAAAGGTCAACCTCCTGTCCGTGTTTATAGCCACGTGGTTGCTCGTTAAGGTAATGTTCCACCTTTGCAGAGGCCACAAGACGATAGCTTTCTTCGTCAAGATGAATATAAACAATATAGCTATTGCCAATAACCATACGCTTCTTCTGCTCACGGAAAGGACAGAAGAGGTCTTTCATCACACCCCAAGAGAGGAAAGCACCATACTCATTCACCCACGAACACTCCAAGTAAGCGAAGTCGCCTACCTGCGCTAAAGGTTCTTCGGTCGTGGCAATCGGGCGTTCGTCTTGATCAAGATAGACAAAGACCTCCACTTCATCACCTATTTCAGTTCCTTCAGGGACATACCTCTGAGGCATGAGAATCTCTCCAGCAGGTCCACCATCAAGGTAAAGACCAAATGGATCACCATTGCCTTCACGTAAGGCAACCTTTAATACAGTGAGCGTGTTGTATGCTCCAAGCTTTATTTTAGACATAATAACCCTTTATAGTTGAAGACAAGATAATCTATTATAAGACAAAGTAACAGATGAACAATATTCTCTAAGTAACTAACTTATCATTCTAAGAATCTACTCATTCTCTATTTCGACAGTAGCACTCCCCTCCTTTCGGAGGGGTTGGGGGAGGTTCTGTATCAAGCCATCTTTGAGATGTATCGTTCTGTCTGTTATATGTGCGAGCCCTTCATCGTGTGTAACGATAACGAAAGTCTGACCGAACTTATCACGGAGATCGAAGAAGAGCTGGTGTAGTTCCTGCTTGTTCTTACTGTCCAAACTACCTGAAGGCTCATCAGCAAGGATGACAGCAGGATTGTTTACCAACGCACGAGCTACTGCTACACGCTGCTTCTCACCACCAGAAAGCTCATTGGGTTTATGGTTGGCACGGTCGCTCAAGCCCATAAACTCCAATAGTTCTTCGGCACGCTGACGTGTTTCCTTGGTCTTTCGCCCTGCGATATAAGCAGGTATCATAATATTCTCAAGGGCCGTAAACTCAGGAAGGAGCTGATGGAATTGGAACACAAAACCTAAGTGTTGGTTACGAAAGTCACTCAGCTTACCAGCTGATAAGCTTCCTACATCGATGCCATCCACCACGACAGCCCCACTATCTGGCTTATCCAATGTGCCAAGTATCTGTAACAACGTGGTTTTACCAGCTCCTGATGGTCCGACAATACTAACAACCTCCCCCTTCTCTATATGTAAGTCTATGCCTTTCAATACCTGAAGCGACCCGAAACTTTTAGTTATGTTCTTAATGTCTATCATATTCTATTCTTTTATTAGGGCTATTAGGCTTATTAGCCATATTGGCCTAATTGGCCTTATTAGCCTAATAACCTCTTATACCTTATTATTAATCCACTCTCTAACAGCCTCGTAAGCACTGCGTTCCTCCGTATGCTGTGGTTGAGCAAAGGTCATATCATCCATCTCACTACCATACTGGTCAGGGAAGATAATCATGATAGTCTTGCCCTTAACGCACTTATTCAATTCTTCTGGCAGCCTTTCCATGGCTGTCTTATAGGATATTGTACCCTTACGAGCCGTCACAATAACAAAAAGATGGTCGTCCCGAAGTTTCGTACCAAGCGTGGTTAAATCTTTCCAATGCTCCATCTCCTCATATTCAGCCCTCACACTTGAGAAACGATTACGGATAAACTCGTTAACAAGTTGCAATGTATCTCTACGCCCATGGAACGTGATACGACACTCTAAGTTGCCTGCCATACGTGCTAAACGTTCTAACCAACGATAGAAACCAGGTTCGAACTCAGCACGGGAAGGAATTGCCACTTGTATTCTGCGAATTGTATTTAGTGGTTGTAAGATACGTGTAACGATAATCTGACGGCTTAATCCGTTATAAAGACTTCGTGTAAACTCGCCCCAGAAACTACGACTTATCTCTTTGTGGAAGTGTAAGCCCATCAATATTTCTGATGCTTGGAACTCTTTGAAAGCATGTTTTATACCATTGGCAATATTAGCTGCGACACGAACCTGCGTTACCATAGGTACATCTGAAGCACTTGCTAAGTCACATAGATGGTCTAATAAACGCTGTCCCTCGGCTTGATTATGACGCATATTCACATCATCATATACCACATTCAATGCCACCAACTCTCTCTTTCGACGTGGATTGCGCATCAGTGTTGCCATAGTTACAAGATTATCAGAATACTCTGGATATTTCACAGGTATCAGAATCTTCTCATCATCGAGGTTCTTCATCATATCCTGACCCTCCTTCTCTTGTAGACGAAGCCGTTGTGCTGCTCGCTCTGTGATGATAGATGAGATGACACAAGTAAAGAGAATCATTATTACAATACCATTCAAGACCTCATCACCAAAGAGGTATTTACCTGGAGAAATCTCCAGTCTACGTCCTACCATCACCATTGCTATGGCACCAGCAGCATGTGCACTGGTCAGACCGAACATCATGTGACCTGACAACCAAGACATTCGAAAGAGGCGAGCAGCCAAATAAGCAGCCAAAGCCTTTCCCAACGTACCGAAGAGTACGATACAGAATACGACCCACAATATCCGACTTCCGACGAAGAGCAGGCGTATATTTATCAGCATACCCACACCGATAAGAAAATAAGGAATGAAGAGTGCATTACCAGTAAACTCTATACGATTCATCAATGGAGATACTCTCGGTACGAAACGGTTCAATATCAAGCCTGACAGAAAGGCTCCAAAGATACCCTCCAAACCAACAGCATCCGATAAGGCAGCAGAAAGGAATACGATTGCAAGAATGAAGATGAACTGCATCACAGCATCCGAATATCGACGAAGGAACCAACGGGTCACACGAGGTATGACCATGATAAGCCCCACGCAATAAGCTACGAACCTTAGAATAAATAACAGCCAAAAAACAATTCCACCATTTCCATGAAACGAATTGACAATAGATGCCATCACTATCAACGCCATGAAAAGCGCAATCATAGACGAACCCACACTCAACGTAGAACTCGTATGCCGTGTCAATCCATATCGTCCTACTATCGGATAGGCTATCAATGTGTTAGACGCCATGATAGCCGAGAGCAGAAGAGAGGCTAAAGGGAGATATCCCAAGAGACTGATACCCATGAAATAGGTCATCGCAAAGGGAATAATGAAAGTCAACATACCAAAGACTATCACACTATTCCGATTTTTCTTCAGTCCTCCCATATCCATCTCAAGACCTGCAAGGAACATGATATAATACAATCCTACTCGTCCAAACAGCTCAAAAGAAGCATCACGCTCCAGTATATTCAATCCATACTTGCCTACAAGAACACCAGCCAACACCATACCGATGATATGTGGAATCCGCAGTCGTCCCATGATGATAGGTGAAAGCAATATCATCAGCAAGACAACAAAGAATATCAATGTTGGGTCAGTTATCGGGAAATATTGGGATAAATTCAGCATGCGTATCTATAAATTACTGTCTGCAAAGTTACGAAAAAACTTTTGGCATACCTAACATTAACTGTGTATAAAGGTATATATCTTTTCTGTTTCATGCGAGCAACGCTTCAAGACTCTACATAATAGCCTAAGAACAATGCATGAGGAATAAACAAAGATATTTTATAAAATATATCACATTATATTAAAAAGATAGATAGATTGTAGCACACATTGCAAGAAAAATAGTAAATTTGCAACTACGAATAGGTTTGAAATAAATAAAGATAAAAGATATGAAAGTAGCAATTGTTGGTGCCAGTGGTGCCGTAGGTCAGGAGTTTCTGCGCATCTTAGCAGAGAGAAACTTCCCAATGGACGACCTTGTCCTTTTTGGTTCTAAGCGTTCAGCTGGCAAGAAATACACATTCAAGGGTAAGGAATATGAGGTGAAGCTACTCCAGCATAATGATGATTTCAAGGATGTAGACATCGCCTTCACCAGTGCTGGCGGTGGAACATCAGCCGAGTTTGCTGAGACCATCACCAAGTATGGTGCTATCATGATTGATAACTCCAGCCAGTTTCGTCAGGATGACGACGTGCCCTTGGTTGTTCCAGAGATTAATGCTGAGGATGCATTGAGCCGTCCACGTGGCATCATTGCCAACCCTAACTGTACTACCATTATGATGGTTGTTGTATTGAATCCTATCGATAAGCTCAGCCATATCAAGAAGATACATATCAGTAGTTACCAGAGTGCATCTGGTGCAGGTGCTGCCGCTATGGCAGAGTTGCAACAGCAGTACAAGGAACTTGTTGAGACTGGCGAGGTGAAGACCATCGAGAAATTCCCACATCAGTTGGCCTACAATGTCATTCCACAGATTGATAAGATGACAGAGAACGACTATACGAAGGAAGAGATAAAGATGTTCAACGAGACACGTAAGATTATGCACTCTGATGTTCGCACTTCTGCCACCTGTGTCCGTGTGTCTTCTCTCCGTAGCCATTCAGAGGCTGTATGGTTCGAGACCGAGCGTCCACTCTCTGTTGAGGAGATTCGTGAGGCTTTGAAGGCTGCTCCTGGCGTTACAGTCGTTGATGATCCACAGAACTATGTCTACCCAATGCCACTCGAGAGTGCTGGTCACGATGACATCTATGTGGGCCGTATCCGTAAGGACCTTGCTGACGACAATGGCAATACACTTTGGCTCACTGGCGATCAGATTCGCAAGGGTGCTGCGTTGAATGCGGTACAGATTGCGGAGTATTTGATTAAGGTGGGGGATGTAAAGTAATGTCCGGTTCCTCTCAAAGGATATCTCTTCTAAAGCGAGGAGAGTATATACCGAAAAGAGGGAAGGTTTATCAAAGATAATAAAAGAGCGTATCGAGAAGATTAAATACTTCTTGATACGCTCTTTTAATTTAGTTTCTTCATCCCCCTCTTCAACCAAATAGTCAATGACCAAGGCTAATGAAGGGAAAGGGCTATCTGTGATTAGCGCTCAAACTGCTCAATGCTTAAGCCACCATCAGTTAGTTTCTCTAATTCAGGAACAATACGAGTGAAATGTTCTGAATGAGCATGACGAGTCAAACAAGCCTTGTCCTCCCATGATTCACAGAAAAGGAAAACACCTGGTTGGGTTGTGCTCTCAAACAAATCGTACCCCTTGTTACCTTCATCTTTACGTGAAAGTGCTACCAACTCATCTGCGAGTTCTTTCACTTGGGCTGTTGTCACACCAGCCTTAACTTTGAAAAAAGCGTTTAATCTAATCATCTTTTTCTATTTTATAGTTATCTAACTCTTACTTATTCTTCTTATAGTAAGCTACGGCCGCAGCTATATTCTCCTTCACAGCACGTGATGTATAGGTAGCACCAGTGACCCCATCAATGCTACTTGCCTTCGCTGCCTTTGACACCTTCAAGCCACTAAACTTTGGGAAAAGACCTTGTTTTACCTTATCTAAGAACTTTGGTCCTTCATGATTTGGCAAAGCCTCAACCTTAACCACCTTATTATTCTTGATAAAAACCTCCAAGGGTGTAGCACCCTTAAAGCCCTTGACATTTTGACAGAGAGTGGTCGTATTGACAACGTAGGTGCCATCTGCCTGCCTATACATCACCCTATCCTGCTGCACTGCAGCAAAAGCAACACCAGTAGTTAATGCTGCTACAGCCGTTACTGATACTAATTGTTTTCTTAACATAACCTATTACCTTTATTTAAACTGATTAATTCGACTACAAAAATACGAAAAGTATAAGAGCGATGATTACTTTTTGCATTTTTTAAGGGTTGCATATTAACCTTATTGAGCTAATAAGGCTAATAAGACTAATAGTGCCTTCCTCACTATTTTCCCTACTTTTTTCTCTCTTTAATTATTTTATTTGTACATTTGTTCCCATAAACAATCAATACCAACGATGAAATATATACTACTACCTAAACCAGATACTATTCATCAACTGCCCTTCTACTTTGCGGTGGAAGAATACGTAGCACGGCATTATACCGATGACGACTACTTTATGGGCTGGCGTGTGAACCCTACAGTTATGTTAGGACGCAACCAGTTGATTGATAATGAGGTCAATACCGACTACTGCAAAGAACACAAGATTGATATTTTCAGACGGAAAAGTGGTGGCGGATGTATCTATGCCGACAAGGGTTGCATACAGTTCTCTTACATCTCTCGTGCCGTCAACGCCAACGAAGCCTTTGCACAGTACATGCACCGAATGGCCGAACTGCTACAAGGACTGAATATTAACGCACAACTATCGGGACGAAACGACATTCTCATTGACGACACGAAGGTGTCGGGATGCGCCTTCTATCAGCAGTCTAATCGTAGTGTTCTGCATAACTCCCTACTCTTCGACACCCAACTCGACCACCTCTCTAATGCGCTCACTCCTGCAAAAGAGAAACTTCAAAGCAAAGGAGTGGCATCTGTCAGACAAAGGGTAACGAACGTTGCGACCTATACACAGTTAGATATCTTGGCTTTTATGGACTATGCACGACAGGAAATGTGTGGTAAGGAGGTGCTCGAACTAACGGAGGAAGACATGAAGGGTATTGCTGAGATTGAGAAAGAACTATCTTCTGACGACTTTGTCTATGGTAAGAATCCCAAATACTCTCTCGTTCGAAAGCATCGTTTTGAAGGTGTTGGAACACTTGAAGCCCATATTGAACTAAAGAATAACATCATTGGAAGCATCAATATGGTGGGTGATTACTTCCTTCTTGGCGATATCGACCATGATTTCCTCAGCCTACTTAAAGGCTGTGAGTTCACGAGAGAGGCGGTAGAAGAGAGGTTGGAAGACATAGATCTATCCACTATTATCCGTGGTTTGAAGCTGCGACAGTTCCTCCGTTTACTCTTCGGACGTGAGCCACACGTGATGAAACCAAAGTGGCTTAAGATTGACCTCACATCGAAGAAGTCGACTGGCGAGACGGCTGGTATCCTTGCCAAGCATCATATGAACACTATCTGTACGAGTGGACTCTGCCCAAATCGCTCGGAATGCTGGATGGCACGTACGGCAACTTTGATGATTGGCGGTGATATCTGTACAAGAAAGTGCCGTTTCTGCAACACATTAAGTGGCAGACCCAGACTGCTCAACCCTGACGAGCCACGTCGTGTAGCTGAGTCAGTGAAAGCTCTTAAGCTACGTTATGCCGTTATCACCTCTGTTGATCGTGACGACCTACCCGATTATGGTGCAGCCCACTGGATAAAGACTATCGAAGAGATACGCCAATTAAACCCTGACACAAAGATTGAACTACTCATTCCTGATTTCATGGGAAAGGCTGACCTCATACGTCAAGTCATGGCAACACGCCCCCACGTAGCAGGACATAACATGGAGACAGTGCGTCGTCTCACACCATCAGTACGCTCCGTGGCACGCTATGAACGCAGTTTAGAAGTGCTGAGAGAGATAGCCAACTGCGGTATCACTGCCAAAACAGGATTTATGCTCGGCTTAGGTGAGACCCACGAAGAAATCTTAGAGACAATGGACGATATCCTTTCAACTGGTTGCCAACGTCTCACACTCGGTCAGTATCTCCAACCTACTGTCGACCACCTACCTGTCAAGGCTTATATCACGCCTGAAAAGTTTGCTGAATATAAGCGGATAGCTTTAGAGAAAGGTTTTAAGCATGTTGTAAGTGGACCGCTCGTTCGTTCGTCTTATCATGCTGCTGAAGGCATTTAGGTCATTACTTTCACGATAGGGAAGGCAAAGTATCAATGATAAATAAGATGGTATTGGGCCTATTAGGCCAATAAGCCTAATAAGCCCAATTAATCCTATCATCATAACAAAAAGTAGGGATACACGCTCGTGTATCCCTACTTGTATTTAAGAAATATCTTGATTGTACTTTCCCTATTCAGTTATCTGAACCGTTGCACGGCGGTTGAAGGAAATAGGAGACAAGGTCTCTACCCCACCCTTACCGACAGTTGTAATCTTATTATCCTCAATACCCATCTTTACAAGCTCATTAGCAACGACAGTAGCACGACGCTCAGACAGTTTCTGATTGTAGGCAACAGAGCCCGTTGCACTGTCAGCATAACCTGTCACAAGGAGGTTATTATTATTGTCCTTAGCATACTTCGCAAGAGCCTGTACGTTTACGAGGTCTTTCTGAGATGCGATTGTTGCCTTATTGATGTCGAAGAATACCGAAACAGGAGTTGTTACCAACTGCTTCACAGACTCTGAAACAGTCTCAACAGGCTTCTGATTTGCCAATTCATTGCGAAGACGTGCGTTCTCTTCCTCTGCATCTTGGAGGCGTGCATTTAGTGCGTCAAGGGCTGCTTGATGCTGTGCGTTGATCGTCTCCATATCTGGTGTCTTGCTCCAAGTACTCTTACCAATATTGAAATTCAGACCGATTTCTGCATAAAGGTTATTGTCATGCGACTCCCATCCACGGCGTTCATTACTTGCGTAAGCCGCTCCGTCGAGGTCGCCCTCATAACGGTTCCATCCTGCTTCAAGATAGACACGCATCCCCTTTGACACCTTCCAAGAAGATTGAAGGCCTGCACTCAATCCCATTGCATAGCGATTAGCCGACATAGAACGGCCAACACCAGCACCAGCAAACGGAATGACGTTCCATACTCGGTTCTCATTGTAACCGCAAAGGAGGTTGCTCAGATTGAACATCACTTGCTCTTGTGCTATCCAATACTTATTACTATTGTCGAGCTGAGAAGCAGGATTACTGTCAGCTCCGACACGCTTGCCCCAGATACCTTGTATCTTCGTGCGAAGACCGATACCTGGTGTGAACCACTTACCAATGGCGAAGGCTGCACCCGGCTTTGAACGGAAATCCTTCAACGGACTAATAGCTGCATCACGACCATGTTCTTGATTAGAATACCACGCATTCCAGTCTGCACCAAGTTGTACAAACCAATTATTCCAGAACGAGTTTGTGGCAACACTATACTTCTCGGTAAGCACCTCTTCTTGGGCCGAACCTGTCAACGACACGCCCGCCAATGCCAATACTATCAAAAACTTTCTCATAACTTATTACTTTTAAGAACTTATTCATTTCGTCACACTCTCTACCAACTGGGAAATAAGTCGGTTCACAAAGATAGTAATTAAAATCTATCACAGCCGCTTTTTCATGAAAAATACAAATTATTTAACGTTGAACGAATAAGTAAAGACTGAATGACGGAATGGAAAACAAAGGAAGAAAGGGAATAAGAAAAGACTCAATAACAGCATGATAAACAATGGAAAAAATACATATTTATCAGACAATGGATATGCCGTCTCTTGTCAGTTGAATATGTTTATAGCTTGACGAAAAAACACAACAAAACAACAGAAGCGCATCCACTATTCAGGATGAAAAAACCAAGAAGAAATAGACGCACAACTATCAGGCATTCAGATAGTTATAAACAAGAATTAAGAAGACGCCTAACTCGTTTCAAGAAGGGCGTTAACAACACTCAAGAAGGGCATGTTCTCGAACGTTGAAGGACATCTTCTTGCACATTAAAAAGCAGGTACTGGTTTTAAGAAGTACGAAAAGGATTTACAACAGAACTCTGTTCTTCATTTATTGCAACACCATCTATCGCTCGTTCTCTTAATCTTCTCCCAAAGTTTTAAGCACGTAGAGAAATGCTGGCCCCTCCCCCATCTCTTCCCCCGAAGGGAAGGGGAGTAATCACAGAGATACCCCCTATAAGAAAGAGCCTCACCCCCAGCCCCTCTCCGAATGGAGAGGGGAGTGATTACCGAGATACCCCTATAAGAAGGATGTACACTTCTCTATGTCACTTATTAATACCACCATTAGCAGAAACGCTCTGTGTTCTCTGTATGCTGGAGGCCTTCTGAAGTTCAGAGGCCTCTCCCCGTCCCCTCCCCCGGAGGGAAGGGGCGTAATCACCGAGATACCCCTACGGGCCGGATGTAGGCTGTTTTTTACCTCCTTATTGGTATCTTCATTAGCTGAAACGCTCTGTGTTATCTGTATGCCGAAGGCCTTCTGTGGGCTCAAAACGTGGGTGGAAAAGTTCTGTTAAATCTGTGTGCTCTGTGAGAGAAAGAAATACCCTCCGTGCGAAAAAGAACTCCCCAGCGCCTTGCATGGATCTTATCTTATCGAGAGGGTGCGTTCTATTTCTCACAGAGTTACACAGAAGAACAGAACACATAAACCTTCACAGAGACATCAAGTCAACCGATATCACAGAACCTTACAGCCAACAGAGGCCTCACCCCCAGCTCCTCTCCGAATGGAGAAGGGAGTGATCATCGAGGTTACCCCTCCTTCGCTGTTTGTGTCTTGATGCGAGTATGGTCTCATCTCGATGCTTTTATGGCTAATCATCAACACCTAACAACTATCACCCAACACCCATCTTTAGCAGTAACGCTCTGTGTTATCTGTATGCCGGAGGCCTTCTGTGGGCTCGAAACTGTGCTCAAAAAGGGTCTGTTAAATCTGTGAGTTCTGTGAGAGAAAAACCTCCCCAGCGAATCTCAAGCGTTCTTTCTCACATGGAGGGTGTGTACTTATTCTCACAGAGGAACACAGAAGAACAGAACACATAAACCTTCACAGAGACATTAAGTCAACCGATATCACAGAACCTTACATCCAACAGAAGCCTCACCCCCGGCCCCTCTCCGAATAGAGAGGGAAGTGAACACCGAGGTTACCCCTCCTTCGCTGCTTGTGTCATGATGGGAATGTACAATTAACTTGTCCCCTCTGTAAGTAATCTTCATCACCCAACATTTAACACCCAACACCCACCAAGGCTATTCATCAACACCTAACAATTAACACCCAACACCCAACAATAGCTGAAACGCTCTGTGTCATCGGTTGACTTAATGTCTCTGTGAAACCCTGTGTAATCTGTTCTTCTGTGTAGTTCTGTGAGTAAAAGAGGTCTCTTTAGGAAGCTCGATCGAAAGGGCAACTAAGTCTTGAACTTTGACGAAATGTCACACAGAGTAATAGAGAACACGGAGAATTATCAAACACAAAGTACTGATAGTCATGGAGGAACCGTCGACACGGGGAACGACAGAAGTAGTTTGCCAGTTTTATTAGACATTCTATACCCCAAGCATTTATCTCAGAAATTATCAGAAAACAGTACGCTATACCTCCGTCCCCCTATGTGCCGTATTATATAAGAGTTTTAGTTTATCACTCCATATTTCAGAAGAACCAAAAAGGAGAGGCTAACACTAACCGTACTTGAATAGCTTGTGTGGCTCTCTCTACAATAATCTCTTACAATGAAAGCTAATAGTAGATGCCGCTGCTATGGTCTATCTTATCATCTCACTTCTCATAAGTGCCTGACTTTTAACTGTCATTTTATTTGTTATTCTAATGCTTTTTCCTTATATTTGCACTTAACAAATAGGATTGTAGTCCTCTTCCTCTTTTCCTACACATTCTATAACAATATTTACTAATTCTATATAAACCGATATGATAGATTGGGGAGAAGAAGGGAGCCCATGGCGTAACCTATTTGAGAAAACAGAATTATTTGATAAGACTGTCAAGTACAGATGTGAACAGAAAGTATTGAACCGTATAGACGGAATGATAACAAGTCATTCTGATATACGGCGTGAAATATCTTTGCAGTATGACTCCAAACTGAAAAACAACAGGTTTAAAGGTGAAGTGACGGAGAGCTTTATCAAGATACGACCAGACAACATGATGCCAGCTCTGGAGTTATTGGATAAGATTGATAGTATCAAGTGCCGTGCAGAGGTTACTATTGACACGCAGACTGGCAAGATTAACAAAGTGGTGAACTTTGAAGAAATCAAGAAACGCTGGGAGGAATACCGTGCGGAGATGTTCTATACTATCAATTCTACAATGGGGCAAGGCTCTGACGAAGGCAAGCAGGTGGTGAAGTTTACTGACCTTATTGACAAGCAATTTGTTGATGAACCTACTTTCAGAACAGAACTCTCGGGTAAGCTGTTTTATGATGTTTTCTTTGATAAGTATCTTTTAGGGAGAAAGCTGGAAGATGAGAAGTTCGATCAAACCTTCTATTCTTTCCTCTTTGCCCAAACTCCTATTAAGACTTCTCTTACGCAAGAGGTTACTACAGATGAGGAGACGGGACTGAAGAAGATATCACGTTACATCTCAGCTGACGACCAGCGTACAAAGTTCGTCAATGAGTATGGTATCATGAGAACCTATAAGGAACGTTATCAGCCAATTATCAAGTATAGCTTTACGCAGTATAATTATGAGTTCTATCATGATATCCTCCTTGCAGATGACGGACTTCCTCAAGAAATCAAGGTGAATATTATTGAGGAGGTAAAGAATAATATTGAAATATTGGTAACTTATCGTATTCACAGACTGAAATAACTATGGCACAATCATATATACCTGCTGGCACAGATGTTATCTGTACGGAGATGACAGGAGGCGAACCAGCACAATTAGGACTGACACGTGAGGCAACAGTGTTGTATGGCAAAGAAGAAAAACCCTTGTTGAATATTTGTGACAAGAAGTTGAGTTGCTCATTGGAGTGTCGTATCAAACAGACATTCTTTTCTGGGCTTGGTGGTTTACTCATTGGTCTTGCTGCTGGAGCTTTGGTTGTTACATTTGTAATAGCAACAGCAGGAGCTGGTGCTGCTGTGGTTGGTGCTGCAGCAGCCATTGCAACAACGGCTACAAATGTAGCTTTTGTAACCTCAATGGCATTGCTTGTTGGAGGAATAGCATCCTGCGGGGCGGCTACAACTTACAAATACTTAGCTAACGAATGTGATAGTTCTCTTGAAGGAGAGTGGAGTTTGTTTCATCGAAAGGTCTATCTGGAGAAAAGTAATGCTCTTTTGGAACGTTCGATACTTACTTGTTCCAAAGGTGGTATTGTCTCATTGGTTATGGATCATGCAAAGGCTGTAGAACTTGCAAAGATGATTAGTAAAACCAATAATGAAATAAGAAATAAGAATTTTTGGTCAAAGACTAAGCAAGGCTTCATAGGTAATGGTGCAAATGCTTTGCTTGCAGGTTTTGAGGGGCAGGCAGGTGGAGCTGTTGTTGGTCTTGTCCTTGGCTCGGGATTCTCTGTGTATGATTATTTGAAAGGTGGCAATAGTAGTTATCGTGATGACACTGTCGTTTCGCAAAACAACTATGCTAAGTTAGCACTTGAGAAAGATGATGACAAAGTATCTATAAATACGAAACATGATATCTTAACTGATGATGATATGAAGAATGCTGGTGCAGGCACTGCAGTGAGTACAGGATATTCTGGTGCAGAGACTGTTATGGGTATTATAATAGGTAATAAGATACTTACCAAAGAAGCAATGAACTTTAACGAAAGAGCATTAGAATATAAGTTGAAGGGAGATATGGCTGGTGCAGGGCATGCAATGTGGGCAAGTGATTTGGCGTATGGTGCACAGAAGGGTATGGGTGATATTCCTCATGAATTTTGGAAAGAAATCTGGTCAGGTAAAACCAAGGCTTTCAAATGGAATATTTCAAATAAATGGTTTACTCTTAGTGGTATCGGAATTGGTATTCTGAGTTCGATAGTTAATAATCAGATAGAATGGGGGGATAATAAAGATGAGAATAAAATGTACGAGGATATAGTAAAAGAAATTATAAAGAGTCGTAAAGAAAATAAGAAAAATATTACTGTTATAGCAAATACATTATAATAATGAAATTATTGAAATATGCAGGTTTTTTCCCTTGGGTGCTGATAGGAAGTCTTATAGGTTCAGCTTTTGTAGTACCGATGGTATCAAATCTAATAGATAAATTTTATTATAAAGAGAAGTATAATAAAAATACTGCTATGTTCTATAAGCAATATAAAGATAATAGCTATATTATAAAAGTATCTATGCCTAATGCGGATTCTAAACTATATTTACATAATGTTGATAGAGAAAAGTATCCTCTATATGAAAGATTTGATACGACCAATGACTCCCGTAATTATTTTAATAACCCAAGTGCTGATTATACTTCTTTCTATTGTAAGGAGTATAAAAAGTATATGAACATTATAGCATTCAAGGATGTTAATGGAAGTTATGGAGATAAAGAACTTTACCTTACAGTCAATCGTGACGATATGAATAATCCCGAGTATGGGACCAAGGATAATCCAGTACCTGTACTGAAAGCTGTAGGTGTTAGTGAACCGATATGGTTTAGTGGCAAGGATACTGATTCTGTCTTTATGGATAATTTCTATCGGAACAATGTCATTAACTATTTGAAGTATAAGATGCCAAAGGAGGAGTTTGAAAGACGATTCAAGAGTAAAGAGTAAGGTTATACCGCAATGAGTAATAATAGTGTCAGCAAGTAGGGAAGAGTAAAAGTCCAAGCGTATCAGTTATGAAAAATATCTTCAAGTATATACCAATGGTAACATTAGGTCAAATCTTAGGTACCGTAGTCGGTTTTCCTTTGTTGTGTTTCCTTATCAATATATTTAGGTCTTCCGATATATAGTGATAACTAAAACTCTCATATAATAAGGCATACGGAGGGAAAGAAGGGACGAAGGTAAAGGCAACGCCACAGAGCTGCCGATGGCACAAAGAGCGACAAAGGTGTAGCGTACAGATTCCTGATTAATTCTGAGAAAACTGCTTTGGGTATAGAGTTTCTAATAAACTGGCAAACTACCGCTGTCGCTCCCCACACCGACGGAGTCTCCGTAACTACCGTTGCTTTGTTTCATAACCCTCCATACTCTCCATTGCACTGTGTGATATTTCGTCAGAAACCTAAGTTTAGGCGGATCATTATCACACTAAAATTCTGAAGACCCTCCTTTTTCCATCCACCTTATAGAGGTATAGCAATCGTCACTCTCCTTCGGGCAGTAAATGCCAGTTTAGAGAAGAAGATTGGGGTGAGAGCTCATCTGCTTTTCTGGTGCGTATCGATTTTGCTGTCATTACTGTCATTAGAATTCATCATCTAACTAACTTGTTTACAGTACGATTGCCCGAAATATTAAAAATGACAGCAACTAAAAAGAAAACTTATAATAGGGTAATCTACATACTTTAGAGACATTATCGAACATTAACTCAGAAGGATATTAATAAACTATAAGCCCTATTAGGCCAATTAGCGCTAATAAGGCTTATATAACAAACTGTCATAAAAGAGACAATTAACTATGAAAGAGATGCTCTATATCTTGCTGTTTCATGATCGCAATCACAGGCTCTCCAGAAGGAGTGTAGTTGACATTACTACACGCAAAGAGTTCGTTGACAAGATTATCCATCTCAAGGCCACTCAACACCTGACCTTGTGGAATAGCCGCATTACGAGCAAGGCTTAATGCTAAGGACTGGTCTATTTCTTCCTTAGCACTTGCTCCACTTTCCATTGCTGAGGCCACCATATCACTGATAAGTGTCACAACATTCAACCCTTCGATACCAGCAGGGACACCATTGACAGCATAACTCCCTCCACCAAGGCTATCAAGTTGGAAGCCCATCTCAGCCATCTCTGGTAGGATTTGGTCGAGAACAACTTGGTCGGACACAGTGAACTGAACCATCTCAGGGAACAATACCTTCTGAGAATGTACTTTATGTTCGGACTGTCGACGTAAATACTCCTCATAAAGGATACGGATATGTGCACGATGCTGATCGATAATCATCAGTCCCGACTTCACAGCTGTCATGATATAACACCCCTTATACTGATAATGCAATGGCGCCTTGTCTTCTATAAAAGACTCTTCAACAGGCTGTGTGACAGCAGAAGGAATAATAGAACCCTCCTCCACAGCATTCGTTCCAGTACCCAAGCTACTGGTAATCATCTCATCTTCATTCTGATCAAAGAGCTTAGACTGACGGATCTCACCACCAGAACCCAAGTCTGTATAGAGTTCTTCCCATCCATCAGGAGCCGGAGTCTTTACAGAAGAACATTGCTTGAAAGGATTATAATTAGGATTAAAGTCAATCTTTGGTGCAGCCGTACCAGTATTAGGATTAAACACAGGAATATCTGGTTTCCCCTCTGTATCAAAGTCAATAGCAGGGATATCATTAAAACGCCCTACCGCTTCCTTAACAGCTGCAAGCAGAATCTGCCAAATAGCTTGCTCGTTCTCAAACTTAATCTCTGTCTTAGTAGGATGGATATTCACATCAATATTCTCAGCTGGCACATCGAAATAAAGGAAATAAGGGATCTGCTCGCCTTGAGGAATGAGTCGGTCGAATGCCGTAAGAACAGCCTTATGGAAATAAGGATGTTTCATATAGCGCTCATTGACGAAGAAATACTGATGGGGTGCCTTCTTCCTTGCAGCCTCTGGTTTACCTACAAAGCCGTGGATATGACAAAGAGTTGTATCAACGTCTATCGGTAGCAGATCTTGATTGAGTCGTTTACCAAACACCTCAACAATACGTTGGCGATAGCTACAAGAACGGAGGTTAAAAAGCTCTGTCCCATTACTGTGAAGTGTGAAAGATATCTGTGGATAGACCAATACGATACGCTCAAAGGCTGTGATGATATTATTAAGTTCAGTAGTATTCGACTTCAAGAACTTACGACGAGCTGGTACGTTGAAGAAGAGGTTTTCTACCAAGAAATTACTTCCCACAGGACAAGAACAAGGTTCCTGCCCAGTAAAACGACTTCCTGCAATAGAGAGATGTGTACCCAAATCCTCACTCGCCATACGTGTCTTCAATTCAACCTGAGCCACTGCGGCAATAGAAGCCAATGCCTCCCCACGAAACCCCATCGTACGAAGAGAGAAGAGGTCGTCAGCCTTACGTATTTTAGACGTGGCATGCCGTTCAAAAGAAAGGCGTGCATCCGTCTCCGACATACCTTTCCCATCATCGATAACCTGAATAGAAGTGCGACCAGCATCAACGACCAACACATCAATGTGCGTTGCTCCAGCATCAATGGCATTCTCCACCAACTCCTTAATAACAGAAGCTGGACGCTGGATAACCTCGCCAGCAGCTATCTGATTGGCTACACTGTCTGGGAGAAGTTGTATAATATCACTCATGAATAATCCTATAAAGCTATAAATAAAAATAAGATAAGAAGGGCGATAACACCCGCCGAAAGAATCAACGATACCCACATGGCTGTAAAGCGATTATGTCGATGACGCAACACCTGTGGCTTCAAGGAATCGCCTAACTTGCGCTGTAACTCCTCTCGATACTGACGTTCGGATACCTCCTTCCCATCCACCTCACAGCGTGCACGCTGCTCTATATCGTTTAGCAATTCTTTTCGCTCGTCAACAAACATATATTCATGATGAAAACGACGCGGACGTGATGATTGAAAGAAAAGCATCTTATTATGAACTTTAAGTAAAACTTCGTCATTCTATATGCTGACGAGGTGGCAGAGACACCCTCGCATTACGTACGGTAGCACTTGTTTTACGTGCTGCACGACGGAAGATATCATTCTTATCCTTAGGACGTACCTCATCAAACAGTTCAAAGTGTGGTAGTTTCAGCTTGTCGGGAGGTATCTGTGTCATCGGACTAATGACACCATTCGCTTTTGGCATCCATATCTTTTGAAGTCTTCGCTCAGGTGAGATAAACATCCGTAACGTATCTGTTTCGGTATAATCATGTCCTATCAGCGTACTATCTTTATCCGTATGATAATAGATAACTTCCACATTACCCCAAGCGTCTACACGCCGAACAACACCTTTCACAAAGTCTGCCCGCATATCCTTAGAAGATATCTGGTTGAAATATTTACCTCCTGGTAGTTTTTCTATGGAGAAAGCATTACCATAGACAAAGGCCTGACGAATAGTAGAATCATTCATATAAGCCCTTATCGAATCACCCACTAACTGACGTGTTCCACTCCACACAATAGGATAATCATACATCGTCATGCAGGAGTCTTTAGAGTTAGCTATAACAAATCCACATACAGCCTGCACATCGGTACGATAAGCACGCACATTATTCACACCATAGATCTCACGATACATTTGTGGTGTGTTCATGTGAAAACCCTTCATACTGATTGTATCCGCATGAACAAAGAGGGTGTCACCCTGAGAGAAATCCTTAGCAACAGGACCAGGACTACCTCCGAAAGCAATCGCAGCAGAGTCGGTATAATGTAGGTAATCGCCATAGAAAGCATGCTTACCTTTATAATCAATATAATAGACATTACCTTCGCCCGTTCCTTCATGTGTGTTACTATTATAACTAAGGTCGCGACCAGTGACAGTGCGTTGCTTCAGTTTATCAACAATCTTTACATTGCCATGCCCTTCACTGTACCCAGTTTTAGCATTATATGTCACCTCATCGCCAGTAATAACACGTTGCGCCTTACGATCATCAATCTTTACATTGCCACGTGCATTACTGTGTCCAGTCTTTTCATTATAGAAAACGTCTTGACCAATGATGGTACGATTGTTTGCTTTATCAACAATCTTCACATTCCCATGGCCTTCTGCATCACCCGTCGTACTATTATAAATAATGTTATCACCCTCAACATCCTGCTTAGGAGAAGTGATTGTTGAGCGGCCATTTAGTTCCATGTGGTCGGTCTTGCTATTATAAGTACCATCATTAGTATGCACAACTTCGCCCTTGGCAGTCTTGATAACAGACTTACCGATAACGTGGACAAGTCCCGTCTCCGTGTTACCATGCGCCTCTGGGGTTGTGATACGATACTTAGGCGTAAACATCA
Organism: Prevotella sp. C561; assembly: GCF_000224595.1. Classification (NCBI taxonomy): domain Bacteria; kingdom Pseudomonadati; phylum Bacteroidota; class Bacteroidia; order Bacteroidales; family Prevotellaceae; genus Prevotella; species Prevotella sp. C561. The sequence continues at coordinate 26,997 of NZ_JH114151.1, read as the reverse complement.
CAACGTTACCAAAGAAGTTGGCATCATGCGTTTCCGTATTGTAATCACCTTGATCGGCAACAACTGTGTTACCATTATAAACCAATGTACCACGTCCACCGAAGTAATTGGCCACCTTTGAAGCAGTGTTATAGTCCAAACTGTCACAACGAAGCGACCGCCCAGGCTCTCTAACAACCACCTTACCACGTGCATGTACCATCTGTCCAAAGCCATCATAATGTAAGCGTTGGCAATCAAGCATCACACCACCAGGTCGAGTGATATGCACACGACTGAAAGCCTTAAACCAATTTGCCTTCTCATTGAAATAAGCACTATCACACTTAAGCGTCATTCCCTTATAACGGAAACTTACTCCACCCTTAGCAATCATAACGTCAGGCATCTCCATTTGATTATGACGCAAATTATCAGCATGGTCAATATAGAACTTATCTCCCTTCTTCTCCGTCACTTTCTGTGCCCAGAGTGATTGAGTTTGCCATAGGCCAAACAGGCATAGAATCATAATTAACAAGATTCTATGCCCGCAAAATGTATCTTTATACTTGCTGTTTATTGTCATTTAAGCCAACCTTCGTATTGGAAATTACAACTCTTATACCGAGGATTAATCCGCACGTATGTCTCTTTTACTTTCTTCACAACCCAATCGTGCAGAATTTCCTTTCTGCGTTTTGCCGTGACGATATCACGCATTGCTTGGAAGTCTTCTGTGATTGTTGCTCTATGCTCTGGTATACGTTCCTTCAACTTCACGATTGCACAAACGACTTTACCACGTGCATTGGTCATCTGGAAAGGTACAGAAATCTCCCCAACCTTCATCGTATCAACAACACGAGCCACCTCTGTCGGAAGATCCTTCATCTTAAAACGTGATGTACGAGTATTCTCTTGAGAGTTAACCATCAATCCATGGTTATTCTTCGTGTCCTTATCATCAGAGAGATAAGCCGTTGCATCCTCAAATGTAAACTTACCCTTTTGAATATCCTTACCTATCGAATCTAATCGCTCCTTAGCAGCATCGATAGAAGCAATTGACACATTCGGCTTCAAAAGGATATGACGAACGTTCACCTTATCACCTCGACGGTCTATCAGCTGAATGATATGGTAACCGAACTCGCTCTCCACAACCTTTGACACCTTCTTTGGATCCGTCAGATTAAAAGCTGCAGCAGCAAACGCTGGATCAAGTACACCACGTCCCATATAGCCTAACTCACCACCTTGACGAGCAGAGCCTGGGTCTTCTGAGTAAAGACGAGCCAAGGTAGCAAAAGAAGTCTCACCCTTTGTCACTCGGTCTGTATAGTCACGTAGTAAGTTCTTAATACGATTAACCTCCTCAGGCTCAACCTTTGGAGTCTGTGTAAGGATTTCTACCTCAACCGTTGTTGGAATCATAGGAATACTATCAACGGGGAGTTTCTTAAAGTACTCGCGTACTTCAGCAGGCGAAACCTTCACATCACTTACCAACTTCTCTTGCATCTTCTGTACAAGCAGACGGTTTTTATAGTCGTCATGTAGGTCCTGTCGGATCTGCGTCATACTCTTGTTTTGGAACTGCTCAAGCTTCTCCTTAGAACCTATCTGTGGCAAAGAAATCCAATAGTTAATCTGTTGATCAACACCCTGTGCAATCTCCGACTCAGAGACTTCAACACTATCGATAGCCGCTTGGTGAAGGAATAATTTCTGAACTGCAATCTGTTCAGGCAGAATACACTCAGGATCACCATCCCATTTCACTCCTTCAGCCTCACTCTGAAGCTTCATTATCTCTACTTCTGACTTCAAGATAGGTTCATCACCTACTACCCAGATAACCTCGTCAACAACACTATTCGGTTTGTCTACCGCTGCTGTATCGGCCTTCATTGAGTCTGACAGAGCAATAGGTTGACCGCTGGGACGGAATGCACCAGCATGCAGCCCCATTGCCGTGAGAACTGTTCCTACGAATAGAACAATTGTTTTTCCTTTATTTATCTTCATTGAAATGCTGTATTATCTTAATGCTTATTGACTGTTGAAAGAACATTCTTATCAACAACTACCTTATATCTCTTGCGCAATGACTCTACCCACGCCTTCTCAAGTTCCTCTTGATAATTTGATACAACGAGGTCACGCACATCATCCATGCTCTCTGGTGCTTTTATCTTCTTACCATAAACGGCGTCTATAGGATATCCAGCAACAGGTTTCACAGTTGTCTTCTCACCAAAGACGTCACGATCTACCAATGCATTATCGCCCTTTCGAAAGATTCCCTTTTCTACACGGATACGAATTGTGTTATCTGCATTGAACTTATCACGTAGTTTCTCTGCCCATTGATTGAAAGGCACATCCTTAACGCACGCCTTCACAGCTTCCACATCTTCCTTCTTCTTTACATGATAGGCTATACCCTTAAAACGTGGCTCTGTCCATTTATATTGTTTCTTATGCTTAAGGAAATAAGCTTCCAACGCCTTCTCATCCTTGGACGCTTTATCCCAAACGGTACGATTACTCATCTCTATCATCAGTAGACCGTCATAATACTCACGGATAAGATTCTTGAGATTTACATCTTCCTTCTCTAACGAAGAAAGCTTCTTTGCAAGAATTTCTTCTTGTGTAGCTCCCTTCCCTTCACTCTCCACAAGTGAATCAAGCTTCTGTTCGATTATTTGGTCACGCAATCCCTGCATCTCAATATAGCGCATGATATCAGGATGTAGTGTCTCATAACTTGGGAATTCCTCGCGACCTATCATCTTGATGATGTGATAACCAAAAGGAGAAAGAACAGGAGCACTTATCTCTCCTGGCTTCAAAGCAAACAGCGCCTTCTCAAACTCTGGCACAGTCTGACCTTTCTGAAGATGTAGTAACTCACCACCATTCTTGGCAGAATTAACATCTGTAGAATATTTCTTTGCCAGTTCTGCAAAATCAGCACCACCACGAATGGCTGTATAGATAGAGTCAGCCAACTGCTTCACTGTCTCAGCCTCTTCCTTATCAGCACTCTGTAACATCCCGATAAGGATATGTGCGCAATGCCACATACCTCCATTAGCTTCTACTTGCTGCTTTGCTTCACGATACAATTTATGTCCTTCAGCCTCAACATCAGCATCTGTAATAAAGGTTGGGCGCACCTGCTGGTCACGATAACTTAAGAACTCTTTCTTAAAAGAGCTGAGTGTATCAAGGTGTGCATCAAGCGCAGCCTGTACCTTCAATTTGTAATTGATAAAGAGATTAACATACTCATCTACACTCTTCTTATCAATCACTCCATCAGCATTATTCTTATTATATGAATACTCAAATTCCGAACGGCTCACAGGCTTGCCGTTGATAGTCATTATTGTTGGGTCAGTTTGTCCGTATGCCATTGTCGTGGAGAGCAATACTACTGACAAAATCGCTTTGAATTTCATTGTTATTATTTTAACGCAGGGACCCTCTCCCCTGAAAGACAGGGAAGAGGGTGAATATTTTTCGTCTTTTACTATTATTCTGGACGTGAATAGTTCGGTGCCTCACTGGTAATGGTAATGTCATGAGGATGACTCTCCATCACACCAGCATTAGTGATACGTGTGAACTTTGCGTTATGTAAGTCTGCTATAGATGCTGCACCACAATAGCCCATACCTGAACGAAGACCACCGACAAGCTGATAGATAACTTCTTGGACAGTTCCCTTATAAGGAACACGACCAGCGATACCCTCTGGAACGAGCTTCTTCACATCACCAACATCATTCTGGAAATAACGGTCACGTGAGCCATTCTTCTGTTCCATTGCCTCCAATGAACCCATACCACGATAACTCTTAAACTTACGTCCATTAAAGATAATGGTGTCACCAGGTGACTCTTCCGTACCAGCAACCAATGATCCTACCATCACACTGCTACCACCTGCTGCCAATGCCTTAACGACATCGCCAGAATAACGCAATCCGCCATCTGCAATCAATGGTACTCCCGTTCCCTCTAAAGCCGTATAAACATCATAAATAGCACTCAACTGTGGTACACCAACACCTGCTACGACACGTGTTGTACAGATAGAACCTGGTCCTATACCAACTTTAACGGCATCAGCTCCATTGTCTACCAAGAACTTAGCAGCCTCACCTGTTGCTATATTACCTACTACAACATCAAGGTTAGGGAAAGCAGCCTTCACGTCATGCAACTTTCCGATAACACCAGCAGAGTGACCATGTGCTGTATCAATTACGATTGCATCTACACCTGCAGCTACAAGTGCTTGTGCGCGCTCCATCGTATCAGCTGTGACACCGACACCTGCAGCAACACGCAGACGTCCCTTCTCGTCTTTGCAAGCCATTGGCTTATCCTTAGCCTTTGTGATATCCTTATAGGTAATCAGACCAATAAGGCGGTTGTCACGATCGACAACAGGCAACTTCTCAATCTTATTTTCTTGAAGAATATGTGCTGCTGCTGTGAGATCAGTCTTTTGATGTGTCGTAACGAGATTCTCTTTCGTCATCACGTCATCAATAAGTTTATCCAGATGACGCTCGAAACGGAGGTCGCGATTAGTAACAATACCCACAAGATGGTTATCCTCATCAACGACAGGGATACCACCAATATGGTAGTCTGCCATCATCTGAAGTGCATCCTTCACCGTACGACCCTTACGAATAGTCACAGGATCATAAATCATACCATTCTCTGCACGTTTCACAATAGCCACATGACGAGCCTGGTCTTCAATGCTCATATTCTTGTGAATCACACCGATACCTCCCTCACGTGCTATCGCAATCGCCATAGAACTCTCCGTAACGGTGTCCATCGCTGCTGTGACGAAAGGTACGTTAAGATCAATGTTACGTGAAAACTTGGTTTTCAACACCACCTCTTTGGGCAGTACTTCTGAATAAGCCGGAATTAAAAGGACGTCATCGTAGGTTAAGCCGTCCATTGTGATTTTGTCTGCAACAAATGATGACATAATTGTATTTTAGAAATTTATTGCATGCAAATTTAGCAATTAAATATCAAACAGACTGGTTTTTTCCGTTTTTTCTCACACCTTATTAAAAGTATTTAATATTTCCCTTTACCGTCTTCCCTACTTTTCGACTATCGACTCCTTCACACATACAATTATTCACATACTCTTTAACCTTCTTAATTGCTTATAACTAACTTATTATCAGCACATATAAGTATATTATAGATTAAATCAATGACCGTATAGATAATATCTGTTGTGGTAGAATAACAAACTCACTAACTTTGCACTCGTAAACAAGAAACAACAACTTAAAAATATATTCAAGATGAAAAGATTAGAAGTATTAGGATTAAACGAAAAGAAAGTAGAGAACATAGTAAACGAACTATCAGTTTTGTTGGCCGACCTTCAGGTGTTCTATAGCAATCTCCGTGGTTTCCATTGGAACGTGAAGGGACATGGGTTCTTTGTAATGCACAGTAAGTATGAGGAACTTTACAACGATGCAGCAGAGAAGGTTGACGAGGTTGCTGAGCGTATCCTTCAGTTAGGTAGCAATCCAGAGAGCCGTTTCAGTGCATATCTGCAATCAGCTGAGATTAAAGAAGCTGGTGTCGTTAGCTGTAGCAAAGAGGCTGTTGACTTGCTCTTGGGTTACTACAAGACACTGATTGCACGTGAGCGTAGAATCATCGAGGTTGCTTCTGACGCACACGATGACACAACTGTTTCACTGGTAAGCGATTTCCTCAAAGAGCAGGAGAAGACTGTTTGGATGCTTGTTGCCGTTAGTTCACAGAATTGCGCAGAATAATACAAAAACATTATCACATATAAACAAGAGACTGGGAACAAGCATGAATACATTTCATTGTCTCAGTCTCTACCACTCCTTAACAGGGTTAGTTGTGGTCAGTATATCCATTTGAGGACATTCCAAATAGGCATAAGACTGATAAAGAACAGAGACAAGACTGATTATCAATACAAAACAGAAGTTAATATATAAAATATTATAAAAGATAGTCATAATCCCTTGCTTTATAAAAACCAACAACTGTCTTTGTTATCGAGATCTTAAAACATTAACTTAAAACGTATTTCAAGATGAAAAGATTAGAAGTATTAGGATTAGATGAGAAGAAAGTACAGCACGTAGTAGTAGATCTATCACTCTTACTGGCCGACCTCCAAGTGTTTTATGCTAACCTCCGTGGTTTCCACTGGGACGTAAAAGGACATGGATTCTTTGTAATGCATAGCAAGTATGAGGAGCTTTACAACGATGCAGCAGAGAAGGTTGACGAGGTTGCTGAGCGTATCCTTCAGTTGGGCAGCAATCCTGAAAGCCGCTTCAGTGCTTATCTGGAAGTTGCTGAAATCAAAGAGGCTGGCGTTGTTAGCTGCAGCAAAGAGGCTGTTGACTTGCTCTTAGATTACTACAAGACACTGATTGCTCGTGAGCGTAGAATCATCGACCTTGCTACAGAGGCACACGATGACACTACAGTTTCATTGATGAATGACTTCCTCGTTCAGCAGGAGAAGACTGTTTGGATGCTCGTTGCTGTTAGCTCACAGAGCTGCGCTGAGTAATTCATCAGATTATAATATATTGCCAAGAGACTGAATCATAAGTTAAAGTGCACGTCATGTGCATTGATTAGAAGGCTCTATTGCAGGATTAACTATACTTATTATCCTCACCATTAGCCATCGTCAACTTTCTGATTCAGCCTCTTTCTTTATTTCTTCTCATGAAAAGAAGAAATTATTCTCATGAAAAGAAAGATTTATCTTCATGAAAAAAAATATTTCTTCTCATGAAGATAAATCATAATAGACATCTTTCAGTGATGTAACTAACCAACAACAAGTGCAAAACGAAGTCCTAAAGCATTCGCAATCTGCATAAAAGTAGATAGCTGCATATCACTGTTTCCACGCTCGATATTAGAGATATACTCTCGCTTCTTACCTATCTTATCTGCCAACTGCTGCTGTGTCATCTTCTGTTGCTTACGTTGTTCTTTCAGTAGTTCAGCATAGTAATAAGCTTTCGCACGTGCCTCGAACGCCTCACGTTCGGGAGAGTTCTCTGGTCCAACTTCGTTATTGAGAATATCATCAAACGACTGTAACCCTCTCCACTTTACTTCATTAATCTTCTTCATACGCTGTTCTCCAGTCTTCTAATAATTTCATTGCCCTACTAATCCCACTTCTATACTGCTTTGTATCCTTCTTTAGAAAAGAGTTCAACAAAAGTACTTTAGACGAAGATATTATGTTTACAGCATCAATTGAGAATATAATAGTCCTGTATTCATTTGATGAAAGGGACACTCTCATCTCATACAATTCTGTATTCTCTAAGTGTTTTATAAACTTCTCACTGATAACAAGCTCCGTCTTCAGAATTTGCATCACATAGAGATACTTCTTTCTCACTTTGGGTTCTAAGGAGTTCAGGAACGTTACAAATTCCCCTGTCATCCTTATATCACGATTTACTTTCATAGGCAAAAGTAACAAATAGATTACATATATCCAAATAAAAGGAACAAATAAATTACTTCATCAATATTTACAAAGGATTCTGAGACCTAAATTTAAGGCAAGAGAAGCTCAAATACATTTAAGCATGACTAACAAGTAGATTACATATATCCAAATAAATGGAAGGGTTTAATTACTTTATTAAGACTTATAAAGGATATTAACACTTACTTTTAAGGGGAGAAAGGTTCAGCTTTATATTAGATTTTCAGAGGGTAAAAGGGCACTCAAGATTCGTATGTATTAAAGGAAATAGGCACACACAACTCGTTTCATCGTAGCAAAGAAAAGTTAACGATGGGAAGGGTACGCGCTGTGAGTGCCTACGGATAAATATAATATCATCACTCTGACAGTGAGAATTAATTAGCCATCTCTGACAAGAACTTAATGCGTACGAGGCGTATCTCCTCTTCGCTGTAGTCACCATCAAGTTCTTCCATTGCAGCATTAAGACTGTCAGTCTCACTATCCATGAAATAATCATAGATATCATCTATCTGGTCTTCATCATAGACATCCTCAAGGAAGTAATCGATGTTAAGTTTTGTACCACTATAAACAATCTCTTCAATCTTTGTCAGCAGGTCATCGAAATCAAGTCCCTCAGCAGACGCAATATCATCAAGCGGCAACTGTCGGTCGATACTTTGGATGATCTTCACCTTCTGCATTGACTTCTTTGCCACCGTCCTGACACGTAATTCCTCTGGACGTTCTATGTTGTTTTCCTCACAATGATGCTTAATTAGCTCACAGAACTCCTTCCCATAGCGTTTTGCTTTCCCAGCTCCTACGCCTTGGATATTCTGTAATTCCTGCTCATTGATAGGATACATCATCGCCATCTGCTCCAAAGAGACATCTTGGAAGATAACATAAGGCGGTATCTCCAACTTATGTGCAATATCCTTACGGAGCTTCTTCAGCATGGAGAAAAGTTCTGGATCAAGGACTGCCGAACTTACAATTGGTTCATCGTCATCGTCATCATCCTTAAACTCGGTATCCATAACAATCATAAATGACTCTGGTGACTTCAAGAAACGCTTACCAGCTGCTGTTAGTTTCAGCAACCCATAGTTCTCTACATCCTTCTTCAGATAACCCGCTAAAAGAGCCTGACGTATAACAGGATTCCATATCTTTGGGTCTTCGCCTTCGCCTGCACCGAAGTCATCTAACTCATCGTGCTTATGATCTTTCTGGTCGTCTGTAGCCCTACCACGCACAAAGTCAATAACATACTCCTGTCGGAAATTCTCTTTTAAGGTCTTCACAGCCTGTAGAACAATAAGTAGCTGCTTCTCAGCCTCAATCTTTGTCTTAGGATGCAAACAGTTATCACACATAGAGCAGTTACACTTTGGATAGTCTTCACCAAAGTAATGTAAGAGCATTTTACGGCGACATACAGACGACTCTGCGTATGCCTCTGTTTCTTGCAACAGTTGACGCCCTATGTCCTGTTCGGCTATAGGTTTCCCCTCCATAAACTTTTCAAGTTTATTGAGGTCTTTCTTAGAATAGAAAACAATACATATACCTTCCTCACCATCACGTCCTGCGCGTCCTGTTTCTTGGTAGTAACCCTCCAGACTCTTCGGTATATCATAATGTATAACGAAGCGAACATCAGGCTTATCGATACCCATTCCAAAAGCAATCGTGGCTACAATAATATCCAACTCTTCCATAAGAAAGTCGTCTTGAGCCTTAGAACGTGTCTCAGAGTCAAGCCCTGCATGATAAGGTGCTGCCTTAATATCATTAGCTTTAAGGATGGCAGCCAACTCTTCTACCTTCTTACGAGAAAGACAATAGATAATTCCACTCTTACCAGCATGCTGCTTTATAAACTTAATGATTTGTTTATTCGTATCATCATCACTCTTCTTTGGCCGCACTTCATAATAGAGGTTTGGTCGATTGAACGAACTCTTAAACTCTGCACAATCCTCAATACCTAAGCTACGTACGATATCTGTACGTACCTTATCAGTAGCTGTAGCAGTAAGAGCGATGACTGGAGCTGTCCCAATCGACTCAATTGCACAACGTATCTTACGATACTCTGGGCGAAAATCATGGCCCCATTCGGAGATACAATGTGCCTCATCAATAGCGTAGAAACTTATCTTTACCGACTTTAAGAACTCCACATTCTCCTCTTTATTCAGTGATTCAGGAGCAACATAGAGTAGTTTTGTTCGACCAGAGACAATGTCTGCTCTGACCTGGTCTATCTCCCCTTTCTTTAGAGAAGAATTGAGATAATGAGCTATACCATCCTCTTCACTGATTCCATTAATGACATCTACTTGATTTTTCATTAATGCAATAAGCGGAGAAACAACAATAGCTGTGCCTTCCATAATCAATGAAGGGAGTTGATAACAAAGGCTTTTGCCACCACCGGTAGGCATTAGCACGAAAGTATCCTTCCCATCAAGAAGATTACGGATAATAGCTTCTTGGTCGCCTTTGAACTTGTCAAAGCCAAAATAATGTTTTAGTTTTTCGGTAAGATTGACTTCTTGTGTCATGTTAATAGCTGGGTATATTTCTATACTTTACGGTTCTGTAGAAATAACACAGCCCACGGATGTGAATAGTTCTTCACATCGGCAGGCTGTATATATAGGTTTATGAGGCAGTATCCGACTTCTGAATATGAGCCTTATCAAGTTGTTGACGCACATACTCTTCCGTCACCTCAAATGATTTAATACGTCGTGATGGTACATCAAACATAGCATCCATCATCACAGCCTCAACTATTGAACGCAAACCACGAGCTCCAAGTTTATACTCAACGCCCTTGTCTACGATGTAATCAAGTGCTGCCTCAGTGAAAGTCAGTTTGATACCATCCATGTCAAACAGCTTGATATACTGTTTTACAATAGAGTTCTTCGGTTCAACAAGTATCCTCCGTAACGCCTTTCTATCCAACGGATTGAGATAGGTGAGCACTGGCAGACGTCCTATAATCTCTGGAATAAGACCGAAAGATTTCAAGTCTTGAGGAAGAACATACTTCATCAAATCATTCTTATCAATCTTTGCAACGTTCTGTACAGAGTTATATCCAACCGTATGGGTATTCATTCGTTGTGCAATCTTACGTTCTATACCATCGAAGGCACCACCACAAATGAAAAGGATGTTACGAGTATCAACGTGTATATAATCCTGATCAGGATGTTTACGACCACCCTTTGGTGGTACGTTAACCATTGTTCCCTCCAAGAGTTTCAACAAACCCTGCTGCACACCCTCACCACTTACATCACGTGTAATGCTTGGGTTATCGCTTTTACGTGCTATCTTATCAATCTCATCAATGAAGACAATACCACGTTCGGCAGCAGCAACATCAAAGTTTGCCACCTGCAAGAGACGTGAGAGGATACTTTCCACATCCTCACCTACGTATCCAGCCTCCGTAAATACCGTTGCATCAACTATCGTGAAAGGAACATCAAGGAGCTTAGCAATGGTACGAGCGAGCAAAGTCTTACCCGTACCTGTAGAGCCAACCATGATGATATTACTCTTCTCTATCTCCACACCATCATCGTCCTTAGGCTGCTGTAAACGTTTATAATGGTTATAAACAGCCACAGAAAGATAGCGTTTCGCCTCGTCCTGACCGATTATATATTCATCAAGATATTTCTTAATCTCTCTCGGTTTAGGAACTTTCTTGAGCTTGAAAGCCTCGCCTTCGCCATTCTTTCCCTGTGCCAAAGCACCAGTCTCCATGACGATATTGTAGGCTTGCTGTGCACAATCCTCACAGATATAGCCATTCAAGCCTGTGATAAGAAGTTTTACATCCTTCTCACTACGACCACAAAAACTACATTTCTTTTGGGGCATTCTTATCCTTTACTTTGCTTCTTCCGAAGTGTTACTTACTGATTTTCTCATAAGAACCTCATCAATCATACCATAGGCCTTGGCTTCTTCCGAAGTCATCCAGTAGTTACGATCACTGTCATTCCACACCTTCTCAAATGGTTGATGGGAGTGTTCGCTGATGATTGTATAAAGTTCTTTCTTGAACTTCTGTATCTCTCGTGCCTCAATCTCAATATCCGAAGCTTGACCTTGTACGCCTCCTAATGGCTGATGAATCATTACTCGGCTATGTTTCAGCGCTGATCGCTTACCTTCCTTACCTGCAACAAGCAGGACGGCAGCCATAGATGCGGCCATACCAGTACACAACGTTGCTACATCACTGGATATAAACTGCATGGTATCATAGATACCTAAACCTGCAGTAACGCTTCCGCCAGGAGAGTTGATATAAATTGAGATATCCTTACCAGGGTCAACAGAATCCAAATAGAGCAACTGTGCCTGGATAGTATTAGCTGAATAGTCATCAACCTGAGTTCCAAGGAAGATGATACGCTCCATCATAAGACGAGAGAAAACGTCCATCTGCGTTACATTCAGCTGCCGCTCTTCAAGAATATATGGATTGAGATACTGCGCCTGTGCACGCATAACGTCGTCAAGCACCATACCATTCATCCCAAGATGCCCTGTGGCAAACTTTCTAAAATCGTTCATTGTTTTCCTTTCTATATATTTTTATTATGACAAAAATAGAGGTTATCGACCTCTCTTACCATTGCCATCAATACAAACATTATGCCACTCCATGCGACAAGGGCTTGTATATCTAAAGCAAAGATAAGCAAAAAAATCGATAACCCCTCTATATAAAGGAAGATTTTTGCTAAAAATGTTACTCGCTTACAAGTTTATTGAACTCTTCAAGACTTACTGTCTTAACATTCAACTTTACTACGTCTTTGATTACTGCTGCGAGTTTGCGATCGAGTGCTGCCTCTACGAAGTTGTCAATGTTCTCACGCTTCTTCAATAGCTCGTCTGCATAACCATTCAGATAGTCCTCTGGTACATTGGTCATACCGTACTGAGCGAACTGTGCACGTGCCATCTGACGAGCGCTCTCACGAACGTCATCATCATTAACCTTGATATCATGATCATTAGCCAACTGCTCCTTAATCAAGTGCCATGTCAACTCTTTGATGCTCTGTGCATAGTTCTTCTCTACAAACTCCTCACCCTTATCTTGGTTGTTAGCCAACATAATGCGCTTCAAGATAGCATCTGGGAAAGTTAATTCACCAACCTTCTTCTCGCAGTATGCGCGAAGATCTTGAATAAACTTATAGTCAGAGTCGCCCTTCAACTGCTCTTTCAAGCCTTCAGCAATCTTGTTACGGAAATCAGCCTCCGTCTTGATGTCAGCATCCTCACCATATACATTCTTCCAAAGGTCCTCATTATTCTCGGCCTTAACGAAGCGTGAGATTTCTGTTATCTGATAAGAGAAGTTACCCTTATGCTCGGCTACCTCCTCTTTCTTTATCTTCAAGAGTGAAGAAACCTCTATTTCATTATCTGGATAAGCTGCTGTTGGGTTAAAGGTGATGATATCACCGAGCTTAGCACCATCGAAGAGTTTCTTCTGATCCTCAACTTTGATATACTGTGGCATCAATGATGCACCCTCAACAGTGATACCACCTTCGAGTGTGTTTCCATTCTCATCCAACTCACGAAGGTCACCCTTCAGCAAATCACGCTGCTCTGGATCGAAGCTCTCTGCCTTGTCATAGTGACCTGCACGGCTCTGGAACATCTCTACTTGCTGGTCGATCAACTTGTCATCAACAGCTATCTCGTAGAAGTCAATCTTGTTCTTACCGTTCAATTCAATCTTGAACTCTGGTGCTACAGCTATATCAAACTTGAACACGTAAGGTGCTGGTTTCTCCAAGTCAACAGCTTCCTGTGACTCAGAACCCATTGGCTGACCCAACATCTGAATCTTGTTATCAGTGATGTATTTCTGTAGGTTCTCACCAAGAATCTTATTAATAGCTTCCATCTTCACCTGTGGGCCGTACTGACGCTTAATCAGTCCCATAGGCACCTGGCCCTGACGGAAACCAGGAACATTGGCACGCTTGCGATAATCCTTGAGGGTTTTCTCTACCTCATCCTTGTAATCAGCTTCCTCAACAGTGATGGTCATCAAGCCATTCACTTTGTCGGCATTCTCAAATGAAATTTTCATCTTTGATGTTTATATTTATGTTTATTATTATTTATCAAAAGCATGTGTTTACAAGAGGACACACTTATCCCTTATAGACTTTGAAATGCAAAGATACTTAAAAATTCGCATAACCTTATAATATATAAGGGGAAATTTGTTTTTTTAACCAAGATAAGCTACTACAGCAGCCTATATCGGGTGCTATCTCCTTATGATTATGCCCCCTTCTAACGAACTTTTATATCGAATCTTGCTGTCAGCTGCCTATCTTTCGAGACCCTTTCTTTTCCAAGAATAAATCTGGTTGCGAATTATTTTCATGAAAAAAATAATTATTGTCATGAAGAAAAATATTTCTTGTCGTGAAAAAAAATATTTTTTTCATGAAAATAATTCGATAAAGCTGATATGCTACCTCAAATAAGACGCCTGTAAAGAGAGGGATAGTCCCTGTTTTTACCTCTCATTAGCCTCTTCCTGCGCCCGTTTACGCTGGTCGAGCAACTGGAAGTCTTTCTTCTGTAGAATGAAGTCAGTACCGAGGTATTTCTCTTTTACTATCTTATTAGCGGCCAACTCCTCCGGAGTTCCCTTAAAGAGGATGCGACCTTCGAAGAGAAGATAGGCGCGATCGGTAATATTCAGCGTCTCATGTACATTATGGTCGGTGATGAGGATGCCGATATTACGGAATTTCAAACGCCAAACAATATGCTGGATATCCTCAACGGCGATAGGGTCGACACCCGCAAAAGGCTCATCAAGCATGATAAACTTTGGGTCGATGGCCAGACAGCGGGCTATCTCGCAGCGACGACGCTCACCACCAGAAAGACGGTCACCAAGGTTCTTACGCACCTTCTCCAATCGGAACTCACGGATAAGACTTTCCATCTTGTCGATGCGTTCTTGCTTAGAAAGCTTTGTCATCTCTAATACGCTCATGATATTATCTTCCACACTCATCTTACGAAAGACACTCGCCTCTTGAGGAAGATAGCCTATACCAGCACGTGCACGCTTATAAACAGGGAAATTCGTAATCTCTTGATCGTCAATGTAAACGTGTCCTTCATTAGGAACAACCAGACCTGTCGTCATATAAAACGATGTAGTCTTTCCCGCACCATTTGGTCCGAGCAACCCAACAATCTCTCCTTGTTTCACATTGATGCTCACACCATTGGCTACTGTTCGCTTTCCATATCGCTTCACCAGCTTCTCCGTACGAAGAATGCTCCCCTCGCCTTCTGGGCGTACAACAATATTATCTGACTCTGACATAGTTTTCTCTTTTAAGCAATTGGTGCAAAATTACGAAATAAAAAGCAGATAGCAATCATAAAGACGTGAAAAGAAACAAAAGAACAATACAGATAAATCTATAGCTACGTGTCTACACTTCTATTAAAAGACGTTCTCACGGAGGTTCTCTGCCATGATTGCTTGGTGGCTATTCCCTATTCTTCTCCAGAAGTATATCCTAACAATTCCTGCTCGAATGCCGTCGTCCACGCTTCATTGCTAAGTGCTGCCGACATTGAATTAAGGGCTTGACACTGCTCACGCGAAATGGTACTACGTTCGTGATGATATGCCCATGGAGCTAACATAAGGAGTCGCCCTTCACAACAAGCATCAAAGTACTGCCCAGGAGGTTTATAGAGAGGTGGAAAACCGTTTTCTAACAAGACTATAAGCGGGAGTTTCTCCTCCAATGCTGCACGTGCTATTTCTTTTTCCCCAGCCGATATACAGGGACTAACAAGTACCCCTCCCTCTCGTCCTCGCGCAAGGAAGTATTCCTTTTGCAAGGCTATAAGGCGCAGATTCTCTGGTGTCTTATTATTATGACAACGTACCTGCAGTCTTATTGGGTGCTCCAGTAACCACTGATTTCCTATAGCAGAGAAAGTTCTATCACCTACTTTCAGACTATTCACGACACGAAAGAGTTGCGGATTATCCCGCTTCATCGCCAGCCGTCGTGGGTTATCAGCAATATATCTGAACATATTCTCCAGCTGTCCCTTCCCTCTTAGCACGCTGTCATGATAGCCCAGTGCAAAGAGCATGCCATGCTCTGGATGCTTGCAGCTCCCCTGCTTAGCTCCATCTCCGCCTTTATCCTCCTGTTCCTGCTTCTGAGGCATTGCCTCAGAACTCCCCAACACCAACCGCCGATACGCCCGATTACAGCCTACCTTGAACCCATTAATAACCTTCCCCAAGTGTACAGCCATCTCATGTGTCACAAAGAGGATGCCGTGTATATGGTCCGGCATAACCTGAAAGGCAAGCACACTCACCTCTGAATAATGCTTAGGAATCTCTCTCCAACAACGCTCGACCTCACTCCCCAGCTCTGTTGGCTCTATGTAGGCGGATGCTACAGCTGCTGTCCTTCGCATAAGCCTACCCAACAATGGCTGCCTTCCTTCCGTACAGAGCGTTATCATATAGATACACCGCCCTTGATAGTCATGCCCTTTAAGCCTCCGTAGCAGCGACGCCACACGCTCACGACGCCAGCCTACCCCTTCCACATATATTGCAGGATTACTTTTCATAGCTTTAAACCCATAGTTTGTCACGCACAAAGATACAAATATAATCCTAAAAGAGCTATACAAAAGTGGCAAAGATACTATTTACAAAAAGCGAAAGTAGCCTTCATGACTATTAAATAATGTCTTTCTTTTCTATTTCTACGATATTTTGGTTAAATTTGCACTTTGAACATCAAACAGAAAGAACATGCTTTTATTCAAGTGGCTGAACACATTCGGTAATTATCTTATGTTGATGGGACGCTCATTCAGTAGTCCCGAACGAATGCGAATGTTCCTAAAAAGATATGTTAAAGAGATGTCTCAGTTGGGCGTAGACTCAATAGGTATCGTCCTTCTCATCTCTTTCTTTATAGGTGCAGTTATATGTATACAGATTAAACTCAACGTGCAAAGTCCTTGGATGCCACATTGGGTTTCTGGTTATGTGACGAGAGAGATTATGCTTTTGGAGTTCTCCAGCAGTATTATGTGTCTGATTCTATCGGGTAAGGTAGGCTCAAACATTGCTTCAGAGTTAGGTACCATGCGTGTAACACAGCAGATTGATGCATTGGAGATTATGGGTATCAACTCTGCCAGCTACCTCATCTTGCCAAAGATATTAGGTCTTATCACAATCATGCCATTCCTTGTTATCTTCTCTGCGGCAACGGGTATCATCGGCGCATACGCCACGGCTTACCTCGCACATATCATCACACCAGTAGACCTGACTGCTGGTCTTCAACATGATTTCAACCCATGGTTTATGTGGATGAGTATCATCAAGGGATTCTTCTTTGCCTTTATCATCTCAAGTGTTTCGTCATTTATGGGCTACACGGTGAAGGGAGGAAGTGTTGAAGTTGGTAAGGCATCTACGGATGCAGTAGTTTGCTCAAGCGTCTTGATTCTCTTCAGTGACGTTTTCCTCACACAGATGTTGAGTTAAACCTCCCCCAACCCCTCCAAAGGAGGGGAGATTAGAGAGAACAAATCAACTCCTGAAAGTTAATACTAACTAATTAATAAGCCCATCTTCCCCCACAAGTAAGCAGATTGGGCTCCCCTCCCTTCGGAGGGGTCGGGGGAGGCTCTATGATTGAAGTAAAACATCTATTCAAATCATTCGGCGACAAGGAAGTGCTGAAGGACATTAATATCGTTTTTGAAGACGGAAAAACAAATCTCATCATCGGACAGAGTGGTGCGGGAAAAACCGTACTAATGCGTTCACTCACAGGACTGATTGAGCCTACTAAGGGTGAAGTGCTTTATGACGGACGTAACTTTGTCAACATGTCAAAGAAGGAACAGATTCTTATGAGACGTGAGATGGGTATGATTTTCCAAGGAGCTGCACTCTTCGACTCGCTCACCGTACTGGAAAACGTACGTTTTCCATTGGATATGTTCTCAGATATGACTGCGCAAGAACGCGATAAAAGGGCTATGGAATGCCTCGACCGTGTAAACTTAACAGGGGCCGAAGAGAAATTCCCTGGTGAGATTTCAGGTGGTATGCAGAAGCGTGTCGCTATTGCCAGAGCTATTGTCATGAATCCAAAGTATCTCTTCTGTGATGAACCAAACTCTGGATTGGATCCAAAGACATCACTTGTTATCGACCAATTACTCACGAGTATCACACGTGAGTTTAACATGACAACTATTATCAACACTCATGATATGAACTCTGTAATGGGTATTGGTGAGAATATCGTGTTCATTGCTGATGGTAGAAAAGAATGGCAAGGTGATAAAGAATCGGTTATCACATCCAAGAACGAGAAACTTAACGACCTCGTCTTTGCTTCTGACCTATTTAAAAAGGTAAAGAATGTGGAGCTATCTGAGGAAGAATAGAGGATATCAGTTTGTCATAAAGTTTATGGTTTTGGGTTGTTGGAGGCAATCCTAAACCATAGCTATTGATGACTTATCCTATAGCTTAATTAATACTTACCCATAGTACGATTGGTGTTAACCATCAACAACTACACGTGTTGGCTATCAAAGACTAATTTGTCGGGCTTAATCCTTCGATTAATACGACTGAACAAAATCCCTAAATCAATTTTCCTGTCATATCTGTCATGCCATGCTCGCTCATAAACCACTCTATAACAGACTCCTACGAGAAGTGTTAAAAATGACAGGAAACGAAAAATAAACTTTTATAGTATATAGTGCTATTATATACTACTTACTATCTACGCTTTCTATTCTCCAAGTTCTATAAGCTTGCCAATGCTGTTTTGTGGTTCTTCTGTTAAATGTGTAGATTGTTAATAGAATGAGATTAATCCACATACATGGTAAGCTTACCTCCAATAAGATTGTTTTATAAGGGGGGGTAAACTATATGATAAATGTAATTAGGTGTGATGCCTATCTGGCATCTATAACCTGCTTATTCCTTTATTAAATCATGTTTGTAAACTATTTTTGTACAGCTCAAACCCAATACATGCTCTTTTGGCTTCTAAAAGACGCCCTTTTGGCTTGCAAAAGATGCTCTTTAAGACCCTTGCTAACGCCCTTTTGAAGCCCAACTAAGCACCTTTTACTTTATACCTGGTAACTAATTGATATCCTGTTGATTGCAAACCTGCTTCATGTGTGTATTTTTGCCGTTAGTTATAGGTGTTTTCTTTGAAATTATGTAATGATTTTTCAAACTCTTGTCTGCAGATTTTCGAAGTCTTAAAACGAAAAGATTTTCAATGAAAGAGGATGAAAAGAGGATAGATAGTTGACTGTCTCAGCCATATTTTTGTTTAATGAGTAACTTTGGCTCTTACGTTAAAGCACTACGAAAAGCGTCCACACATTTAACGGAAGAACCTGTTTT
>NZ_JH114151.1:0-7743 GCF_000224595.1 Prevotella sp. C561 | reverse complement strand
GTTTGTAAACTATTTTGTACAGCTCAAACCCAATACATGCTCTTTTGGCTTCTAAAAGACGCCCTTTTGGCTTGCAAAAGATGCTCTTTAAGACCCTTGCTAACGCCCTTTTGAAGCCCAACTAAGCACCTTTTACTTTATACCTGGTAACTAATTGATATCCTGTTGATTGCAAACCTGCTTCATGTGTGTATTTTTGCCGTTAGTTATAGGTGTTTTCTTTGAAATTATGTAATGATTTTTCAAACTCTTGTCTGCAGATTTTCGAAGTCTTAAAACGAAAAGATTTTCAATGAAAGAGGATGAAAAGAGGATAGATAGTTGACTGTCTCAGCCATATTTTTGTTTAATGAGTAACTTTGGCTCTTACGTTAAAGCACTACGAAAAGCGTCCACACATTTAACGGAAGAACCTGTTTTGTAACCTAACACAAAGCGGATGACAAATAAAAAGAGGATTGCCTTTTATCAGCAATCCCCTTTATATGTAAACGATAGAACTATCTCATCAACCATTTTCCATGCACCTTCACCATTGGTACAACAAACTGCTCGGTTGTCTTGTCACCATAATGGAAAAGTAGGAAGGCACTGGCTGTACTGTCCTTGGCAGAGAACACTGATGAAGTCAAAGATACTGAGTCGACACCTTTATGGTCTTCTTTCTGCTGCTCAACGAACTGACGGAAATTAATCAAAAGCTGTTTACGATAACTATCAGGCAATTTCTCTACACGATTTTCACCATTTAAAAAGGCATCATACTTACCTTTCAATAATTGCTCGTAATAGTGCTTGGCAGCCTGACCAGCCAGTCTACCGTGATCTATCTCATCCTTCTTCTTGCTACATGCCAATAACAAGCATGGTAAAACAAGAAGAAAAGAATACAGAACTCGTTTCATTGACATTCCTCCTACAGCTACTTCTGACGAACAAACACATTGATTGGACAACCATGAAGGTTCCAGTTCTCACGAATCTTATTCTCTAAGAAGCGACGATACTGCTCCTTGACATATTGTGGGAGGTTCGCATAGAATACGAAAGATGGAATCTGTGTGTTTGGAAGCTGTGAGCAATACTTAATCTTGATATACTTACCCTTCACAGACTGTGGTGGGGTTGCCTCGATGATAGGAAGCATGACCTCGTTTAACTTCGTTGTACCAATATGTATTGTGCGGTTCTGATATACTTGCTTTGCTGTTTCAAGAACCTTAAAGATACGTTGTTTGGTCAGTGCTGAAGCAAAGATAATTGGGAAATCAACGAATGGTGCCATACGGCTACGAATAGCATTTTCAAAGGTGTCGATGACTTTCTGCGTCTTATCCTGTACCAAGTCCCACTTATTCACAACGACAACAAGACTCTTGTTGTTACGCTGTATGAGCTGAAAGATATTCATATCTTGTGACTCAATGCCTCGAGTTGCATCCAACATAAGAATACATACGTCCGCATTCTCAATACTTCTGATAGAACGCATCACACTATAGAACTCCAAGTCCTCGGTTACTTTGTTCTTACGACGGATACCGGCAGTATCAACAAGATAGAAATCAAAACCAAACTTAGTGTAACGTGTATAGATACTATCACGTGTTGTACCTGCTATCTCGGTCACTATATTACGGTCTTCACCAATGAAGGCATTGATAAGACTTGACTTTCCTGCATTAGGACGACCTACAACTGCAAAACGAGGGATATCTTGATCTACGATTTCATCTGGTGCATCTTTTAGATTCTCAAGTAGTGTATCGAGCAAATCACCTGTTCCTCCACCCGTGGCAGCACTGATACAGATAGGATCACCTAAACCAAGCTTATAGAATTCGGCTGCCTGATAATACTCACCACTGTTATCTACCTTATTGGCTACAAGGAGTACAGGTAGTTTGGTGCGTCGAAGAATCAATGCAACATCCTCATCCCAGTCGGTAATACCGGTCTCCGTATCAACAACAAAGAGTACAAGGTCGGCCTCTTCAGTTGCCACAAGAACCTGTTTGCGGATTGCATCTTCAAAAATATCATCTGACTTCACAACCCAACCACCAGTATCTACGACAGAGAACTCACGTCCGTTCCATTGACACTTACCATATTGACGGTCGCGTGTGGTACCTGCAGTATCACTTACAATTGCATGACGTGTTTGGGTTAATCGATTGAATAAAGTGGACTTACCTACGTTTGGGCGTCCTACGATAGCTACTAAATTTGCCATTTATATTGGTCTTTTCCCTCCTCATAACTCTTGAATAGCTTTATTACTACCATGAGAAGGCCCAGATGTGGTCAGGCATCCGATGAATATTTGCCGAGGATGACCATTCCCCAGCCCTCGCATCGTGCGAGAGTGTACCCTACTAAGCAGTTAGGGCGATTTTCTCTTATTATAAAGGTAGGCTATAAACCTTATTGGGCTTATTTGCTTTATTTTCTTATTAGCCTTATTAGCCTAATTGGCCCTATTAGCCTAAGACATTCATTAGCCTTATCAGCCTAATTGGCCCTATTAGCCTAAGACGCTTATTAGTCTCATTAGGCCCATAAGGCTTATTAGCATTATTAGGCCATTTTGCCTAAGAAGACCCCTCCCAGCCTATCCTATTTAGGCTTTCCTCTCCTTCCAAGGGATCGATGAGGCCCCTTTTCTACTCCGGATTATAACCGAAATGCTTTAGTTCCTTCTGTGAGTTACGCCAGTCCTTATCCACTTTCACGAAGGTCTCAAGGAAGATCTTCTTATCAAAGAAACGTTCCAAACTCTTACGAGCCTCAGTAGACACCTTCTTGAGAGCCATACCCTGATGTCCAATGATTATTCCCTTTTGACTATTACGTTCCACATAAATGACCGCATTGATATGGATTTGGCGGTCATCCTCCTTGAAGCTCTCAACAACAACCTCAACGGAATAAGGGATCTCCTTATCGTAATAGCGCAGAATCTTCTCTCGAATAATCTCTGAAACGAAGAACTTTGCAGGCTTATCTGTCAACTGGTCCTTATCAAAGAAGGCTGGACTCTCAGGCAATAGTTCGTGAACACGCTTCAAGAGAATATCTGTACCAAACTTATTCTTAGCTGAGATGGGAAGTATCTCAGCATTTGGTAACAGTCCATGCCACTTCGTCACAAGGTCGCCAAGCTTCTTCTGATCACTCTCATCAATCTTATTGATAAGTAAGATGACTGGTATTGACATCTTTGCAACCTTTTCAAGAAAGTCCATATTCTTCTCAGGATCTTCTATAACATCGGTCACATAAAGTAAGATATCAGCATCTGCCAAAGCTGATTCTGAGAATTGAAGCATCATCTCCTGCATCTTATAATTGGGTTTCAACACTCCTGGCGTATCTGAGAAAACGATCTGCGAATCCTCTGTGTTGACAATTCCCATTATACGATGACGTGTTGTCTGAGCCTTGAAAGTAGCTATACTGAGTTTCTCACCAACGAGTTGATTCATCAGTGTACTCTTTCCGACATTTGGATTACCTACGATATTTACAAATCCTGCTTTGTGCATATATACTATATCCGACCATCTCTTCCTAAAAGAAGGGACTTTTGAAAAGTTCTGTTATAATATTAACTTAAGAAACGGACGTGAGACAATATCTCAACAACCATATTCTTAATCCGATTTTAATAGAAAAGCGCACCTATCTTATTATGAAAGAAAGATGCGCTCTTTGTATGATAACTTAAAGTCTTTACTTCTTAACCGCCGCAGAGGCACCGTCGTATGCCCACTTAAAGTAAGCTGCACCGTTAACGAAACCTGCACCGAAGGCAGTGAATATAATCTTATCACCCTTCTTCAGTTGTGACTCATAATCCCAAAGAACAAGTGGCATACAAGCAGCACTGGTATTACCATAACGCTGAATGTTAACCAACACCTTCTCCATTGGGACACCTATGCGTTTTGCAACAGCCTCGATGATACGAAGGTTCGCCTGATGACAAACTACATAATCAATATCGTTCTGTGTCAAGCCATTGCGCTCCAACAGTGTTGCGCAATCTTCGCCCATTGCCGTTACAGCATAACGGAAGACAGTGCGCCCCTCCTGGTAGGTATAATGCAAACGATGATCAACCGTAAAACTTGAAGAAGGACAAACTGAACCACCAGCCTTTACGTGGAGGAATGGAAGGCCCTTACCATCTGTACGATGATAAGAATCAATCATACCAATACCCTCTTCCGTTGTTCCTTCTAACATGATAGCACCTGCACCATCACCGAAAAGAGGACATGTCGCACGATCACGATAATCAGTTATTGCTGACATCTTATCAGCACCGATAACAATGATACGCTTATGACGACCACTCTGGATCATATTGCAAGCTACATCGAGTGCATACATGAAACCGCAACAAGCAGCAGCTAAGTCAAATGCGAACGCATTCTTTAGTCCAAGCTTTCCTAAAACGATAGAGGCTGTGGAAGGATGCGGATAGTCAGGAGTCGTTGTAGCAACAATGACAGCATCAATACTATCTGGATCAGCACCTGTCTTCGTCATCAGGAGCTTTGCTGCTTTACGTGCCATATAAGACGTACCGAGGCCTTCCTCCGTAAGGATGCGGCGCTCCTTGATACCTGTACGAGTAGTAATCCACTCGTCATTGGTATCAACCATACGAGACAATTCCTCATTGTTGAGGACATAGTCTGGCACGTATCCAGCGACACCTGTTATAATCGCATTGATATTACTCATGCTTATTCAGCTGTTTCTTTTACGACAGCAACCTTACCGCGATAGTAACCACAAGTTGGGCAAACTGTGTGATAAACATAATAAGCACCACAATTAGGGCATAATGCCAATGTAGGAGCTACTGCCTTATCGTGAGTTCTTCTCTTGAGTGTACGAGTCTTTGACTGTCTTCTTTTTGGATGTGCCATAATTCTTTAAACGTTTAATATTTTATTTTTCAATTTTAATAGAGCTTCCCAGCGCGGATCCATCGCCTGCTCGTCTTCCTCACCGCTTCGGGCGGCAGAATACTCCTCAAGAGCTCGTACCATAGCAGGGTTGCATTTTCCAGGTGCATGCACATGCTTGATAGGGATTGCGAGAGCTATGAATTCGTAGAGGTACCATGCAACATCGAGTATTCCTTCGTCCTCGGCCACCGTTACAAGGTCGTCCTCTTCTGAGTTTTCTTTTCCTAACTTAACTTCGAGACGTTGTATTGTCTCTATTGGCTGCTCTACTGGGTCGAGACATATATCGCACGGAACCATTACCGTACCTGCCTCATGGAAATCAAGGGTAAAGAAATCATCTCCTGTGCGCACAATATCAAGAGATACATGCACACATCCTTGACTCACTTCAGGAGCGTCAACTGCCTTAAAGTAAGCGTCATCCAGGTCGAACTCAAGGTGATTAACACCTTCTTCCTGACCCTTCAAATCTATTTTAAGGGTTTCTAAGTCCATAATTGGGTTGCAAAGTTACGAATATTTTTCTGATTATAAGCAAATTATAAGTAAAAAAAGTAAGAACACATGTGTAAGTCTTATTATACTCTTTCGCTTATACCCATAATCAAATGATGTTTTGTGTAGTCTATTCATTGAAAGACAAAGTGATTTTTCATTTATAACGAAGGTTCTAACAGAGTACCTACCACATCCTGTCTATGGGTCGATAAGCAATAAAAATTAAGACCTTTGATTGCTATATCTTAATTACTTTCGTATAAAAAAGTGTTTTTCTTCATGAACAAAAACATTTATTCTCATGAAAAAAAATTTTTTATCATGAAGAGAAATTCAGAACATGGAGTCTTACCTCTTTCGAAGTTCTATTCGAAAGGTGGTACCTTTACCTATTTCTGAGTTTTTAACATATATCTTTCCATGATGATACTCCTCTATTATACGTTTAGCGAGACTCAAACCTAAGCCCCAGCCTCGCTTCTTGGTTGTAAAGCCAGGTCGAAACACATTACTTATATCTTTCTTTTTTATACCTTTACCCGTATCACTTACTTCAACGATAGCACGCTTGTCTGTCTCTTCCAGACGTAACGTTATACGACCTAACTTTCCCCCCATCGCATCAACAGCATTCTTACATAGATTCTCAATTACCCACTCAAAGAGGGATGCATTCATATTAATGATAACATCTTCATTAGGTAGCTCTGTCTTCATCTCAATCTTCTTTGAGGTACGACGATCCATATAATCAACAACATGGATAAGAACCTCATTCAAACAGGATGGAACGGGTTCAGGAATTGACCCAATCTTTGAAAAACGATCTGCTATCAGTTGTAATCGTTTTACATCCTTATCCATCTCAGGCAAGAGTTCATCGTCTGGATAAGTTTCTTTCAAGATTGTCGACCAAGCCATTAAGGAAGAAATAGGTGTGCCCAATTGGTGCGCAGTTTCTTTACTTAATCCCACCCAAACTTTATTTTGCTCCGCACGCTTCGAAGTCAATAAAGCAAAAATAGCAACAATAACAAATAATAGTACCACTCCTAACTGTACGTATGGATAAACGGCAATACGCTTTAACATCAAAGAATCGTCATAACATACATCTATATAATCATGATGATTCTTACTCAAAGAAATACGAATTACCTGTCCAGATGCCTTCATCTGTTGCCCGTATGAAGTTATAAACGCAATACTATCTTTAGCATTTCGTGCCTTAATCTCTATATTACGATATTCTGTGACAACTCCTTCGTTATTCAACACAACAATAGGAATAGTATGATTCTCGTCTAAAACTTTCAAAACAAGACTTAAATCAGTGTTTTCATCTGCAGCACTTAATGATTTCATCGCTTCTGCCCACACCTGCATCTTACTCTTCTCCTGTTCAGCCAAGTCATGTGTCAAAGAACGTGACACAAGTAAAGAGGCTACAGCTATAAGAATTGCTGCAACTACTAAGAAAATCTTTACTTGTCGAATCCTATCGGTCCACTGCATATAAAGAATTAACGAAAAGAATAAAAGAATATTATAAAAAATGACTTAATCCTATAACAAATTACTCAACAAGCTTAATTAGTAAATTTAACTTATTATCCTAAAACTATTAGGCTAATTAGCCCAATTAGAGTTATAAGCCTTATTAGCCCCATTAGACTTATAGGCTCTATAAGGCCCATTAGGCATATCAGCCCCATACTATTAAGCCCATAGCCCCTTAGACTTATAAGCCATATAAGGCCCATTAGCCTAATAACCATCCCTTGTAAAACTCTTCCATCACTCACCAACAACAAAAAAAGAGAGGGTGTGTCAAAATGTACACATCCTCTTTTCTATGCACAAAGCCCCGACTTTCTCAAGCCAGGGCTTTGCTATTTCCTAAAGTTTTTGTACCTTTAGGCATACAAAAAAATCTCATTATGACAAAGGTACACTTTCGTTCTTACATACACAGGAAAATGATTCTTTTTCCTCAAAGAATCGATAAGGATATCGCAGAAGATGACCCTGTTCGTCTTTTAGATGCCTTGGTGGATAATCTTATGTTGGATAATGTCTACAAGCTTTATAAGCCCAGTGGTCGCAAGCCTTATCATCCACAAATGATGCTCAAGGTGATTCTTTACGCCTACATGAATAATATCTATTCCTGCCGTCGTATAGAGTCGCTCCTCAAGCGTGACATTCATTTCATCTATCTGGCAGGATATGAGCAGCCTGATTTTATACCATCAAT